>JBEQAD010000284.1:0-4024 GCA_041640515.1 Saprospiraceae bacterium | reverse complement strand
CCAAAACGCCGCTCCATATCCTGCCCGACGGGCGTATTATCCGTCAATTAGCGGAATAATCGCGCTGGGCATCAGCCTTTTAAGCAATAGCTCCCCTCTAAGTACGCGCAGACAAACTTTTATATTTTTGCTTCAACTTTTTTCGCCATCACGTTACCCTAACCATATTTTCCAAGTTGCTATGACCACCAACACAAACAGCAAGAAAAAGGCGGTGAGCGAGGCCTCTAGCAATCTTTACCGGCCAGGTAATCGCATTGTTACCCTCGACGAGTTCATTATCCGCTCTGAGAAAGACTTTGAGTTTGCCACCGGTGAACTGACAGGGCTCCTGCGCGATATTGGAGTAGCGGCCAAAATCATTAACCGCGAAGTCAACAAAGCGGGGTTGGTCAACATTCTGGGCGTAGCCGATGGCTCAGACAATGCCTCGGGCGATGTACAGCAAAAGCTCGACGTGTATGCTAATGAAAAGCTCATCGAATGCCTTAAAAACAGCGGCGAGTGCTGCGCCATTGCTTCCGAGGAGTGCGATGGCATCATCCAAGTGGAACCTGTGCACTCCAAGAAGAGCAACTATGTGGTGCTGTTTGACCCCTTGGATGGCTCCTCAAACATCGACGTGAACGTTTCTGTAGGCACCATCTTTGCCATCTACCGGCGCAAGAGCGACCCCTCTGGGCCGGCCACTCTGGACGACTTTCTCCAGTCTGGAACCCGCCAAGTAGCGGCGGGCTATGTTCTGTACGGTACCTCTACTCTGTTAGTATACACTACGGGTAACGGGGTCAATGGCTTTACGCTTGACCCCAGCATCGGTGAGTTTTGCCTGAGCCATCGCAATATGCGCATTCCGGAAAACGGCCAGTTTTACTCTGTTAATCAGGGGTACTATTCTAAATTTGACCTTGAGTTGCGCCGTTACATCGACCATTGCAGCGATCAAAACTACGGCCTGCGCTACATCGGCTCCATGGTTAGTGACATCCATCGCATCCTCATCCAAGGAGGTATTTTCCTCTACCCTAGCACGAGAAAATATCCGAAAGGCAAACTGCGCCTGCTCTACGAATGCAATCCGCTGTCCATGGTCATAGAACAGGCGGGGGGCAAAGCCATCAATACACAGCTAAAACGCATCCTGGACATTGAACCCAAAGAACTGCACCAACGCTCTACCATCGCTATTGGCTCACCCGCTATGGTAGATGAGCTAAAGGCATTTATCGAGCGCTACTCCGCTTTGCCGCTGTAGGGCGCAGATGAAAAGCAAAAGCCTATGATTCGAGCAGAGAATATCTACAAGTCCTTTGGCCAGCAAGAAGTGCTCAAAGGCATCTCGTTCACTTTTGAAACAGCCAAATGCAATCTTATTATCGGGCGTTCGGGCTCAGGGAAAACCGTGTTGGTGAAAATTCTGGTCGGTCTGTTGGCGCCAACGAGTGGCCGGGTGTGGTACGACGATGTGGAATTTACCAGCCTGAACAAAGAGCAAATGCGAGAAATCCGGATGAAAATGGGCATGTTGTTTCAAGGCTCGGCGCTATTTGACTCGCTTACTGTGGAAGAAAATGTGCGCTTTCCTCTGGACATGTTTACTAAAATGACCCCTAAGGAGAAAGCAGATCGGGTCAATTACTGCCTGGAGCGGGTCAACTTGGCGGGGAGCAATAAAAAATACCCTGCTGAATTATCAGGAGGTATGCAAAAGCGCGTAGGTATTGCGCGCGCCATTGTTCTGCAGCCCAGGTACCTTTTCTGTGATGAGCCTAACTCGGGCTTAGACCCCAAAACGGCTATTGTCATAGACGAGCTCATCCGTGGCATTACTATAGAAAACAACATTACCACCATCATCAACACGCACGATATGAACTCGGTGATGGAAAACGGCGACAACATCTGCTTTCTTTTCGATGGACGCGTAGAATGGAGCGGCCACCGCCACCAAGTGCTCCAAAGCGAAAACGAAAACCTGCAGTCGTTCATCTTCGCCTCGCCCTTCCTGCAGCGGTTGCGACAAGCCGCCCTGCGCAACGCCTGAAGTTAGCGTGTCAGCAGCACCGCTATGAGATAATCCGCCAGTAAGATGAGGATATCGCTATACACTACGGCACGAGTACTCGCCTGACCTAATTCAATACTGCCGCCCTGCACATAGTAGCCCTGATAACAAGAAACCGTCGTCAGGATGAAGGCAAAAACAACGGACTTGACGTACATCATGAACACGTTGTACGGCTCGAAAAATGAGCGTAGCCCTTGATTATACTCGTCATCAGTAATCCAGCCCGTAGGCACGCTAGCCAGATAGCCCCCAATAATGGCTACAAAGGCCGAGAAAGTGACCAAGAGCGGAATGGTCAGCAAAGCGCCGATGATTTTAGGGCGAATGAGATAGGCGGCTGAATTGACACCCATGACCTCCATCGCATCGATGTGTTCTTTCTGGCGCATGCCGCCAATTTCGGCGGTCATGTTAGAGCCTACCTTTCCGGCCAACACCAGGCAGGTGATAGTCGGAGATAGCTCAATAATGGCCAAATCGCGCACGATGTAGCCGATGTAATATTTGGGGATGAGCTGGCCGTCGAGCTGATAAGCAAACTGCAACGCCGCTACGGCGCCGATGAAAATAGAGATTAGACACACAATGATAAGCGAGCCAATGCCGATGTGATTCATCTGACGCATCGTTTCCTTCCAGTACATGTAGAAGTTCTCCGTGCGCCCGAAGGTCTGCTTCATTAGAAACAGATAGCGACCGAAATGATAAATAAAATTGAAGCGCTTATCGAGAGCCAGCATAGCCAAGGAGTTTTCTTGTGGGTAATTTCCACTAAGAGTGGCAAAGATTGGGCTTTTCCGCAAACTTTGCGCTCGTCGGGAACAGCCAACTTAGACACAATAGAAGAATACGCACTACCAACTTATGCCACAACAGGACACTTCGAGGCGTACACCCGTGGCCGTGATTAGCGGCGCCACTAAAGGGTTGGGGCGCGCCATCGCCGAGTGGTTCGCAGCACGCGGTTTTGATATCGCGGCCTGCGCTCGCACCTCTTCCGACCTGGATGCCATGCAACAACACTGGGCCGCAGCCTATCCTGGGCAAACGTTGCTTACCACTCAAGCCGACTTAAGCCAACGCGCTGATGTTCGACGCTTTGCCGAGGCCGTGCGCGGCCGCTGGACACGCATAGATGTATTGGTCAATAACGCGGGCATCTTTCGCCCTGGGCGCGTCAGCGAAGAAGAAGAGGGCACCCTGGAGCTTCTCATCGAGGCTAACTTGTACAGCGCTTATCACCTCACACGGGCATTGTTGCCCATGATGTTGCCCTATCAGCGCGGCCACATCTTTAACCTATGCAGCATTGCCAGTATTACCGCCTACCCCAATGGCGGCTCCTACACCATCTCCAAGTTTGCTTTGCTTGGCTTCTCCAAAGCGCTGCGCGAGGAGCTCAAAACGGCAGGCATTCGGGTGACGGCTTTGCTGCCCGGTGCCACATGGTCCGACTCCTGGCGAGGCGTAGAACTGCCCGCTGATCGCCTCATGCAGGCCGACGATATCGCGCGTCTGGTCTGGGCAGCATACGAGCTTTCGCTCTCTGCCGTGGTAGAAGAGATCGTTGTCCGCCCGCAGTTAGGCGACCTGTAAGCTTCCCCTTATCGGACTTCCTTGCGCCGCTCCCAGTAGTTGACCTCTTCTACTTCTTCAAGAATGGCCAGATAGTTCAGGTACCGCAGTTCGCTTATCTCGCCGCGCTCCAAGGCCTGGCGCACAGCACAGCCTGGCTCGTTGCGGTGTAAACAGGCGGCGCCGAAGCGACATTGCGCCGAAAGGCGGAAGAACTCGCGGAAAGAATGCGCCACATTCAATGGGTCTTTATTATTGAAGGAGAGCGTCTTAATGCCCGGAGTGTCAATGATGAAGCCGCCAAAGTCCAGTTCGAGCATTTCTGCAAACGTCGTCGTGTGTTTTCCTTTGCCCGAATAGTCGCTGAGCTCACAGATCGGA
>JBEQAD010000283.1:0-4029 GCA_041640515.1 Saprospiraceae bacterium | reverse complement strand
AGCGACGATTTCTTCGGTGTGCAGAAGTATCCGACGGCCCGCTTCGTCATTTCCAAAGCCTTTCCTATTGACACGAAAGGCAACTATCGGATTACAGGTAATCTTACCATCAAGGAAACTACGAAGGAAATTAAATTTAATGCCGTAGTAATCGAGAGTGGTAGCCAGGTGAAGGCAACGGGGAAAATCACCATTGACCGCTCGGAATTTAACGTGCGCTATGGCTCAGGGTCGTTCTTCGACAACTTGGGGGATAAGACGATCTACGATGAGTTTGACCTGAACGTATCGGTCGTAGCTAATAAGAAATAAAGCGCCATCGGGAGCTAAGCGACAACTGCAGCCTAGTCTTCATCGAAAGACTAGGCTGCAGTTGTTTGTGGAGGGTCGTATCTTTGCAATTGCAAAAATAGGCCTGCAACCATAAGAAAAGGCATGATTTTGGCGTTTGGCAGCGAAACACACTACTATAGAAAAAATATACCTCACACTATGCTTCGGAATACCGGTCTGGCTGGCTTAGCCCTGGCTTTGTGGATTTCTACAGCTTTCGTGGCTATGAGCCCCCAACCTGGAGAAAAGGCTGTGCCTAAGGGAGCGCATCCGGTTTCCATAGCCTTTCCATCAGTATTCGGCGCGTTTTACGAATTCTGGGAAGAAGACTGGCAGCCTATAGCGTTGCTGCAAGCCCAGGCGCCTAAAATTTTGCTGCTTAATTACAGCGCCTATGACAGCGCCTACGCTGAAAAGGTAATGAACATCTTGACTCAGCAAATACCTTCAGCGGAGATATCGGTCTTTTGGAAAGGCTCGCCTCAGCAATTGGCGGCACAGGCGGCACAGCACCACGTAGTAGTGGTGCCTTACCCAGCCAATGACCCAGACCGCCTGGCGCGGGTTTACGGCAAGGTACTTCGACAATACGTCCTGCGCGGAGGTGCTGTCATCTTTTGTGGCACGGATAAGTTCGGTATTTTACAGCAGTATAACCTGTTCGACCTCGACTTCGGCTATTTCTGTACGGCTGTTGGCACACACGAAGACGATAAGGATCACCCCATCTTTAAAGAGACACCAGAGGATTTTGTTTTAGCCAATTATGTTTACCCGCTGGATGTATCTGACCCGGCCTATATTTCGTTGGCCAATGTGCGCGGCTATTCCACGGTGGGCTACAAGCCTCTGGGCAGCGGCAAAGTGGTGTATATCGGCATCGAGTACTACTATAGCGAGCCTATAGCTACCCAGATTTTAGCCAATGCGGTCTGCTGGCTCTGCCCACCCTCAGCTTGCATCCCGCCCGTGGCAGAGCCAATCAAGTCCACATCAGAGGTAGAACCTGCTCCGATGTTGACCGGGCGCGTGCCGCGTCGCGTCGAAGAGCAACTGTATGCCGGCACGGGCGTCAGCAGTTTAGTAGGGTTAAAAATTTACCCTAACCCTTACATTGAAAAGGCTTTTCTCGACTTCATTCTTGAAAAGCCAGCAGCAACAACCATCGAAATGACGAACGAAGGCGGTGCGCGAGTAGCGTTGTTGCTGCCGTATCGCTACTTGAACCCAGGACAGTATCGTGTGGAACTACCTAATTTGTCGCCCGGAGTTTACATTGTTAAGTGCCAAATGGGCAGCCAGACCATCACGCGCAAGGTAGTCAAGGCAGGGGCATAAGGACCAAGTTAGGGGAGGTGTTGGAAAAGCAGGCTGCGCTTCATAATGGCGACGAGCGCATAGCCTTTGTCCTGTAAGAAGCGATAGATAGCTGACTGTTCGCAGTGGGTTATGGGAAAGCCGACCTCTTCCACTAAGACAAATTTTGGAGTGTACCTGTTCCAGTCATTCGACTGTAAGACGGCCAAGTCATAGCCCTCAACGTCTACGCTTAGCAGGTCTATCGCCTGACCCTGCGGCAGATATTGGTCTAATACAGAGGCCAGAGTGGCCACTGCAACATCCACCGTTCGGACAATGTGGTATCGAGGGTTTTGTGAATGTATTTCGGCGGTTTTTGGGTCAAACGTATTGAGTGCCGGCTCGTTGAAGCAAAAAAATGTAGCCACCCCCGGCGATGCTCCAATAGCTATTTCCAAATTAATGTCCCGAGGGCGGAGCCAGCGGAAGGAACGCATGCTGCCTGGTGTAGGGTCTATATTGATACCGCGCCAGCCTCGGCGGTAGAGCGCTAATGTATTGGAGAAGCGCACCGGGTGATGGGCTCCTACATCCACGTAGAAGCCTTTGTGGTGCTTGATGCCCTCGTAAAAGGACAGGAAAACCACGTCCTCACCGTCCTGAGCATACGAGCGCCGGTAGCGGAAATAGTCGACTGCGGCGATTAGCCAGCGTTTCAGGTGTTGCATCATAGCACTTGGTTGAACGCATCCACTCGGATGGTTGTGCAAAGGTTTAATAAACCTCGAGTATTGACTGCCACCAGAGGCGTTTTTGCTGCGAAAATTTATCCGCCTCATACTGGGTTTGCTCTGTCGCAGATGTACCATATTTGCTTTAAACTCCCATATGGTCATGTCTACTGTATCTCGGCCTAGACACCGTCGCTGGTGGCGGCGGCTGTTGCTTTGGGTAGGCCTTCCACTGCTTGTTCTTGTGCTGGTATTGGTCCTCGTCGCTTCGGCATTCAACGAGCAAATTACCCGCCGTTTGTTGGACGCCTTGGACGATCAGCTGCGCACGGAGATGACCGTACGCCAGGCTGGGTTGTCGCTAGTACGCCGTTTTCCGGAGGCTTCTATTTATTTGGAAGATGTAAAAGTGAAGGATGCTTTCGGGCACTACTTCCTGCAGGCGCGTGAAGTATCTTTTCGTTTTCGGCTGTTTAGTCTCTTCGGCCAACGCATTGAGGTAAAAAAGGTCATCATTAGGGGCGGTTCGCTCCAGGTACGCATCAACGAACGCGGGCGGGCCAATTACAACATTTTCAAAGACGATAGCCAAGCCTCTTCAGGCAACGATTTCAGTCTGTCGCTGGAAAATGCTGAACTGAAAAATCTTTTCCTCACGTATCAAAATGCCTTCACAGGTCAGGCGGCGAGTATTCACTTAAAAAGTGCCGGTGTGGCGGGCAATTTCTCTGCCCAACAGTTTACCCTCTCCTCTCAGGCGGACATGATGGTAGCCCGTTTGCAAGCGGGCGAAAGCCGTTATCTAGTCGGCCAGCCGCTTCGCTACAACGCTGTAGTAGCAGTGGACTTGGCAAAAGGCATGTATGACTTTCAGGATGTAGAGCTGTTTTTGGCGGGTAATACTTTCGATGTCACCGGTTTTGTGTCTGATAAGCAGGCTTTTTCAGACATTAACCTGCAGTTGAAGGGGCGTGAGGGCGATATCTCCTTGGTGTTGTCCTTGCTGCCAGAGCCTTACAGCAGCTATTTTCGCGATTTTCAAAGTAGTGGCGTCTACGCATTTTCGGCTTTTGTGCGAGGGCGGGTCAGCAAAACCCAACTACCTACTGTTGGGGTAGCGGCCACGCTTCGCCATGGAACAGTAGCTTCAGAGAAATTACAAAGCCCGTTGCGAAATGTATCGTTCCGGGCCATTTATCACGCTCCGCCCTCAGGCGAGGGTGTTTTTGAGATTGCTGATTTTAAGGCCGACTTTGGCGGGCAGCCGTTGACATTTCACCTAAAAATAGAAAACCTCAGCGACCCACAGGTGGACTTTCGCCTGCAGGGGGGCTTTCCCTTAAAAGCGGCTTATGGCTTACTGGGTAACCCTCGTGTAAGAGATGGCGATGGAGTAGTGCGTGTGCCTCGCTTATCGGTGCAAGGGCGCTATGCCGACATGATTAGCATGCAGACGGTGCCTCGAGTGCGTGTTGAGGCCGAAATTCAGTTTGATGCAGCGACAATAGTTTACAACAACACTACGGTACAACTCTCGTCAGGGCGCGTGCTCTGGGAGGATAACTTACTGCGCCTGGATAGTTTGCAAGGCGCTATGGGTCGAAGCGACATGTTTTTTCAGGGTTACGCCCAGAACCTGTTGCCGGTGCTTTTCACTGACTCGCTT
>JBEQAD010000282.1:0-4033 GCA_041640515.1 Saprospiraceae bacterium | reverse complement strand
GACCACGCACTCTCTATCTCAAAGCGCACCAGCTCCCGTGCAGGGTTGGGCATTAAGCGCAATAACTGAGGGCGCCCCAGCACATCGCGTACACCTACGGTTTGGAATTCATAGCAACCCTGGTCAGGTAGGCCCACGCGCGGATTGCCGTCCAAATCCGTCGGCGGCACGTCGGTGCCCGTTACACCTTTATCAATGCACGGACTACCGGGTTTTAGGCGATAGTTGAAAAAGTTGGGGTCCACGAAGAGAGGGTCTAATCCTTGCTGGTCGTTGGTCTGGTTTAATACGGAAGAGAGCGACTGGTCCCCACAGAGATTGCCTCCTCGAGAAACTACCGTAGGCGTCCCGCCCTCAACCTCATAATCGTTGCCGAGGTTGGCAAAAAGAATAGTGTTGCGCAGCGAGCACAGCGCCGAGCCGGAGGAATCCTGCCATTGGGCAATACCGCCACCAATAGGAGCCACATTTTCCACAAACGTACAGCTGACCACCCTGAGTGGTGAGGGAGAACCGGCGCCGTTGTTGCAAATCGCTCCGCCTGCCCCAGCAGCGCTTAAGTTGCTATTAGCAAGGAATAGAGAATTGTACAGCTCCACTTCCGCATTGTTGATGTTAATGCCAGCGGCTTGGCTGTTAGCGAAGTTATTCTGGAACACGGTATTCCTAACCACTAAAAAAGCCAAGTTGCTAGTGTCGTCTGAGAAGTTAATGGCACCGCCTACATCTGCGGCGTTTAGTAGGAATTCGCAGTTTTCGATGGTCAACGGCACTCCTGCCGAGATGTTTATACCGCCGCCGTTTGTTTGGGCATTGTTGCTGATGATGCTGCTTTGGCGAATGGTAAGCCGCGAATTTGGGTTTTGAACAAAAAGACCACCACCAAAGCGCGCACTGTTCGACTCGACAAGGCAATGGCGTAGGGTCGTGTTGGCTGTGAAAGCCGTGGAGACGGCTCCACCACTGGTGGCTGCTTGGTTACCGGAGAAGTAGCAACTGTCGTAAACGCCCACTGTACCGGCCCCATAGTTGGCTACTCCAGCCCCGAACGTAGCCTTTCCGCCTTCAAAACGGCAGTTTTTAACCTGAAAGAGCGTCGAGTCGGCATTGTGAATGTGGCTGCCGCTAGTGGTGGCGGTGTTGCCCCGGAACGTACATCGGTGCAACTCGTAGTTTGCTTTGAAGCTGTAAATAGCACCGCCCCGTGCTGCTGACGTGTTGGCGCCAGGGTTCACGCGGTTATTCTCAAAGATGCAGTCTTCGATAATGTTTTTTTGACCTGGTACCTTATCGCTCAGGTAAATACTACCCCCCAGGTGGCCAACATTGTTCTTGAACAAGCAGTTGCGGATAATGCCTGTGGTCGTAGCATTAAAAATCGCTCCACCCGTAGCAATATTCGCCGTGTTTGATGGGTCTGCCGCTACGTTGTCTTCAAAAGTGCAGTGCTCGATAAGGTAAGGATAGATGCCGCCGCGCCCATCATTATACATGCCCGTAAAGTCATTAGCGCGATTGCCCTTCAACAAACAGTGGCGCAGGGTGAAAGTCGTCTGCCACATGTACACACCTGCGCAAGGCGTTAGCCCGGCGTCGTTGTTCAAAAATTGGCAGCTGTCCACTAAGACGTTGAAGGAGTTGATGGCATACAGCACACCTCGGATGGTCTTGTTGTCTCGAAAGATACAACGGCGCACCGTTGCGCCATTTGTCAGGTCGCGGAAGTAGATGCCAGAGGAAAGCAGGGAGGTGTTGTTTTTTTCAAACACACAATTCTCTACGATGATATCGCTGGCGAAGGCCTCTACAGCGGCAAGGGCGCCGCCTGTGTCGGCGTTATTGTCTATAAATAAGCATTGGCGTACCGTCGCTTTTGCCCGCGCCAACAAGCCGCCTCCTCGCCGCGCCAGGTCAGGCGCACTGCTCCCCGTCTGCGTTTGGCCGCCGGAAATCGTGAATCCGTCTACAATAGCGCGCGCATTGGGGTCTGAAACTGCCGTCACCTCCACCACGTGCAAGGCATTGTCAGCGCGGTTTTGAGAAAATAATCCCGGAATGTCGTCGCCATTTAAGTCACCAGATAGCACGGTTATGTTGGTCGCTGGATTGCGCGCCTCCAGCGTGGTTTCCGTACCAGCAAACCCACCGTACAATGCCACTCCAGCCTTCACCAACAGAGACTGAGTGGCTGTCGGAGGTTTGTATATGCCGGCAGCTACCCAGACCTGGTCGCCGGGTTGAGCGGCATCGAGAGCCGTTGCTAAGCTCGTGTATGCATTTTGCCATGACGAGCCGTCGTTAGCGCCGGTGGTATTGGCCCGCACATAGATGGTTTTTTGGCCGGTTGCAGTGGGAATCCACCCCAAAAAAGAGAGGATAAGTAGCCATTGTTTCATAACAGGAGAGCGTTTAGTAAAAGAATAAAAATCTACCGATTTCCTATGAATACAATGCAAAGTTAGAGGAACACTGTCCATAAGAAGTGTAAAATACTCTTATTTATCGCTGAGTGGGAAAAATTTTATAGTTACGAGGTCTATTTTTCAAGTCATATACAATGGCATATTAGCAGGCCGAAATCGGCCATGTTGTCGTGCCTATTTTTGAGGGAAACCTGTTTTCTTTGTGCCCTGCTAAGAACACGGTACAAGTAAAAACCCAGGCGGCTATGGCTAAAATTTTAATCGTAGATGATGAGGCACCCATTCGACGCACATTGCGCGAAATCTTAGAATTTGAGGACTACGAGGTGGAAGAAGCTGCTGATGGGCAAGAAGGGGTGTCCAAAGTGCAGCATACAAAGTACGATGTCGTCATTATGGACATCAAGATGCCCAAGATGGACGGCATTGAAGCCCTAGAGCGTATCCAGCTCATTTCCCCCGAAACGCCCGTCATCATGGTTAGCGGTCATGGCACCATCGATACCGCAGTGGAAGCTGTGAAAAAAGGAGCCTTCGATTTTATCTCTAAGCCGCCAGACCTCAACCGCATGCTTATCACCGTGCGCAATGCTATGGAGAAAGCCGATTTGGTGGTTACCAAGCAAAAGCTGGAGCGTCAGGTGAAGAGCGGCTCAAAAGGTGTGACCATGATCGGCGAGAGTGCCCCCATCATATCCGTCAAGCGTATGCTTGAGCGCGTAGCGCCTACCGATAGCCGCGTACTTATCACCGGCGCCAACGGCACCGGGAAGGAACTGGTAGCTCGTTGGATACACGAGAAAAGCCAGCGCAGCAATGGGCCCATGGTCGAGGTCAACTGTGCGGCTATTCCATCTGAACTTATTGAAAGCGAGCTCTTTGGCCACAAGAAAGGCTCCTTTACGGGTGCCATTGCCGACCGCCCCGGTAAGTTCGAACTTGCTCACGGCGGCACGCTTTTCCTGGATGAAATCGGCGATATGAGCCTGGATGCTCAGGCCAAAGTCTTGCGCGCCCTACAGGAGAGCAAGATCACTCGAGTGGGCGACAGCAAGGAAATCAAGGTGGATGTCCGCGTCATTGCCGCTACGAACAAAGACCTGCGCAAGGAAATAGCGGCGGGCCGCTTCCGCGAAGATCTCTACCACCGCTTAGCGGTCATCGTTGTCGAGGTGCCCTCGCTGAACGAGCGCCGGGAAGATATTCCATTGTTAATTGAACATTTCAACCGCCGTATCAGCGACGACTATGGGCATCCGCCCAAACAGTTTACTCCAGAAGCCGTGCGCGCACTGCAGGAATACAACTGGACGGGCAACATTCGCGAATTGGCCAATGTCGTGGAGCGCCTGCTCATCCTATGCGATAACGTTGTGCGCGAGGAAGATGTCAAGCAGTACGTATTCCCGAAGTAAAACGCCTTTCCGAGAGTAGTTCTTACGCGAAAAGCTTTTGCAACAGAGGGCGAATCAGCGACAGCCGACTGGGGTCTAATTCGGCGGCTGGAGACGTTTCCACCGCAGCCTTTTGTTGGGCCAGCGAGAACAGCTTTTGTCGCTCTCCTTCTGAAAATTGGCTGAAAGTGCGCCGGAGCAGGGGAAGTACCTGCT
>JBEQAD010000281.1:0-4054 GCA_041640515.1 Saprospiraceae bacterium | reverse complement strand
TTGGGGCAGAACACGGAGCCTAAGGGCATTGCGCGTGTAGTGCGTTTCGGCATTGCTGCTGTCTTCGCGCCACGCCAGCTGCTGCGCTCGGGCGTAGGCTTCGATATCGGCCCGCGTGGCGAACAGCAAAGGGCGCACTACACGGCCATTTTGCGGTGGGATGCCGCTCATACCGCTTAGCCCGGTGCCTCGTGCGAAGTGGAAAAGCGCCGTTTCTACCGAGTCGTTCAGCTGGTGGCCGGTGGCAATGTGTGTCCAGCCGTGCTTATCGCACAGCGCCTCGAACCACGCATAGCGCAGCTGGCGCGCAGCCATTTGGACCGACAGCCCATGAGCCTCGGCATAGCCGAGCGTCTCGAAGCGCTCGACGTACAGCGGCAGTTGCCACGCTTCGGATAGCGCGCGCACGAAGCGCTCGTCCTCGTCCGATTCTTGGCCGCGCAGCTGAAAATTGGCGTGTGCCAAGGCCAATGGCTGACCGCGCCGAAGCAGCAGGTGGGCCAACACGACCGAGTCCACCCCGCCGCTAAGAGCCACTAGGACGCGGCTGCCCTCAGGCAGCAACCGGTGCTGTCGGCTGAAGGCTTCCAATCGTTCGAGCAGTTCCATGGCGTGCATCAATGAGGTACTCAGAGCGCTAAGTTCGGCTTTCTCGGCTAACCGGACAGGGCCGCAAAGGAAGGCAGTAGCGCTTATTTTGCGCAAGCGAAAGTCGGCGCCATTGTCAAAACTCGGGCTACTTTTCGCTGTATCCAACCTCGTCTTATCGCTATGCGTACAATTCTCTCTGTTGCTCTGCTTGGCTTGTTGTCGCTGGCCGGCTTTTACCGCAACCGCGACAAACAGGCCAGCCCTGCCCGCATGTACGCGCTTCGCTTGCAGCCTGGGCAAGACCTGAAACAGTCTCTGATGCATTTTGCCCGTACCCATCGGTTGCGAGCCGCCAGCATAGTAACATGTGTGGGTAGCCTCCAGCGCGCTCATCTGCGCTTTGCCGACCAAAATGAGGGCGCCGTACTGGAAGGCAAATTTGAAATTGTCTCCTTAGTAGGCACTTTTCACGCCGAAGAGGGCGGCCATTTTCACCTGGCCATTTCTGACGAACAGGGCCGCACGGTGGGTGGGCACCTCCTGGACGGCAACATCGTTTATACCACTGCCGAGATTACCATAATGGAGGCGACGCAATGGGAATTCAAGCGCGAACCAGATAGCCTGACGGGCTACCGCGAATTAAAGGTTTACCGCCGCTGAGATCCAAAAGCCACCGCCAGCTTACCTACCTTTGCGCCCAGCGGGTGCGCTCTGGCGCGTCGAGAGCGCACCATCGCCCCTGTTTCACTCATGCACCTATTGCTTCGCCGCGTCCGATTACTGACCAACGGACGCCTTTCTGAGCCTCAAGATTTGCGCATTCAGGATGGCCGTATCGCCGCGATAGGCCCCTCGCTGCCTTCCGACGCCAGTGCGCGCGAGCTATCCTTCGCTGAAGAAGTCTGGGTGATGCCCGGCTGGATGGATGTCGGCGCTCAAGTGGGCGAGCCTGGCTATGAATACCGCGAGGATTTGCACACGGCCGCTCAAGCAGCTGCGGCGGGCGGCTTTACAGCCGTAGCGCCTTTTCCCAACACTTCGCCCCCGGTGGACAACAAGGGAGCCGTAGCTTTTCTCCAGCACAAAACTGCAGGCTTTCCCGTCCGCTTTTACCCTATCGGGGCGCTTTCAGTGGGCACAGCAGGGAAGGATCTGGCCGAACTATACGACATGCACAGCGCCGGAGCGGTGGCTTTTTCCGATGGGCATCAACCCGTGCAGGATGCGGGTCTGTTGTTGCGCGCACTGCAATACGCACAGGCCTTTGACGGCCGGCTGCTCGATTGGCCCTTTCACAAAGGGTTGGCTGCCGGCGGGCAAATGCACGAGGGGCTTGTGAGCACTCGCTTAGGGTTGCGCGGCATTCCCTCCCTGGCAGAGGAGGTGGCCGTTCAGCGCAGCCTGAGTCTACTCGAATACGCGGGCGGACAGCTGCACTTACACTTGCTCTCTTCCGCCAAAAGCGTTGCCCTAGTGCGTGCTGCTAAAGCGGCGGGCTTGGCGGTGACGGCCTCCGCGGCGGTGCTCAACCTTTGTTTCACCGACGAGCAGCTGCAGGGTTTTGATAGTCTTTGGAAGGTGCTGCCGCCACTGCGCGACGAAGCCCATCGCCAGGCGCTGCTCGAAGGTGTGGCCGATGGCACTATAGACTTCCTTTGTACCAACCACATCCCTTGGCACATAGAGGCCAAGAAGTTGGAATTTCCCTATGCCGAGGCCGGTGCTATTGGCCTGGAAACGGCCTTTGCGCTCTGCCGGACCTATCTGGCCGACGTGCTAACGCCCGAGATGCTTGCCGAAAAATGGGCGGTAGCACCTCGCCGAGTGCTGAGGCTGTCTGTGCCCGAGATAGCGGTAGGTGCTGCTGCTGAGCTGGCCCTATTTGCTCCTGATCAGCTCTGGACACTGGAAGAGGCCGACGTGCGCTCGCGCTCGGTCAACACGCCCCTGTTGGGGCGCCCGTTGCGCGGCCGGCCTTTGGGTATTATCGCCCAGCACCAGGTGGTAGGCATAGAAGTATAGCCACGGTGCTACTGGCGAAAGGCGTTACTTCACCCGGAAATCAAAGGTGATAGTGCCGCATTGCTCTGAAACATCGGGCGCTGCGGCGAAGCGGTATTGGCGCGCCCACTCGATAGCTTTGCTGCGCAGCACGCCGTCGGTGGTGGTCGAGCCCACCTGGGTGTACGTGGCCGAAGTAACTATACCGTCGGCATCTACGCATACGCGGATGGCTACGCGACCAGTGTTTGGGGTGTCGTCTACCATCCGGGGGCGGCTCACTACGCGGCGTCCGGATAAACCACCGCCGATGGACTCGCCCACACCTGTACCCGAGCCACCTCCGCTTCCTCCGCCCTCTCCACCAGTGCCAAAGGGGTTGTTGCCGGTACCCCCAGGCTGTCCCTGATTGCCGGGCTGTCCCGTGTTGCCCTGCCCTGTGCCGGAGCCGGGTTTGCCAAACGCACTTCCAAATTGCCCGCGTTTGCGTTCCAGCTCTTCCTTTTCTCGACGCTGGCGCTCCTGTTCTTCGGCGATACGGCGCTGCTCAGCAGCTTGCCGGTCGGCTTCTTCCTGTTTGCGGCGTCGTTCGTCTTCCTGTTGTTTTCGCCGGGCGTCTTCTTGTGCGCGGCGTAAGGCAGCAGCGTCTGGATCAGTAGAGGTGGGTGTTTTTGAAGCACTGGGTGTTGTGGAACGCGGCGGCGGCGATGTTTTTTGTGGTGCTGGCTGAGGTGTTGGCTTTTCGGCTGGCGTCTTGCTGCTGGGGTCTTCCATTTGTTGCCCTTGCGGTGCAGGAGTGCTTCCCTGCCCGCGATCGGGCAGGCCAGGAGCAGCCTTGCTACCTCCTCCGCCCCAGTCTATGAGGATGGGTGGTGGCGTCTTAGGCGGTGTTTTCACGCCTATCTGAAGGAAAATGAGCAGCAGCAGCAACAGCAGATGAAGCAGCACGCTGATGATGGCGGCTTTGAGGCGATCTTCATCGCTGTGTTGAGATGGCGATATGGTGGACATGGCTTTATTTTCTCCCTAAGATGAACTACCGGATGAAAATGCACAATACAGGTCAGGCGCTTGGGAAAAAATGGCCTTGCTAACGCTCGCTTCTGCGCTCGTCGGTGGCCAGTATGGTCTTAACTTTTAAGCGATTGGCAATGTCTAAGATGTAAACGACATCGTCCAGGGGCACGGTTTTTTCAGCCACGACGGTCAGGACGGTTTTGTCGGGCATCTCCCGTTTTGCTCGGATTTTGGCGGCTACAGCGTTTTCGAGGTTTTCCTTGCGAACGCGGATGCCATCCACAAAATACTCGCCGCGCGCATTTACCGAAACGGCTAGGTCGGGCGACGCCATGGTTTTGGAGGTGCTGGAGGGCAGCTGCAGGTTTAGCGCGTTGGGAGTGACGAATTTGGAGGTCAGCATGAAAAACATCAACAGCAGGAAGATGATGTCAATCATAGC
>JBEQAD010000280.1:0-4060 GCA_041640515.1 Saprospiraceae bacterium | reverse complement strand
CCCGACTCCCACACCCTTTTGGAAATGAACTTGACGGTGTGGAATTTCCTGAGGTTATTATTCTTTACACCTAAAGCATAATGAGCCGGCTTAGGCAAGAAAAAAATAGAGCGATTGGGCCCTTGGAGCAGGTAGAATCCAGAGGAAATCCGCACTTGCCCTGCCTCAAAAGCGCGCACTATGGCCTCGATAGTAGCTGGAGGGCATACTTCTGCGGCTGCGTTGAGGAGGGCTGAAAACAGGGTGTCGCTTCGTATCCATTCTTCGGAAGTACTCAGCCAGGTATTCTCGTCCGGGGCTATACCGCCGAAGTGAAAGCGCGCGCCGGGTTTGCAGGTCAGTACAACAGCTCTCATAGTCAGTCAGAAAACAAAACCTTCCATGCGTTTGGGCTCTTTCTCTTTGTCCTTGAAATCCTCTATGTCTCTTTCGAAGAACTCGACGTTCTCAAAGGCTATCTTGCCATAGCCGCGCGAGCCGTGGCCGCCGAGGTAGTCGCTTTGCAGCAGGCGCATGGCTTGGATGATGTATTCCAGATGACTTTTGTGCTTGTCGTCGTCGTACTTGTCGTAGACCATTTCAAATTTAAACACGGCGCCTGCGGGCACGCGCTCCAGTTGCCGGGGGTGCTGCGCGGTGCCGGTGATGCGGTTGATGCTGTTTTCCCATTTCACCTCAGAAAAGCCCAACTCTAACTCCTCGCCAAAGCGCTCTTTAAACTTCTCCTCGTCGAGGTCGGCATCGCGGACGATAAGGCGCGTGGTGCGAGGAGCGCCCTCTCCCGCGGTTTCGCCGGTCTCATCGCCGGGCAGGCCAAAGATCTCGGCAATGTGTTGGGCGTGTTCTTCGTCGCTCTTATGGTTGTTTTTAGCCTCCCTGGCAGTGATACAGGTGGTGCCGGCCGCTCGCGCCAACAGCGAGCGCAGCTTGCCTTTTAGCGACGACCCCGGTATGTAGGGAACGCCGCCGGGCTTTTTCACAACGCTTAGGTCAACGCCGCCAATATCCAGCGCTGATTTGGCGCCGCCAATGTGCAGCCCGGTGAGGGTGTGAATCTCGCCGCGAATAAAAATCTTCCCTTTTAGTTCCATGGCAGTGGTTATTTTTTGTCTTGATGGAATTTGTGATAGGCCACAATGGCCTCAAAGAAGGCAATAAAGTTTTTCACATGGTTGTCATCTGTTACCTTTTTGACAATCTCCCCTATTAATTCTACAAATTCTTTAGCATTTTTATTGTTCTGACGTGCGCCCACATAGGCCAATTTGGGCCGAATAAGTTGGAGTTCTTGCCTCGTCTTAGCCCTCTTAACTATAGAAAAAATATTGCGCAGCTGGTGCGTAGAGATGCCTTCCCCTTTGCATTCCACATACTTTTCTAAATTGTTCAAGAGCTCCTCCAATTTATCTGTTGTCTTGAAATCGAGGATGGCTTCGTAATTTTTTTTCAAATACTCCTCATATTCTGAGGCATCCGAGGCGTGCCTGCCTTGCTTATGGTGCGTTTTGCCGTTCATGTCTTTTGTCTATTTTTAATGGTTTACTTCTTTTTTTTCTCGTTTTAAATTCCGCCCATCGGGCAGCTACAGGAAAGAGTTCAGGGTTAGTTGTTTCCCTTTTAATAGCGGCTTTTAGGAGTGCCTCCTGGTATTTGCGTACGATGCCTTCTAAACCAGCGAGGTCTTTTTTATCTCCTCGAATGTAATACAGAAGGCGCCATACGGCGGGGTTGTGAATAGTGCCCTTTTCTATAGCTTGGCGCATCAGTTTTTCGAAGCCGAGGTGGCTATTGCGAATGTACTGCAGAATTCGGCGCGAGCCTTGGTCGTTGAGGATTATCTTTTCCAGAGCCAGGGCAATGTCGCGGGCATCGGAGAACTCTTGCCACGTGAGCACCCGGCCGAACACCGAAATGCTGTTCTTGCCGGGCTTGCTTTTAGCTGCTTTCAGCGCTTCTTCCGACAGGATGCTCATGCGCACTACCGGGTATTTGCTGTCCACCATGACGATGGCGCCCGAAAGCGTCGGCACTTTGGCGATGCCAATTTCTTGGCACCTTTCCCGCAAGTAGGCGCCAAATTTTTCTCTCACCTCGACGGCAAATTCAAAAATGGCGTCCCAAGCGCCAATCATCAGACAGTCGTCGCCGCCGGCAAAGATGGGGTAGATGTTCTCGCGAAAAGGCACCGCCTCTTCGCCCCCACTTTTGAAAGTGCCCTCTTCCCAAAGGCGGTAGAGGTGCTTTTCGAAAAACGTCTTTAGGGCATCGGAGAGCCACTTGAGCTTGGGCCACGCCCCAGTCTGCTGGGCGAGCAGGTCGCCCAGCGAGTCTACGTCCATTTTCAGCACCGCTATGTTATCGGTCCCGGTGCGCGTCTCGGCGAAATAGCCCAGCGTGGCAAATTCAATGATACGGCCCGGAGCAATCCCGCGGTACTCGCCGTCCTCGTCTTTGTTTTCCTCATTCAACCGATCTACCCACGCGCGGTGGTTCTCTATGAGTTTTTTATCCCAAAGCGGCAGGTGCCAGTTGACGTCTTCGGGCAAGCCCTCGCCCTCTTTGCTTAGGCAGAAAGTCAAACCAAAAAGGGTGATGGCGTCGCTCTCCACTCTTCTGCTGCGTGGGGTTTTGGCGCGCTGAAAGCGGTTGCTCTCCGTAATCTTTTTGGCGAACTTTCTCCACGTCTCGTCGTCGGCAAAGTCCAGCTCCGAGGGAGCGAAAGGAGCAAAGGCAGGGGCGTAGCTGTCGAACTTGCGCAGCTTATCTCTGCTGGCTTGCTGGTGTATGGTGTTCCATACTTCTGAAGAAGAGGAGGCACTGGCTGCGTCGAACTTCACTACACTGAGGTAGAGGTGTATATCGGCATGGGCGAATGCTGCCCACATCGCTGAGCGAAGGTGCTGCAGGGTGGCCTCGTCCTGGATTCGGCAAAACACGTAGAAACTGCCCCCGCCGTTGTAGAAGAGGAGGCATTGCTCCTCGCCCAGGTATTCTTCTATGCGAGCGATACAAAGATCGGTAATCGCTCTGACGAAAAACGAGCGCGCCTTTAAGGTCTTGGCAGCGCCCTTGCTCCTGGTGTTGAAGATAAAAGACTGAATGCCCGATACGTCGCCGCGCAGGAGCACATTGTAAGGATGGAGGTCTTGGTCTTCTCGGTACTCTTTCATTGGCAATAAAATAAGAAAAACTCCATGACAGTGATTGACTTCATAGCCTGTGCCCTCACGCAGCCGCTCATGCAGTCACTCCTCCGAAGTAAGTGCTGATTCCCGGCCAATATTACGGACGTTTTACAAATGAAAAAAACAAAAAACGCAATTTCTATGGTTCGCCCAGTGGATTCATCAAACATCAAGCCATCTAATGCCTAAAAAGGGCTTCAGGCTGTTTCCCCGCACTAAGAAAAAGGAGCAGCGCTGCCCTGTCTACCGCCTGCATCACCGCCGCTGGAAAGCCGATGCTCCGAAAATGACGCTCCCTTAAAGGGCCGCCCCGCCGCGGCAAACCCTGCCGTCGGCCTCTATGCTCTCAGCGCTCAGTATCCTTCGCGGCAGCCCTCGTGACCATCCTCCTATGCTGGATATGGGTTGGATAGTTAGCCATAAGAAAATTTTTGAGCAAAATTAAAACTGTCTCAATCTTCCTATGCTGGATATGGGTTGGATAGTTTTGTCGTAGATATGACATATCTGGTTTCTTAGATGCGTCTCAATCCTCCTATGCTGGATATGGGTTGGATAGGCTGCAATGAAAAAAGTAGTCGTCGTAAAAGCGTCGTCTCAATCCTCCTATGCTGGATATGGGTTGGATAGTAGGCTGCCGTTACCTGGTAGGAAAGTAGTTTTTTTTGTCTCAATCCTCCTATGCTGGATATGGGTTGGATAGAGGCATCGAGCCAAAGAAGTTCCCTAAAATAGGCCTGTCTCAATCCTCCTATGCTGGATATGGATTGGATAGAGTTCCATGAATACTTCGGAAGCAGATTCCCCGAGAAGTCTCAATCCTCCTATGCTGGATATGGGTTGGATAGGAGCCGGACTACGAGCCTGGCACAATC
>JBEQAD010000279.1:0-4041 GCA_041640515.1 Saprospiraceae bacterium | reverse complement strand
ATGCGTCCTATGTTCGTAGTCAGCCGGGTACCGCACACTTCTTCGTACATTTCATAGATACGCTCGCGCTCCTGGAACATGTAAGTGAAACCCGTCAGCGCTCCCGTGTCTACGCCGATGACCGAGTTGCAAATGAGGTGGTCAGCAATACGCGCCAGCTCCATGATGATGACGCGCATGTACTGCGCGCGCTTAGGTACCTCGATACCGGCAAGTTTCTCGACCGTCATGTGCCAACCTATGTTGTTGATGGGTGACGAGCAATAGTTCAGCCGGTCGGTAATGGGCGTTATTTGGTTGTAGGGGCGATGCTCAGCAAGTTTCTCGAAGGCGCGATGAATGTACCCGATAGTTGGTTCCGCACTTACGATGCGCTCGCCATTCATCTTGAGTACGTTCTGAAAAATGCCATGCGTTGCCGGGTGTGTCGGACCCAGGTTCAGCGTAGCCAGCTCGCCGTCTAAGCTATCAAGCGAAGTGATATAAGATTGAATTTCCATGCCGAGCACCTTTTTTATTTTTATTTTTAATCGAAACGACGCCCCTCATTTCCAGTGCGTCCGAAGAAGCGGTCGTCTTTGTCGGTGCGTGTTCCATCTTCTAAGCGGTATTCTTTTCGCAAAGGGAACACCTCTAAGTCTTCCACGTTGAGGATACGCTTTAGGTTGGGGTGGCCATCAAATACAACTCCGAAGAAATCGTAGGTCTCTCGTTCCATCCAGTCAGCCGTAGCCCAGAGGTCAGTAACCGTAGCGATATGCGGCTCGTCAAGTGGCAGAAAAGTTTTCACCCGCAGACGGATGTTCTTCGGCCAATTGTGTAGTTGGTACATGACGCACAGCTCGCGGCCCTTGTCATCCGGATAGTGGATGCCGCACAGTGTGGTCAGGAAATGGAAATTCAACACTTCGTCGTCGCGCAGAAATTTGAGCAATTCCCACGTGCGCTGACGCGGAGTAATGAGCGTGAGCATCCCGTCATAGGCGATGTGGTGGCTTTCCAGCACCCCAGGGCTACGCTCTTCGATGCGGGCAAGAATATGTTCCGGACTCACACTATCTGATATTTTTCTAGTAGATGCTGATATTCAGGAGAATAGCGGCGGCGCAAAGGCTCGTGTTTAACCAATTCCTGAATTTTAAGAATGCCATCAATAATCTGCTCGGGGCGAGGAGGACATCCAGGTACGTATACGTCTACCGGGATGACCTTGTCAATACCCTGCAGCACAGAATACGTGTCGAAGATACCTCCTGAGCTAGCACAGGCTCCTACAGCGATAACCCACTTAGGTTCAGCCATTTGGGTGTAAACCTGCTTGAGTACGGGGGCCATCTTTTTGGCAATGGTGCCCATGACCATCAACAAGTCGGCCTGGCGCGGTGAAAAGGACATACGCTCCATGCCAAAGCGCGCCAGGTCGTAAGTGCTGCCCATCGTAGCCATAAATTCAATGCCACAACAGGATGTGGCAAACGGCAGCGGCCACAGCGAGTTGGCACGCGCCAGCCCGATAGCTTTCGACAGCGACGTAGCAAAAAAGCCCTCACCGCCAAAACCTTCTGGCATCTCTGCTATTGTATGGTTCATGCTTTTCCTCTTTATTTTTGAGCGAATGCAGTACTCTGTAAAGCGCAATTAACAAAATTAGCGTAAGCATTTGGTAAAAGTGGGTTTAGATAAAATGAGAGGAGTTATACTGCAAACCGGCAGACTACTTCTCCCAATCCAGAGCGCCTCGGCGCAGCACATAATAGAAACCAACGATAAAAATAGCAACAAAAAGCACTACCGCTAAAAAGCCTTCTAGCCCCATTTCACGAAAATTGACGGCGTACGGGTAGAAAAAGATGATTTCCACGTCGAACAACACGAAAAGGATGGCAGTCATGAAGTATTTGATGGATACCGGCATGCGCGCGTCGCCTTGCGACGCCACGCCGCACTCAAAATTTTCACCTTTGGTGCGGCTCTTCCGACGCGGGCCCAGTAAGGGCACAACGATAAGCACTAACGCAACAAAAGCCAGCGCCACGATGGACTGCAGCACAATGGGCATAAAGGCAGAAGGTTCCATACACAATAGTGCAATTTTAACCGTTAAAACAGGTGAAACGCGCTCAGGTTTTCTATTCCCCTCCAGGAGGCTATAGCAACCAAACGAGATTTTGGTGTTTGACCGTGCAAAGTTACCACCTTGCCGCCTTTTGCCATAGGCCATCTGAGTTTACCTATTAATGCAAAATATTTTTCTTAATTAAGGGCATATTTTTTTCATTAAAAAAATAAACATTTGCTCTTCCTAATCAACCTACTTTATACGTATGCCACTTAAAGCCTACGACGTCATGCTGATACTGCTCTTGCTCCCTTGGGCTGCCTGCCAGCCCACCCACTCTAATAAAACCGATAGCCAACTCACTTTGGATGTGCCCTACGGCAGCCCAGTGATAGACGGCAGTGGCGCTGATGCCATTTGGGAGAGCACTCCCTGGTATCCTATCAGCGAACTTTGGGAAGGCACATCTGTAAAGCCGGCAGACTTTCAAGGCCGTTACAAAATAGCCTGGGATGAAAATAACCTCTACTTATTGGTAGAAATTGACGACGACACACTGACCGAAAACACAACACCCGACATCGACCTTCCTCACCAGGCCGATTGTCTGATTATCTTCCTCGATGAGGACGCTTCAGGGGGCGACCCTGCTCTTAATCACAACGCTTTTGCGTACCACCTCCTGCTAGATGGGCGTGTGCGGGACAATGCTTCCGACAGCACCTGGCGAACCTTTGACGACCACTGCTGGGTGCGGCGCATCACTCGAAGCAGTACCAGTACTTGGGAAATTGCGCTGCGAGTGTACGACAGCAAGCAGTACCAGCCGGGCGCTGAAAACATCCCTAAATTGCTCAAAGCCGGCAAGAAAATGGGCTTTGCCCTGGCCTACGGCGATCGCGACAATGCTCTGCAGTGGGAAAGCGTCGTCGGCAACATAAAGATAGCCTCCCCAAAAACTAATACTCCCTGGCAAACCGCAGATGGTTATTATTGGCTCAACCTTCGCTAAAACAGCCTTATATCTTATGCAACTTCTCGACGGTAAACAGCTCTCCGAAACCATCAAGCAGGAATTAGCACATACGGTTGCTCAAATCCGACAGCAAGGTGGCAAAATACCTCATCTGGCTGCCGTATTGGTAGGCGAAAACCCCGCCAGCGAAGTGTACGTCGGCAGTAAGATTAAATCTTGCGAACAGGTGGGCTTTAAAAGTTCCTTAGTGCGCCGTTCTGCCGATATTTCTGAAGCAGAACTGCTCCGCATTGTGCACGACCTGAACAACGACCCCGATGTAGACGGCTTCATCGTTCAGCTCCCTTTGCCTAGCCATATCAACGAAGAGCGCATTATCCTTGCCATTGATCATCGCAAAGATGTGGACGGCTTCCATCCCATTAACTTTGGACGCATGGCTCAGAACATGCCCGCCTTTATACCTGCTACGCCGTTAGGCATCGTAGAAATGCTGCGCCGTTACCATATCGAAACCGCTGGTAAACAGTGCGTTGTCCTAGGCCGCAGTAATATTGTCGGCACCCCCATCAGCCTGTTGCTATCGCGCAAGGGCTATCCCGGCGACTGTACAGTAACGCTTGTCCACTCCCGCACGCGCGACATTGCCGAGGAAGTTCGCCGCGCCGACATCGTTGTGGCAGCCATCGGAAGGCCTCACTTTGTCCAAGCGGACTGGATCAAAGAAGGTGCTGTTGTCATTGATGTAGGCATCAATCGTGTGCCCGACCCCAGCCGAAAGTCCGGCTTCAGGCTAGTCGGTGACGTAGACTTTGATGCGGCAGCGCCCAAGTGCAGCTTCATTACCCCCGTACCCGGCGGTGTCGGGCTAATGACCGTGACAGCGCTTTTGATGAACACGCTCAAGGCTGCTCAGAAAGAAATCTACTCGGCCTAAAATGGCCACTTAGAAGAGAAGCCATCGACCATGCCGCCGGATAAAAAAGGGCGCCATTCTCGCGCATTG
>JBEQAD010000278.1:0-4098 GCA_041640515.1 Saprospiraceae bacterium | reverse complement strand
GATGGCTTCCGGGAAATGGCGCTGTATTTCTGCGATAACGGGCATTACCCTTCGGAGCTCTTCGTCCACAGGCACCTCCTCTGCACCCGGCCGAGAGGAGGCTCCGCCGATGTCGAGCACGGCGGCCCCTTCATCCAGCATCTGCTCGGCTTGTTTCAGAGCGGTCGTTACGGAGCTGACACGGCTTCCTGCATAGAACGAGTCCGGTGTTGTGTTCAAGATACCCATCACCACCGGACGCGAGAGGTCGAGGAGCCGGCCTCTGCAGGCAAGGGAATAGGAAGCAGCATAGGTCCTCATGGGCCACACTAAAAAGGGCTTTCGGCAGGTAAACAAGCCAAAAGCCACTTTGCTTGGATAGCGGAGGAGGAGGGATTCGAACCCCCGGTACCCTTTCGAGTACGCCGGTTTTCAAGACCAGTGCATTCAACCACTCTGCCACTCCTCCAATGGATGGGCAAAGTTAGCGACAACCTGTGGCTCACACCAAATGGCTTTTCCGTTTAGTGCGCGGCTCCCCTGTAGCAAGGTAACAAAAATTTCGGGCTATCCTCTCGAGGAATAGCCCGAAAATATCCCAAGGGGTGCAGCTCAACAAGCCCCCTACAATTAGTCTTTCTGTTCGGCGTCGTGATCCGCAGCCTCTTCCACCATCGCCGCAGGCATGTCTGATTCGTTGGCAGCTGGGGCAGCAGCAGAGGCTGTTGCCCGACTTTTACGGCCACCGCGGCGGGTTCTCTTGGCTTTTTTCTCCTCCCTGTTCGGATTGGGATTATAGTCCTTGTTGAAGTCTACAAACTCTATAAGAGCGGTCTCGGCCCCGTCGCCGCGGCGGAAGCCTAAGCGAATAACGCGAACATAGCCACCAGGGCGCTCAGCCACTTCTGGGCCAATCTCTGTGAAGAGTTTCTTTACTGCTTGCTTATTCTGCAAATAGCTAAAAACCACGCGGTGGTTGTGCGTGGACGGGGTTTTGGAGCGCGTAACCAGTGGCTCGATATACCGGCGCAGGGCTTTGGCCTTGGCCAGGGTGGTTACAATACGCTTGTGCTCGATGAGCGCAATGGCCAGATTAGCCAGCAGTGCTCGGCGGTGTTCGGCCGTACGGCCAAGGTTATTTATTTTATCTCCGTGACGCATGGTAATGTTTTACCCAATTTTGCGCGGCAGCACCGGGGCGAGAATGGCTTCTGCTCTACGGTTACTACACTTTGTTAGTGAATGGTTTGCGATTAGTCGTTGGCTTCCTCCAGACGATATTTGGAGAGGTCCATGCCGAAGGTAAGCCCCTTTTCTTGTAGCAGTTCTTCAATTTCCACCAATGACTTCTTGCCGAAGTTTCTAAACTTGAGCAGTTCTTGCGTATCATAGCGCACTAAGTCGGCTAGTGTGTTAATCTTGGCTGCTTTTAAGCAGTTGTAAGCGCGCACACTGAGGTCGAGGTCTTCCAGCGAAGTTTTAAGCAACCGGCGCATTTGCAGCACGTGCTCGTCCACATCCGGGCTTTTGTCTTGCGTCGGAGTGTCGAAGGTGATGTTATCGTCGGTGATAATCATCAGGTGCTGGATGAGAATGCGGGTCGCTTCGCGGAGGGCCACTTCGGGGTGGATGGTACCGTCCGTTTTGATGTCAATGGTCAATTTTTCGTAGTCCGTGCGCTGCCCTACGCGGGTATTTTCCACGCGATAGGCGACGTTTTTAATGGGCGTGTAGATAGCATCGATCGGAATAACGCCGATGACAGCATCCTTAGGAGATACGTCTTCGGCCATTTGATAGCCACGCCCTTTCGTGATCGTAAGTTCCATTTCCAGCGTTACGAAGGGCTCCATTCGGCAGATGAGCTGGTCGGGGTTCATCACTTTGAAAACATTGTTGAACTCCTCAATATCTCCAGCTCGAAACTCCTCGCGTCCGCTAAGCGTCAGGTAAATTTTCTCAGATTGTAATTTGTCGTCTGTGGAAATAGGCTTCAAGCGCACTTGCTTGAGGTTAAGCACGATATCTACGACATCCTCCACCACGCCCTTGATGGTAGAGAACTCGTGGTCCACACCACCAATGCGCACCGCACTGATGGCGTATCCTTCGAGTGACGACAACAGCACACGCCGCAGCGAATTGCCTATGGTCTGGCCAAAGCCTGGCTCCAATGGCTTGAATTCAAAAGTGCCCTCGAAGTCGTTAGCTTTCTGAAGAAGGATTTTGTCGGGTTTTTGAAACGAGAGAATGCTCATATGTACGTAGAGATAACAGGCTGAAAAAGTAAAAGGTAGAGCATTTTAGGGAGTTACAGCTGCCGTTGACCGCAAAGCCTGAGGCTTTTACTTGGAGTACAGTTCAACAATCAGCTGTTCGTTGATTTTCTCTGGAATTTGATCGCGTTGTGGATAGGTCAAGAAGATACCTTCCATCTTATCGGGGTTCCATTCTAGCCATGGGTAGCGACGTGGATCATTGGTTTTAGCGCCGACATGGGTGGTGATGACCTCCATCCCCCTGGAGCGGGAGCGTACCGCCACCACATCTCCGGGCTTCAACGTATAAGAAGGTATATTGACCACTCGGCCGTTGACGGTGATATGGCGGTGGCTGACCAGCTGACGTGCTCCTCGCCGTGTAGGAGCGATGCCCAGGCGAAAGACCGTGTTGTCCAGACGTGCTTCCAGCAGTTGCAGCAACACTTCACCAGTTACTCCGTGGCGCCGGGTAGCGTTGTGAAAGATGCGACGGAACTGGCGCTCCAAAATGCCATAGGTGTACTTTGCCTTCTGCTTTTCTGCCAGCTGGTTGGCGTAATCAGAGCGGGCTTTGCGTTTTTTGCTCAGGCCATGCTGGCCAGGAGGGTACTTGCGGCGCTCGAAGTATTTGTCATAGCCAAATATCGGGTCGCCAAAGGCGCGTGCTTTTTTGGTAACAGGTCCGGTATAACGAGCCATTGCTAAATTGTCTTAACGGCAGTGAATTGGAAAATGAAACAAGAAAATTCTACACACGACGGCGTTTGGGCGGGCGACATCCATTGTGCGGAAGCGGAGTAACGTCTTTGATGACCGTTACTTTTAAACCTGCTTGGTCAATTGCCCGAATGGCGGCCTCCCGGCCAGAGCCAGGGCCTTTAACAAAGACCTCTACCGTACGAACGCCAGCATCAAAAGCGGCTTTGGCGGCATCGGTCGCCGACACTTGGGCAGCATAAGGTGTGTTTTTCTTCGAGCCGCGAAAACCCGATTTGCCCGCCGACGACCAAGAGACAACGTCGCCGTGCTTGTTGGTAATAGTAATAATAACGTTGTTGAAGCTCGACTGAATGTAAGCCATGCCTTCGGGCGTGACTTTCACCTTGCGCTTGACTACTTTTTTAGTTGCTCCTTTTGCCATCGGATGAAATGTGGTAGTAGCAGATACAGATAGAAGCGGCAGCGGCTCCAGTACGTGAGTACTCACCAGCGCTACCCACTATGTGTTACTTCGTTGCTTTCTTCTTGTTAGCGACTGTTTTGCGTTTGCCCTTGCGCGTACGGGCATTGGTTCGCGTCCGTTGACCGCGGACTGGTAACCCTTTGCGATGACGCAGGCCGCGGTAGCAGCCGATGTCCATCAGACGCTTGATGTTCATGTTCACTTCTGCGCGTAACTGGCCTTCCGTTTTGTATTCTTCGGCAATGATGCGCGAGATCGCTTTGATGTTCTCGTCTGTCCACTTTTCCACCTTGGTATTGACGTCTATACCCGCCTTCTCCAAGATGGCCTGCGCCGTCGAACGGCCGATACCATAGATATAGGTCAGCCCGATGAGCCCTCTCTTATTCCGAGGTAAGTCCACACCAGCAATACGTGCCATTGAATTTATCCTTTTGCGTTGGTTATGGTTTTAATGCCTGCAAAAACTTAGTAGTTTTAGCTACGCCCTGGGCTCAGCCCTGACGCTGCTTAAACTTAGGGTTCTTTTTATTGATGACATAAACACGACCTTTCCGACGCACGATCTTGCAATCGGCAGAACGCTTTTTGACGGATGCCTTGACTTTCATAACAACTCGTTATTCGGTAACAGTTTGATAGCAAATTACTTATAGCGGTACACAATTCGGCCTC
>JBEQAD010000277.1:0-4106 GCA_041640515.1 Saprospiraceae bacterium | reverse complement strand
ACCAGACCACTGGCTCCAAACGGATTAGGAAACACGGCAGGCTGCGCCCACAATGCTGGCACAGGTGCTTCCAACCAACGCAGCGCTGGCTGAAGCGGACTACCATCAGGTCGAAATGCTATCGCCGGCGTAGGCTGGTTGCCGACGAAAAGAGTGTGTTGCAGTTCACCCGAGCGACGCGCGCGAAAGTGCACTGCGAAAAGAGGTGTGTAGGTTTCCGAGACCACCGACCCACCCAGTAAGCGCACCTGCTCGAAGCATGCCGTCACACAAGACCGCCCACCTGGACGCAAAGCAAAATGCTCAGAGGAAAGCCCTGACGCCAGCGGCTCTATGTGCAATACGTCGAGCACTTCCGAATCAAAGACTAAGCTCAGCTGTATACCCGCTGTGCTTTGCCAAGACGCCGAAAAGATCACACGCAACATTTCGCCAGCCCGGAAGGCCCGATTCTCCACCTGTAGAGGCCAGATATCGCGAGGTAACACCTCACTGTCCCATTGTGTTTTAGCGCTGCCGTTGACATCGCCAATGCGGATGCCAATGAAATTCGCCTGTTGAGGCTGCGCACCCGCTGTTACCGCTACGGCTTGGGGGAAGGCCGTCTTAAAAGGCTGCTCCGGGTCAGTAAACTGAAAATTGGCCGGCACAAAGCGCCACAGTGGGCTATGAGTTAGCGTAGTGTCAATGCCTAAAATGAGCCTCCGGAGCGTTAGGATGTCTGCCGTAGTTACGGAGCCTGAGCCATTGGCGTCGGCAGCGATAATCCGATAAGGAGAGCCCAACCGCTCTATATCCAGAATGTGCTTGTTGATGAGCACTAAATCAAACGTGCTCACGCCATTGAGCGGATTGTCGCCGCGCTGTGGACGCAAGCTATCCGATAGACAGACAGCACCAAAGAAAAGCTGATAGTCGCCCGAAGCCGATGTCTGCACCAGTGGATTGGTACATAGGCGTACCTGCCCGATGCCCTCGCCACTTTCCGTGTATACCCGGCCTTGCACCGCTACAGCAGGCGCACTGGGCAGTAGGTGAAGCGAGTCGAGCGGAAACGTCCACAGCCCACGCGCATAAGAAGCCGCCAACAGTTGTTGACGTACCGGATTGATCTCCAGATCAAATACGGGTACAAACGGTAATTTGGCGCCCAGACGCTGCCAAAAGGCACCGCCGTTTTTGGTGTAATAAACGCCAGCGTCCGTGGCTACGAACAAGATGCTATCGGCATGATTGGGCAGCACCAAAATATCGTTGACGGGGATGTTGGGCAAATTGCTGCTGATATCTATCCAGGTTGCTCCGTCGTCGTCGGAGCGGTGCACGTGTGGAATGCGCTCGTTGTCGCGAAAGCCCGAATGCGTTACAAAAAGGCGGGTAGGCTGTATTGGTGAAACCGCCACCGACGTCACGTAGCGGTTGGGCAAACCCGCGCTAATGTTTACCCACGCTCCTGCTGGTGTGCGACGCCACACTAAGCCATCCGAAGTGCCCGCTACGAGCTTCTCCGGCTGTGTAGGCGACTCTTCCAGACAGGAAATGGTGTGAAAACGCGGTGCGTAAAGGATGCCCCGGGTCAAATCACCGGAAATGACTCCCCAGCCCGTGCCACCCTCAGAAAAATAGACCCGATAGGTGCCAGCGTAAAGGCGGTCGGGAAAATGGCGACTGCGGAAATAGGGCATATCCCAATTGCAGCGATCCGGTGTACCCAGGCAAGGCGAGCCAAACTGCCACGTCTGGCCGCCATCCGTGGTCTTGTGAATTTCACCATTTTGAGTTTCCACCCAGAACGTCAAAGAATCCAATGCGTGAAACGCGCAGCGGAACCCATCTGCCGGGAAGACCGCTTGCCAACTGTTGTAGCCCTGGCCATTGCCGCGCTGGATGCCGTTATCTTGAGCACCGCCGTAGTACAACTGCGGCTGGTGAGGATTGTAGGAGGTGTGATAAAACTGCGTCGTAGGCAAGTTTAGGCTTTTTATCCATTGCGACTGGCCAGGGCTATGCCGATACACGCCACCATCACAGGCTAAGTAGCGTTTGCCTGAAGGCGCAAACTGCAGATCGTGAACATCGGCGTGCGAATTAGCACCCACTAGCCATTGTGTAGAGCCCGCGGGCTTTCGCCATAGCACGATCCCCAAGAAAAAGACCTCCTCGTCGTTCACCGGATTAACGCGTATTTTCCCAAAATACCAGCCGAAATCAGCTACAGCCGTCTCCAGAGCGGTGACGTCTATAGAAGTCCAGGTCTGGCCGCCATCAACCGTCTTGTATAGGCCACCAGTAGTAGCCAGGGTGTCAATGTACACGACGTAGAGCTTATCTGGGTTTTGGCTCGACATAGCCAGCCCTGTGCGCCCGTTGCGGCCAGTGGGCAGGCCGCCGGTAAGTTGTGTCCACGTCTGACCACCGTCCGTAGTCTTGTACACCCGCGCATGAGGGCCATCGATGATAGACTCTTGATTACTCCGCACGCGGTCCCAGAACGACGCATACAAGATCTGCGGGTTTTGGTGGTTGATAACCAAATCGCTAGCACCAGCCTGATTGCTTACAAAAAGCACCTGCGTCCAGGTCTGTCCGCCGTCCGTGCTCTTATACACTCCGCGCTTGTTGGTGCGCACGTATGGATTACCCATGACCGCTGCATACAGCACATTAGGGTTCGTCGGGTGTATTTGAATTTTAGAAACAATGCCCTCGTCGCCTAGCCCCAAGTAGTGCCACGTCTCGCCGCCATCCGTGCTGCGATAAATGCCGTGGCCATTAAAAACATACGCTGGTATGTTCGGATCGCCTGTTCCTGCGTAAACGACGTTAGGATCGTGCGGGCTGTAAACGATGTGGCCAATGGCCAACTCTGGGTGGTTGTCAGCTACTGGACGCCAAGTAACGCCACCGTCCGTAGTCTTAAAAATGCCACCGGCCGAGAAGCCCGCCAGTACCACATTGTCATCGTTGGGGTGGATGGCCAACGTATTTACCCGGCCGGCCACGTTGCCCGGCCCTTGCAGCGTCCAATCGGGCAAAGGGTTGTTCTCTGCATCCGAAGGGCGCGGGCGGCTTTTCTCAAAGACCGTGCGCAATGCCACAATGGTGCGGCGCCAGGCGTCACCATCAAACAGCGGGTCGGGGTACGAACGCTGAAAAGCAAAGTGGTCAAAGGGCTCCATCTTGCGGTGGAGCGCCTCCCTTTTGTCCTTCGCCCCTGGGCCCTGACATGAAGAAAAAAAAGCAGCCGCTAATGAGACTATTGCAAACCCCAGAATCAGACGCGTCATGGTATATTTATGTTGTTTTTGGTAGACAAAAAGTCCAGTTTTCTTTGCTCTCTTGTGCAAATATTGCACCACTCACTAGGGGCCCTTGAGCAAAAGCATTAGGAACACTCAAAAACTCCTACGCAGTAGCGCATCTTTGCGCGCCGGTTAAAAACACCAACTTAAGCATCACTATGGTACATGAATACAGGTTGCCATCGCTAGGCGATGGCGTTACAGGTAAGGTTACCCAGATCCTCGTACAAAGAGGCGATACCGTTACAAAAGAGCAAATTGTTATTGTAGTAGGCACCGACAAAGTGGACGCCGAAATGCCCGTAGACGTAGCAGGCGTTGTGGAGGAAGTGCTGGTCAAAGTCGGCGATGACGTCACCGAGGGCTCTCCTATTCTTCGCATTCAGTTGACCAATGGCACTGCCTCGCCCGAGCTAGCCCCAGCCACTCAACCCCTCGTTGCGCCGCCTGCTGAAGCTGCAGCCGCTCCTGCAGCTACACCTGCCGTTACGCCTGCTGCCATCGAAGCCTTACCAGGCGCCTCGCCCAAGGGCGGGTTGCGCGCCAGCCCGCTGGCCCGAAAGCGCGCCAAGGAACTGGGCATCAATTTAGCCGACATCACGCCTCCTGCTGGTAGCGAGCGCATCTCGTATAAGGACGTCCTTGATTACGTCAAACAAAAAATGGATACAAGCAGAGGCGCTGCTCGGACGACGGCAGCACCTCTGGCGCACCGTCCGCTGCCCAACTTCGATAAATTTGGCCCTACGGAGCGCCAGGCTCAGAGCCGCATTGGCGTCATTACTGCCGAGAACATGGTGTATG
>JBEQAD010000276.1:0-4116 GCA_041640515.1 Saprospiraceae bacterium | reverse complement strand
CACGCCATTCAAAGTCGTGCGGCACGTACTCCTGCAGCAAGACAAAGTCTTTCTGTACGTCAGCCCGCTGGATGCGGTATTGCTGCAGCTTCTGTTGCAACTCCTTTGGGTTCAAGAGTTTGCGAATGGCGCGTTTCAAAAAACCTTTTTTTCGCCATTTAGGGCCTACTTGAAGCACAGCCCCTTTACCTGAGAAGACATTTTCTACGTATTGGCGAGCGCTCTTTTCATTTCTCAACAAAACAACTCCACTACCTCCACCACCGATACTGGTTTTGCCGACTAAGGGAAATTCCGCATTTTTTAAAAAATCCAGCGCCTCATCGCGGTAATAAAACACCCGTGTTTTAGGGTGTGGAATGCCGCGAGCTTCCAGCCAATAGGCTAAGTACTTCTTATTTTCGTAAATCTGAATCTCCTCAAACGACGGATATACTGGAATGCCGAGCACGTGGTGCAGGATAGTTAGCCGCTCATCGAAGAGGATGCGAAAAGCAGTATTCCACCCGGGAGGCGTAGCGAGCATGGCATCGAAGCGACCTGCGCGCATACGGTCGAGCCAATCGGCACGGGTGATGTCCACGACTTCCCAAGTAAGCGCGTCAGCATGCTCTGCGCAAGCGTGTATCCACAGCAGATGGTCGTCGGGCACTTCATTTTGCAAAATGGCTAGGTGTGGCATGGGCAATAGGAGAGGGTTATAAGCCAGCTAACATTGCTTCCATAGACTCTATTAGGACGTGCAAAAACACAGCCACTTTAGCCGCTAACGGCTTCATTTTGTAGCGATAGGCGCGCTCTACGCGAGGGTGTGCCTTCAAGTACTGAAAAGAGAGTGCTTTGGCCCGTTGGGCCAGGTGGGTCTCTTGGCAAATAAACACGCGGCAAAGCGGGCGCTCATCGTTGGCTGTGTCGTATTTATAGGCCTCAGCTCCATCGCCAAAATCTAACACCGACAAGCCATTTTGAGCCATCCAAATGGCGATGTGGTAAATGAGCGCTTTGCCTGGGCTGTATCGAGAAAAAGCGGGATTGAAAGTGGTTGTGTGGAACACCAAAGCGGGCGGCTGTCTCAGGCCAATGGCAAAGGCGATGGGGCGTTCGTCGGGCAGGTGCAGCGAGAAGCGTACGGCGAGGCCATCTTGGTGCCAAGCACGCAGGCAATAGAGCAAGAATTTCTGCTGTCTGACACTCTGCAAGTTAGAAGGTGTCGGGGTGTTCGCCCAACGTTGAATATGGGCCTGACAGTAGGCCTTTACCCAGCTTTCCAGGGCTTCCTCTTGGTCAAAAGCCCGGAAGACGGCTTGCTCCTGGGTGCGCAGCCGATTGGCGTAGTAGCGGTAGCGGTGGTTTTGTTGCAGGTGCATTTCCACATCGGCAGGTGTAGTGGCCTTCAACATAGGACAAGTGGAGTGTGGCACCAACAGCCAGGGCACGCCCATTTGTCGCGCTGCCGCTTCCAACAGAGGCAAGTAGTTGGCCTCAGCCGGCTGGTTATTGAGCTCAAACGACCAGCCCTGCTTCCGGATGGCCTCCAACAACTCCCAACAAAAGGCGTACCGCTCTTCATCCGTGCAGTACCGATCGAGCACGAATGTGTTGACGTCGGTCTTCAGATCGCTTAAAAAAGAACATACTCCTCGGCGCTCTTTTAAAAGGAAAGCGCCGCGCAGTTTGCCTTCCCTAACAAACACAAATGCGCCAACGGTATTCGGCGTGATGTCTGAAAAGTAGCGCAGCAAGTGCGGAGCCTTAAAGGGCGAACGCTCTGAGCTATTCTCCCATAGGTGTTGATAGGCTTCCCAAAAAGTTTCTGAAGGCTTTCCCAAGACGAGTTGCGTAACCATAAGAAGCGTGTGTTTGAAAAGTGAGGGTGAGGCAATCGGCTTGAGGGTAACTGAAGTCCTACACTTCGCACAGATAGTACACCCATGCGTCGTGGGTAAGCGTATTCAGGCGCGAATGGTCTACCTCCTGACCAGTCTTGTAGGAAAAGACCTGTACGTTGCGGAAGCCCAAACGCTGTAGCTGCCACACCTGATACTCGGGCTGGATGTAGTAAATGCTTAGTGAAAAGTGCTCTACGCCGTCGCGCAGCACTGCAAACTTTTTGTCGGCATAGAAGCCAGGCAAGCCATTGTAATACAGCAACATAGCTACCCGGTAGAATTGATAGAGAAACTCCCGCCACTTTCGGTACCACCTAAGTCGGTACATGCGCGGTACGTACAGCAAATTGTGGCTGGAAAAAGCGAAGTAGCCTCCCGGCTTACACACCCGCTGCACTTCGCGAAAGACTTTGTCCCGATCCTGAGGTGCTACGCAGTCAATGCCGTTGAAGCTGAACAGCACAAAGTCGTAGTAATGATTGGGGATGCCCGACATGTCGGTGGCGTCGAGGACAAAGAAGCGCGTACCTGGCCCGGCATTGGGGAAGCGTTGCAGGCAGGCTTCCACCATGCGCTCGGCATAGTCGGTGCCGTGGTACTCAAGTGCCAGGGGTTCAAAGTGCACCGTTGTACGCCCTCCACCGATGCCCAGGTCGAGCATACGCCAGCCGGGCAACTGCTCACGCAACAATTCTAGAATGGCCTGTTCGGGTTTCTGCAGGTCGGCCACAGTGGCGTAGGTAGTAATCACTTTTTCGGAATTCCATACCTGCTTGTCTTTGGCGGCGTCAATCGTGTTCATAACACAGAAAGAGGAATCGGGTGAAGAAATAAAGCATTTAGACAACCAAAAGCGACGAGCAGGATTAGGGAGGCAATGTTTCTTCGCAGATTTCGGTATAAAGGTTTCAGGCGGTTTTGGTAGAATGCATAAAGGGGCTGGCTTTGACGCACCGCCTGAATAAAGCGCGTTTTCAAGACAAACCGGAAGTTATTCCTTCGTGCGACGAACACCCGGCGTAATATTTGGTCTTTGGAGGCGAGGTAGTATTTGTACGGCTCATTGCCATCGCCAAAGTCGAGGCGGCGCAAGCCATGAGCGGCCATCCATTGGGCGATGTAGTAGATAAGCACCCGCCCTGGGCTAACATGGGCGCACTCAGGGTGAAAGGTAGGTGTGTGGTAAATGAGCGTATCTCCTTCCAGCAGCCCAGCCAGCAGCCCTACGCGACCTTTGGGTGTGCGCAAAGCAAAGCGCACCAGCAAGCCATCCCGATGCCAGGCGCGGAGGCAGTTTTTGAAAAAATCGCGCCGTGCAGGGTCCCGGTAAGCCGAAGGCGTAGGTGTAGACGCCCAGCGCAACACGTGCGCAGTGCAAAAGTCCTCCGCCCACCCGTCTATGTCGGTGTCATCGGTGAGCACCTCGAAAGAGCCTTGCTCTTGTTTGATAAACTTATTCAGCTTGTAGCGCGTGTTGCGCGAAGCGCACACCTCTTCGAACAACGCCTGCGGCGTAGGCGCCTCAGCAATAGGGCACACCGAGTAATCTAAGCTCAACACATACAACCCACTGCAGCGCAGAGCCTCTTCAAAAGCCGTCATGTACGAGGCCCAGGCGGGCTTGTGGTTAAGCATAAGCGCCCAGTTGTGGTGCTTCACCTGGGCGAACAGCTGCTCAAAGTAGCCTTGCTGAGCCTTGGCATCCAATTCACGGTGCAGGATGAAAAAGTTGGCATCCGTTTTCAGATCGCTCAAGAAAACCCAGTGGCTGCCACTGCGGCGATAGAGCGTGGCTCCGACCAACTCCCCTTGTTGGCGAGCAGCAAAAAGCGCCACCTCATGGGGGCTGCGTTGGGTGTAGTACTGGAGAATAGACGGTGCTTGAAAAGGCGAGGGGTGGCTACTGTGCGCCCATAAGCGCGCGTACTCAGCCCAAAAAGCGGCATCCGGTGGTTGGAATGTCAGCGTGCAGGTCATACCGTTGGCGAGGTTTTAAGGGGTTGGACCGCCTGGCCAGCCGCCGACCAGCCCGCAGCGACCGAATAGAGGTGAATGAGGGCGGACAGCGGAAGCACGCCGTGCGTTAGCCCTGATTCCATGAGGTAGGCAATGCCCGATTGCAGCATTTCGCGGTGCTCTTCGGGCCGTATGTGGTTGAGCAGCTCGTGCTGATAGCGGCGGAAATAGGTCTCCACGGCGTTAGAGTCTCCTCTTTCGCGTCGGAAAA
>JBEQAD010000275.1:1751-4129 GCA_041640515.1 Saprospiraceae bacterium | reverse complement strand
ACGGCGCAAGACCTCTACGAGCGCCAAAAGGGCCTGTGGGAGCAAAAAATTGGTACTGAAGTACAGTTTATACAGGCGCGCACCAATAAGGAAGCCCTCGAGCAGCGGCTGGCTACTGTTAAAGAACAGTGGCAGCAAACCCGCATTTATGCCCCTATTAATGGTACGGTGGACATGGTTATGCTGAAAGCAGGCCAAGCCATTTCGCCGGGTATACCGCTTTGCCAGATTGTCAACCTCAGCCAGTTGAAAGTCAAAGGCGACGTGCCCGAAAACTACGCGGCTAAGGTGCAGCGCGGAGCTGCTGTACAACTGTTCTTCCCCGACTTGGACAAAGAGGTGAACTCGCGCATCACTTATGTGAGCCCCACCATCAACCCAACCAATCGGACGTTTTCTGTAGAAGCTGCCCTGCCTGCCGGAGGCGGACCTTACCGAGCCAATATGATTGCCGTCATGAAAATCATAGACTACGAAAACCCCAAGGCTATTACTCTGCCCGTCAATCTCATCAATCAAGAAAGCAGTGGAGAAAACTTCGTCTTCGTTGCAGAGAAAAATGGCGTGGAACATCAGGCTATTGTGCGCCGCGTGCCTGTTAAGATTGGGCGCACGTACAACGGACGAGTAGAAATCCTTAGCGGCTTAAAACCGGGCGATTGGGTGATTACATCCGGCGTTCAAAACATCAGTGGTGGCGAAATAGTGTCCTATTAAAAAAACACTTTGTACAGCGCTTTCTTAAATCCATCTTTCTCTCTATGAAGGACTTCAAACCCACCTCGTGGGCTATAGATAACCGCACGAGTATTTTTATCGTTACCATTGTCATCACCTTGGCAGGCATCCTATCTTATCGAGCATTGCCCAAAGAGCAGTTCCCCGACGTGGTTGTGCCTACCATCTTTATCTCTACGGTTTATCCAGGCACTTCACCTACCGATATCGAGCAGCTGGTTACCCGTCCTATAGAAAAACAGCTCAAGGGGCTTGCTGGTGTAAAGAAGATAACCTCTTCTTCGGTACAAGATTACTCTATCGTCATCGTTGAGTTCGACACAAAACTCGAGGTTATAGAATGTAAAAACAAAGTAAGGGATGCCGTAGATAAGGCCAAGCGCGACCTTCCTAACGATTTGCCCAGCGACCCTTCCGTGGCGGAACTCGACATTTCGGAAATACCCATCATGAGCGTCAACCTCTATGGGGACTTAAGCCTAGACAAGATTAAAGTCTACGCAGAGAAACTGCAGGATCGCATTGAGGCCTTGCCTGAAATCACTCGAGTGGATATAGTAGGTACCTTAGATAAAGAGGTGCAGGTTGACTTGGATAAGTACAAAATGGCTGCTGCGCAGCTCACCTTCCGCGATGTAGAAAATGCCATTGCTTATGAAAACATGACCATTTCGGCTGGCAACGTGGATATTGGTGGTATGACGCGCTCAGTGTCTATTCGCGGCGATTTTCAGGATGTAGAGCAAATCAAAAACATCATTGTCACCTCGCAGTCTGGCGCTCGGGTCTTTTTGAAGGATGTGGCTGAAGTACGCATGGGCCACAAAAAGCAGGAGAGCTACAGCCGTCTCAACGGCAAAAATGTCATCACCCTCAACGTTATCAAGCGCGTAGGCGAGAACCTGATCAATGCTTCTGATCAGATACAGAGCATAGTAAAGGAGATGAAAGCCAACGAATTTCCGGAATCGCTCAATGTCGTTATCACCGGAGACCAGAGCCGGTCCACTCGCGTGACGCTTCACGACTTGATCAATACTATTATCATTGGGTTTATTTTGGTCACTATTATCCTAATGTTTTTCATGGGAGGCACCAACGCGATTTTTGTGGCGCTTTCAGTGCCGCTTTCCATGTTCATTGCTTTTATGCTGTTGCCTGTCGTAGGCTTTACCATGAACATGATCGTGCTGTTTGCTTTCCTGTTGGGGTTAGGTATTGTGGTGGACGATGCTATCGTAGTTATTGAAAACACGCACCGCATTTATCACGAAGAGAAACTGGGCATTGTGGAGGCTGCCAAAAAGGCTGCGGCAGAGGTATTCTTGCCGGTGCTTTCAGGAACGGCCACCACACTGGCGCCGTTCTTCCCGTTGGTATTTTGGGGAGGTATATTTGGCAAATTCATGCACTACTTACCCGTAACCCTGATTATTACCCTGACGGCTTCCTTGTTAGTTGCCTATATCATCAATCCAGTATTCGCGGTGTGGTTCATGCGTCGAAAAGATGACGATACCGTGGCAGTTGATCCTAAGAAAGCTCGGCGTCGGGCTGTTGCCGGTTATATACTGTATGGCTTAGCGCTGGTGTACTTCTACGCTAACCAGAACTGGTTTATAGGCAACCTGCTGGTTGTA
>JBEQAD010000275.1:0-1741 GCA_041640515.1 Saprospiraceae bacterium | reverse complement strand
TTGGCCCGCCGTTCAGGCTGCCTATTCGCGCTTCCTGAATTTTGCCCTTAATCGGCCTTGGACGATGTTGGGCGCAGTCATGCTCTTGTTTTTGGTTTCCTGTGGCATTACTGCCAGCCGGCAAGCCAACATTGTGCTTTTCCCAAAGGCAGACCCGAATTTTATTTACGTGTACTTAACACTCCCCGAAGGCACCGATGTAGAAGTGACCGACTCAGTCATGCGTATTCTGGAGCGCAGGGTAGTGGAAGTAGTGGGTGCCGATAACCCCATCGTAGAATCCATCATTACTAACGTTGCGCTCAACGCCTCCGAAGACCGCTTCGACCGGACAGCCACTTCCAATAAGGGTAAGATAGGCATTGCCTTCGTAGAGTATGCCAAACGCAACGGCATCAGTACGCGCCAATATCTGGATAAGATTAGGCAGGCAACACGCGATATCGTACCTGGAGCCAACATAGTGGTAGACCAAGAGCAAGCAGGACCGCCGACACCCAAACCCATCTCCATAGAAATCCGAGGAGACGACTTGGAAAAGCTGGTGCAAGTATCAGCTTACGTCAAGCGCTATCTAGACTCGTTGGATATCCCTGGAGTAGAGGAACTGCGCAGTGACCTCGTTGTGTCTAAGCCAGAAATAAATATCCAAATAGACCGCGAGCGGGCCAACCGGGAGGGCATTAGCACGTCGCAAATTGGAGGTGAGTTTCGCACGGCTATTTTCGGTAGAGAAGCCAGCAAGCTGCGCGATGGCGAAGATGAGATTCCCATTAACGTACGCCTGCGTCGGGATCAGCGCGAGAACATTAACGTTGTAGAAAACCTCAACATTACCTTCCGAGACATGACCATGGGCGGTGTTTTGCGTTCCATTCCGATTTCAGCGCTGGCGGAGGTGAAATACCAGAACACCTTTGCCGGGGTGCGCCGGCTGGACTTGCAGCGCACGGTGACACTCTCATCTAATATTGAGGCGCAATATCGATCCAAACAGTCACAAGTGGTTAAAGCGGTGAAAGCGGCCCTGCGCAGTTTGCCGACGTTCGAAGGCGTTACGGTGGGCTTCACAGGTGAGGATGCTGAAGTCCGCGATGCGGCTAACTTCCTAGGCCGCTCGTTGCTGATTTCTGTGCTAACTATCTTACTTATCTTAGTAACGCAGTTTAACTCGTTTGGTAAAACCCTCATTATCCTGACCGAAGTTGCCTTTTCCATTATTGGCGTTTTGCTCGGCGTGGCCATTTTCAACATGGATTTCTCCGTCATCATGATGGGCGTAGGTATTGTCGCCCTGGCCGGCATTGTGGTTAAGAACGGCATCTTGCTTGTTGAATTCACCGAGCAGCTCCGCGCTCGCGGCCTGAGTGTTCGCGAGGCGGTGATAGAGGCCGGGCGCGTCCGTATGGCGCCCGTGCTACTGACTGCCACGGCTACAGTGCTGGGGCTGATACCGCTGGCTGTAGGCTTCAATATTGACTTCGAAAGTTTGCTGGCTACTGGCGATCCGAAGATTTTCTTCGGTGGCGACTCCGTCGCTTTCTGGGGGCCACTTTCCTGGACCATTATCTTCGGCCTTACCTTTGCCACGTTCATCACCCTCATCATCCTCCCCGTCATGTATCTGAAAGGCTGGGAGGTGAAGCAATGGTGGAATCGGCAAGTAGCCTGATGTTCAGGATCTTGTGCCTGGCTTTGCCAGGGCCTTTCGGTGCTCTGGCAAGGCCAGCTCTCTTGACAA
>JBEQAD010000274.1:0-4193 GCA_041640515.1 Saprospiraceae bacterium | reverse complement strand
CTCCCGCGCCGAAATCCTCGCCAAAGCCCGTGCCGCCCGCGCCGCCAAAATAGCCCAGCGAAAGACCGAAGAGGCTCCTACTACCAAGCCTGAAAAGGAAACCGCTGCCGAGGGAACCAAACTCTCCCGCGCCGAAATCCTCGCCAAAGCCCGCGCCGCCCGCGCCGCCAAAATAGCCCAGCGAAAAGGGACGGGCAATTAGGACAGCACGGGTCACTGAGTATCAAAATCACAGAAACGGTGCCACTTCCGCTCGATTTGCGCGAAGTGGCGCTGCCTTTTACAGACCTCTCTTTGCACTATTTCCACCGCACTAAGTAACGAAACACGGCGTGCAGCGTTTCAATGCCGCTGCGCCATTACGCACCTGTACATGAACATCCTCGCCCTTTTCTCTCGCTTGCTGCCTTTTGGAGAAGCCTCTTTGCTCCGCTATTACGCCATCATGCCGGGTAGGGCTTTTCAAAAGGGAACTTCGGTAGTATTGTTAGCGCTTTGTTGCCCTGCCATTGGCCATTCACAATGGGAAGAAGACCTCTGGGAAAACGCCGTTCCTCCTCGGGCTCCTCAAGGCGCCTGGGCGCTGCTCGAAGTAGTGAACGGCGACTCTACTTTTCTTATGACACTACCTGTTGTCAGAATAACGGCACGACGCACCTTCAAAGACGAAGCTGAGCGACGCCAGTACTACCTCTATACGCGCGCAGCGCGCAAGGTGTACCCCTACGCGCTGCAGGCGGTTCGCCTTTACAAGGAATTACAAGCGGAAACGCAAGACATGAACAAGCGCCAACGCCGCCGATACTACCGCCGCGAAAAGCGCGACCTGGAGAAGGATTACGAGGAGCAACTTAAAAGCCTGACACGCACAGAGGGTAAAGTGCTCATTAAAATGATCGAGAGAGAACTCAACAAGCCTTTTTTCGATCTCGTCAAAGAGACCCGTGGCAGCTTGGCGGCTACTTATTGGCACAATTTAGGCAAACTGTGGGGCTACGACCTGAAAACACCCTACGTCCCCGGTGCTGACACCTTACTTGACGAGGTTTTGCTCGACTATGATTTTGGCAAGCCTGGGTGGTAATGGCCTCAAGGAGTACCAATGATATCCACCTCCAACTGGCGCGCTAGCTGGTTGAGCAGGGGCAAATCTTTTTCACGGATAGCCTTCCAGCGATCCAGTTGGGCATTGATTTTTTCCATAAGCATATCCCTCACCTGTATCGCCTGTACTGTGGGCGGAAAATCGCCTTGAGCGACCACTTCCATGACATTACCCAATTGATCGTTGAGCCGCACTGGAAAATTGAGCGGGTCTTGCGAGGAACGGTTCTTAGTCTGGTAAAGGGCTTCTTCAATGTTGGTCATGGCTTGGTGAAGGGTCTTGATTTGCTCACGCAAAGGTTGCAAGCGTTCCTGCTCTGGTAGACGGCCTTCCAAGGCCTTCATTTGGCTGCGTACGGTGCGGATTTGTTCGATGACGGTGTGCATTTCTGAAAGCTTATCTGCACAGCTCTTCACAAAGGCAAACTGCGCTGCATAGTCCTCTGGGCGTGCGGAAGCACGCGGGTCGGCCAAAAGGACAAATGGCTCCTCTGCTTGTTGGCTGTTCCAACGCAGTCGGACGCGGTAATCTCCGGGCGGCACCCGGGGGCCGTTGAGGCGAGTAGACCACAAGACTAAGCCCTCAAATTTTTTAATATCGGGATAGCGCATATTCCAAATGAAGCGGTTGCCGCCTGCTTTCAAGTCGGATAGTTTATCCGTTTTGTCGTGCGAGGTAAAACGCCGGATGAGGTTACCTTCAGCGTCCATAAACTCCAGCGCTATGGTGTCTTTTTCTGTGGGTTTGTTTTTCAAATAAAAATGCACCATGACACCGCTGGGATGATTAGTGCCTGCCGTTTTGGACGAGCGCACTTGGCGGCCTTCCATGCGATAAGTGGGCATGGGCTGGTATAGATGAAAATCCTTGGCCTGTAACCCTTCACTTACTTGGTGTAACACCGTCAGGTCGTCTATAATCCACAGGCTTCGACCTTGTGTGGCGGCGATAAGATTGTCGTTTTTGATAGCCAGATCCGTAATAGGGACAATCGGCAAATTGAGCTGGAAACGCTGCCAGCTAGCTCCATCGTCGAAACTGATGTACATGCCCTGCTCTGTGCCGCAGTAGAGAAGCCCTTGGCGTTTAGGGTCGGCGCGCACTACGCGCGTGAAGTGCTCGGTGGCGATGCCGTTAGTGATTTTGCGCCAGGTGCGCCCGTAGTCGGCCGTGTGGAACAAGTAAGGGCTGTAATCGCCCATTTTGTACGATGTAGCGGCAAGGTAAAGGCCGCCCTTGCGGAAAGGGTCAGGCTCCACGCAATTGACCATGCACCACTTAGGCAGTTGCGGGGGAGTAACGTTTGTCCAGGTGGCCCCGTTATCGCGGCTGACGTGCACCAGGCCATCATCTGTGCCAACCCACAGCAGGCCGACCTCGTAGGGCGACTCGCAGGCAGCGAAAATAGTACAGTAGTACTCCACGCTGGTATTATCCTGGGTAATGGGGCCGCCCGACGATTTTTGGCGTTCTTTGTCGTTGGTAGTCAGGTCGGGACTAATAGTCGTCCAGCTGTGGCCCTCGTCGGTGGTAACATGCAAATGATTAGATGCCGCGTAAAGTTTGCGTGGGTCGTGTGGAGAGAAGAATAGGGGGAAATTCCATTGGAAGCGATAGCGCGCATCCTCAGCGCCGTGGCCCATATTGTCTTCCGGCCAGACATTAATGATGCGGCGGGTTTTATTGCGATGGTCTACTCGGGTAAGATAGCCGTGATAGGAGCCTCCATAGACAATTTCGTCATCGGTAGGGTCAACGGCTATGTGTCCTGACTCACCGCCTGCGGTGGGCTCCCAATCGCGCTCCTCGATATTAGCGCCCTCGGTGCGGTGGCGGATGCGAATGGTGGTATTGTCCTGCTGGGCTGCGTAGATGCGGTATGGGAAGGCATTGTCGGTGGTAACGCGGTAGAACTGGGCTGTTGGCTGGTTATAGTAGGTGCTCCAGGTTTCGCCGCCATCGTAAGAGATCTGCGCCCCGCCGTCGTCGGCGATGATCATGCGTTTAGGGTCTTCAGGGGCTATCCAGAGATCGTGGTGGTCGCCGTGAGGAGCCGATTTGGCCGAGAAGGTCTTGCCGCCGTCTTTGGAGACGTGGTAATTGACATTGACCACATACACCTTGTCCGGGTCTTTGGTGTCGGCGTAAATGCGGGTGTAGTACCAGGCGCGCTGGCGCAAGTTTCGGTCGTCATTGAGTTTGCTCCAAGTTTTACCGCCGTCATCTGAACGGAAAACACCGCCATTTTGCGCCTCGATAATGGCCCACACGCGCTGTGGTTGCACAGGCGATACAGCTATGCCAATAATGCCTATCGTGTCTTCTTGGGGCAGCCCCGGGTTACGCGTTAGGGCTGTCCAGGTGTCGCCGCCGTCAGTACTTTTCCACAGCGCAGAGCCCTCGCCGCCACTGCTCAGGCTATATGGTGTACGCCGCACGCGCCAGGTGCTGGCATAGAGGATACGCGGGTTGGTGGGGTCGAAGCACAGGTCAACCGCCCCAGCATTCTCGTTGGCGAAGAGGATGCGTTCCCACGTGCGCCCACCATCTTTAGAGCGATAGACACCGCGCTCCTGGGTGGGCTTGAAGAGGTCACCTAATACAGCCGCGTACACTAAGTCCGGGTTATTAGGGTGCACGCGTATGCGTGGGATGTGACGGCTGTTGGGCAGCCCTGCGAACGTCCACGTTTGACCAGCATCGGTGCTCTTCCACACACCCGTGCCCGCGCTGACGTTGCCGCGCACCGTTTTCTCTCCGCCACCCACATAGATGACGTTAGGGTCGGACGGCGCCACTTCCACAGCGCCAATGGATCCCCCAAAATAACCATCCGAAATATTCTCCCACGTGCGCCCACCGTCCGTTGTGCGCCATACACCACCTCCCGTGGCACCAAAATAGAATAGCCTTGGTTGTCCCGAAACTCCTACTACAGCCGCCGAACGCCCACCCCGGAAAGGCCCAATGCAGCGCCATTCCAGCGCATTGTACAGGCGTTCGTCTATGGTAATCATTGGCGTCTGAGGGCGAGGTTTCTGGGCAATCGCCCACGAGCTGAGTAGGCCCAACAACAAGCAAAGAGCTA
>JBEQAD010000273.1:1975-4197 GCA_041640515.1 Saprospiraceae bacterium | reverse complement strand
TACAAGGAGGAGGAGGCGTTCCGCCGTACCAGTTTGCTTGGAGCAATGGCAGCACCGGCAATCCGGCGCAACACTTGCCAGCAGGCACGTATGTGGCGACCATGACCGATTTTCGAGGGTGCACAAAAGTAGCTATTCCTGCAGTGGTAACCGAGCCGGCCCAAGCCTTGGGTATTGTCTTAGATACGCTTCAACCCGACCGCTGCGGCTTGAACGAAGGCGCTATTTCGCTACGCGCGGTAGGAGGTAAAGCGCCTTATCTCTTCCAGTGGAACAGCGGCCAAAAGACGGCTTCCATTCAGCATCTTGCACCGGGAGACTACCAAGTTACTATAACCGACCAATTAGGCTGTGTGCGCGTGTCGCCGGTTTATACAATAGTACGGATAGCTCCTCCTCTGGAAGTTCTCTCTGCCAATATTGTTGACGTTGCTTGCCGAGGAGACAGCAGTGGAGCCATCGCACCAATAGTAAGTGGCGGCGTGTCGCCCTATCAGTATGCCTGGAGCAACGGCCCTACAACGCCGCATCTGACCAACCTAACCGCCGGTGCCTACACGCTCACCGTTGTAGATGCCGCCGGTTGCCATTACTTCTGGACCTTTTCCGTGAAACAACCGGCTACAGAGCTTAGCGTCACCTGGACGGCTGACTCTACGGCCATGGGCTGGAACATTACCGTTGTGCCATCGGGTGGGGTGTTGCCTTACGACATTCGCTGGGATAATGCTGCTGGTGGCCACTCTGGCCCGACGGCCTTCAACCTGCCAGCGGGCACCTACCGGGTTACTGTTACCGATGCCAACGACTGCACGCGTGTCGTTGCTCTCTCGGTAGGCAGCGTCCGGGCGGGTGAACCCGCCGACGTTTTTGAGCAGGTTAGCCTGTCGCCCAATCCTGCCGCTCACCTTAGCCGTTTGCGTATTCAGCTTTCTGTATCCGCTGCTGCAAGGCTCTGGGTATACTCGCCCTTGGGCCAACGCGTAGCGGAACACACTACCCACACGCGCGCAGAGGTGCACGAATGGGAACTGGTGGCCGCATCCCTGCCGCCCGGCCTGTATTCTATAGTCATTTTGCTGGACAATGGCCAGCATCGTTCGATAAACTGGTTGGTGGTGCGGCGGTAAAGAAGGTGGGAAAGGCAACCTGTTCGTTGGTCGCAGCCGAACTTAAAAATCCGTCACGACTAAGATTGAAATAAAGCCTGCTGAGATATTCCTATGAGTGTTACGTTAGGCGATACCGCCTTTTTCCCTCACATTGGCAAGATATCCTACGAAGGACCGGACACGGACAACCCCCTGGCGTTCCGCTATTATGACGAGACACGCGTGATAGGCGGTAAGACGATGCGTGAACATTTTCGTTTTGCTATGGCCTATTGGCACACTTTAGGTGGCACTGGAGCCGACCCGTTTGGAGCGCCGACAAAGGCATTGCCTTGGCTGTCGACCACTGACCCCCTGCAGCAGGCACGCGAAAAAATGGATGCTGCCTTCGAGTTCGCCACAAAACTAGGGCTACCTTTCTTTTGCTTTCACGATTTTGATTTAGTGGCAGAAGCCGACACGTTGGCGGAAAGTGAACGGCGGTTGCTGGCCATAGCTGACTACGCTAAGACTAAAATAGCCGCTTCGGGCGTACAGGTCCTCTGGGGAACCGCCAACCTATTCAGCCATCCGCGGTACATGAATGGTGCGGCTACCAATCCGGACTTTGCCGTAGTCGCTCGAGCTGCAGCTCAAGTGAAGATAGCACTCGACCTGACAATAGCCTTAGGCGGTCAGGGCTATGTATTCTGGGGTGGTCGAGAGGGATATTTATCCCTGTTGAACACGGACATGAAACGCGAGCGTGAGCATTTGGCGCGGTTTTTAAGTGCTGCCCGCGACTACGCTCGTGCGCAAGGCTTTCAGGGCGTGCTCCTCATCGAGCCAAAGCCTATGGAGCCCAGCAAGCACCAGTACGACTTTGATGCGGCTACTACCATAGCTTTTCTGCGAGAATATGGGTTGGAGCGCGACTTTAAACTAAACATTGAGGCCAATCATGCAACGCTGGCCATGCACACTTTCGCCCATGAGCTGCAGGTGGCAGCCGATGCCGGTTTGCTGGGCAGTATAGACGCCAACCGCGGTGATTATCAAAATGGTTGGGACACAGACCAGTTCCCCGTGAACGTTTTCGAGCTTACGGAAGCCATGCTGGTGCTATTGCAG
>JBEQAD010000273.1:0-1965 GCA_041640515.1 Saprospiraceae bacterium | reverse complement strand
CAGGTGGCCTGCAAGGAGGCGGCATCAACTTCGATGCTAAGACGCGGCGCAACTCTACAGACTTAGAAGACCTTTTTTACGCACACATTGGCGGCATGGATGCCTTCGCCCGCGCTCTGCTGGCTGCGCAAGCGGTATTGGAAAAGACACCCTATCTGCAGGCACGCCGGGAGCGATATGCCTCTTTTAACGAAGGCGATGGCTTGCGTTTTGAGCGTGGAGAGTTGAGTTTGACAGATCTCTACGCCTGTGCTCATGCATACGGGGAGCCGCCGCTGCGAAGTGGTCGACAAGAGCTTTTCGAAAGTTGGGTATATCGCTACTGTTGACGTCTTCAGGGGTGTTCACAGGTTCGATTCTTCTCCTGGAGTAGAAGTGCGCTCCTTAAAGTCTATGCGCACAGAGAAAATGTGAGAATAGAGCACTTGCGAGAAATTACCGATATCGGTCAGCGCATAGTCCAATTGTAGGCGCCCGAGACGCAGACCAATGCCAAAATTGGGCTGAAAAGTGAGGCGCTCCTTGTTGGGGTTAAAGTCTTTTTTGACGTATTGAAAGTTACCCACGCCGAGGCGCAGTTGGACGATACCGTCGTAATCGGCCTCAATGCCTACCCTAGGGTCAGCGCTGACTACCGAGCTGCGCAGCAGGGTATTTCGGCGGCCATCAGTGGTGATGTCCAAATCGAGGGCGGGCAGCAGAGTTGTCTTCTGGCCGGTGCGCAGGCGGTGGGCGGCGCCTAAAATGAAGCGCGGGCGGGTGATTTCGGTGCCGCCCGTCGGTATTTCGTTGCCAGTCTGTTGAAAAACCTGCTTTTCGCGCTCAGAGAGGTTAAATGACCAGGCGTTGAACGTTGGAGTTAGGTCGCGCCCTAATAGACCCAGCATCCAGTTGCCATTGCGATATTGTAACCCCACGTCGGCGCCAAAACCCCAGCAACCGCCAAATGAACCAATGATGCGACGAATGACTTTTACAGAGCCACCTATGGTAAGCGCTGGATTGTTCAGTTGGCGCGCATAGCTGCCCATCAGGGCATAGTCGGCAGCCGAAAAAGAGGAGACATTGTCATAGTTAACCGACCCGTCTGGATTCACTAAGTTGATGGTGTAAGGGATGTTGTCAATGCCCAACCGAATAACTGAGAGGGCTAAGAAGGAGCGCTGGTCGCGATTAAGGGTTTTCCCAAAGCCGAGGTAATCGTACTGAGCTACTCCGACAAACCACTCAGCATGCATGGCCGCTGCCTGAAAGGGAGCGCGGATATCGGCTAAACCAGCGGGATTCCAATAGGCAGCGGTAATATCGCTGACTAAGGCTGTTTGAGCACCCGCCATGCCGTGGGCGCGGGCGCCAACACCAATGGCAAGGAACTCGTTACTATATTTTTGAGCCTTCAGCGAGAAAGCTGTGGTGCTCCCTAAGAGCAGCATGTAGAGAAGTCTGAGCAAATATCGCATATCGTCTATTACTTTCGCCGGTGCATTTAACTGGGCTTTACTTCCGCCGTGCTGATGCTATCCTCTTGCAGGGTGGTTGCTTTATCGAGGCAAAAATAGCGATGCATTTTCCTAAAAATAATTTAAAATCAGCATGTTACTGAAAATCCAAACGCTCTTTTCTCTTCTCATATTTGCCTCTACTTCCATTGTCGCACAAGACTCGCTCAATATGACTCGCCTGGGGCAGTGGCACGATGAATCGCTGCCCGTAGCCTCACCAGGTAACCTCAACGTTCGCTATAGTGGCTGTTGGGGCCTGGCTGTCAATGGGCGAGAATACGCCGTTTTAGGCGGTGCGAGGCATGTTTTGGTGTTCGATGTTACCACGCCGACGCAACCTATGCTTGTAGGTAAGTTTGAGGGTAAGACCAATACGGTATGGCGCGAATTTAAATCTTACAGAAACCGTATTTACGCGGTCTCTGATGCTACTTCGGAAGGGCTGATGATTCTGGACTTTTCG
>JBEQAD010000272.1:0-4257 GCA_041640515.1 Saprospiraceae bacterium | reverse complement strand
TCTACCCATCCCGTCCGGCGACCTTTGAAGAACGGTTCTAGAAACATAGCGGCAAACCTATCGAACATTCTAACTTTTTTGGAACTTCGCCACCCGAAATGCTTCTTTGTTGTTCACCTACGGGCCTGAATTGCCGTCCGCAAATTCGAAACCATACCCACATGGATTTACACAAAGCGAAAGTTTTCCTCGACAAAATCAATCGCGAATACGCGCGCATGAGCAAAGACCCCGACAACATTATGCGCATTGATGTGGACATTATGCTAGCCTATGTGCGGGACTTGTACGATGCGCTGTTGGCTGAGCCGGCGGCAGTGAGCCCAACATCCACACGCGAACCAGCCTCCCGCCCTGCGCCCACCGTCACACCGCCGCCCGTTCAAACGCCCCCACCAGCGCAGCCTGCACCGGCCCCGCAGCCTGCTGCACCTCTAGTAGAGCCGCCAGCACCACGCGCAGCGGAAGCCGCCAAAAACAGGGAGCCGCTACCTCCAGTCAAACCACACCACCCAGCAGAGCAACCCGCAACACCCCTCAGCTTCCCAGCGCCACCTCCCGAAGCAGAAGCGCTCTTTGAATTCAAACAAGCCGTTGAACTGTCGGAAAAATTGTCCGAGTTGCCCATCTCCGACCTGCGCAAAGCCATTGGCCTCAACGATAAACTCCTTATCACCCGCGAACTATTTGGCGAAGACAGCGCCGCCTTCGACAGAGCGCTCAACACCCTGAACAGCTTTACCCACATGGAGCAAGCCAAGGCATACTTAATGGAGCATTGCGTCATGCGCTACCGCTGGACAGACAAAAAGCGCATAGAAACAGCCCGCAAATTCATCAAATTGGTGCGGCGGCGCTACGCTTAATGCGCATCCTCGTGGTTGGCCAGGGCATTGCCGGCACAGCGCTGGCTTGGACGCTGATGCAGCGCGGCGTTGTCGTGCGCGTAGCCGACGGAGATTTGCCTCACGCCTCCTCGGTCATCGCGGCAGGCCTCATCAACCCCGTTACGGGTAAGTTCTACACCAAAACCTGGCGATACGAAGACTTTTTTCCCATAGCGCGCCGCTTTTATGCCGAAATGGAGGCGGCCCTGGGCATACGGGTGTGGACGGAGACGCGGGTACTCCGCTTGCTCGACTCTCCCCAGGCCGCTAACGACTGGGCCGCGCGAATGGCTGACCCTGACTATGCCGGCTTGTTAGGTATGCGCAGCGATGCTGGCCCTTGGCAATCGCTACTGTACCCGACGCCGACCTCCGTAGGCGAAACGTATGGCGCCGCTCGCGTGGACTTTTCTCTTTTGCTTCGGGCTTTTCGCGAATACCTTGTGCAACAAGGGCTTTTTGTACCGCAAGCCCTGACGCCCGAAGCCGCCCTTCAGCAAGAGCCGGATAATAACGCCGTGGTATTTTGTGAAGGATGGCGCAGCGTTATGCAGCCATTCTTCCCTAACCTGCCTTGGCAGCTGACCGTTGGCGAGGCTATGCTGATACGCCTCTCGCGGCCGAGCGCCGTACGGCCGAGCGATGTTCTGAAAAAGAACCTGTTGCACATTCCCATGGACGACGGGCTCGTGTGGGTAGGAGGAACTTACCAACGCTGGTCGCCCGGCGAACCTGTTCCGGAGTCTAAAGCTCCGGTCATCGAAAGCGAGCTGCGCGCGCTGTTGCGCGAGCCATTCGAAGTCGTGCGCTTGTTGAGCGGCATTCGGCCTACGGTGCGCGATCGGCGTCCGCTCATTGGCCCTAGCCCCATTCACCCGCGCTTCTACTTATTCAACGGACTGGGCACCAAAGGCGCTTTGTTGGCTCCCTACTGGGCCGAGCATCTGGCCGACCACCTCTTAGAAGGCCGTCCGTTAGCTTCGGAGGTTCTCCTTTCGAGGCGCATAGACTAACACGTACTGCTACGAGGAAGGCGGATCGAGAGGCAGCTTCGGGTTGATACTGCGCGACATGTCCACGTACAGTGCCCGCCAAAGCGGATGTGCCTCTAACCAGTGCAGGTGTCGCCGGATAGTGTCCATATCGCCCCGATGGGCGGGACCTGTCTGCATCGTTTCGGGAGAGGCTTGCAGCGCTTTGGCCAGCGTTTCCTCCATAAGCGAGTGCAGCATTTCGAAGGGTAAGCCCTTTTCCTCCATGATTTTTTCCGCGACGGCAAAGCAGTGGTTAGCAAAATTGTTGGCAAATACTGCGGCGATGTGGAGCACGGCTCGTTCCTCGTCATTGATTTGGTAAACCAAATTGCCGAGTATTTTGCCCATTTTTTTCAAAAAAAACACGTCTTCTGGTGCGTGAGCATCCACGCAAAAAGGCACTTTCGACCACAGCGGCGCGTGCTCCATAGAAAAAGACTGGAGAGGATAAAAAACACCGTAGCGGCGACAATGAGGAGCTAACACGGCGCCGGGAGTTGCACCCGATGTGTGGGTGAAGAGGGCCTGCGGAGCAAGCGACCCAAGTTGCGCGCCCACCTCGGCGATGGCATCGTCTCGCACTGCCAAAACTACCCAATCCGTATTGGGCTTTAGGTCAGCCCACTGGTCTGACCAGTCAGCGCCCAGTTCTTCAGCAAGCGTGCGGGCAGCTGACGCAGAGCGATTGAGCACTTGCGCCACGTGCAGCCCTTTAGCGCGCATGCGCCTGCCCAAATGGGTGGCAATGCGCCCCGCTCCAATCAGCGCGATGTTAACGGACATACTCATGCGTCGGAAAGTTGCGAGTAAATGGGCGACGCAGCAAGTGCCACGTCACTGGCCTTCCTGGGCAAGGATGAGGATAAGCGTACTCTGTTCTGGGCTAAGAATGCGGTCTATACGAGCAAAAATACCCGGTTGTAGCTCGAAGTCTTCACCCAGGCGCATGGCGGGGCGCGCCGCTTCAAGGGCATCGGCCCAGGCTTTTAGTGGAGCCTGCTTGGGCGAAAAGGTGCTGAGAAAGACCAGCTGCCGGGCGGCTTCCTTAAGCCATAGGGAGTCGGGGAAGCGACTGTAATCGCCCTGAACGGTGAAACGAAACTCCTGGCGCGTGGCGCGGCAGACTTCCTGGCCAATTTCCAAGAGCACCTGCGTATCGAGCCGAAGGGTTTCCAGCGACTGCTGGTCTTGTCTTTCAAAGCGATACTCTAACACGTGAGGTAAGTCTTGGCTAAAGATAGGTTCGGGTTTGTACGGGCACTTTGGCGCCGTGACGCACGCCTGGAGCCACAAGGCTAACCCACCGAGGAAGGGGAATAAAGGGCGCATGGAGGTGTCAAGATTGTCGTTTGGGCCAGCATTCGCCAGAGCTCAAAAGTACAGCCTGTATAGTTTTGCGGCGTTTTTATTTAGCAGCAAGCAATAAGGCACACCTATGGGGACCTTGCTCATCCGGAACATCAGCCTATTGGTTCAAGCCGAAAAACGCCCGCGCTCCGTGGTAAAAGGAGCGGAGATGAGCCAACTACCCACGATAGCGGGAGCGTTCTTGTTAGTGGAAAACGACCGTATCGCGGCGTTTGGGCCCATGGAGCGCTGCCCAGAGCGGGCCGATACAGTGCTGGATGCCTCGGGACGAATGGTGTTTCCTTCCTGGTGCGACTCTCATACGCATCTGGTGTTTGCCACTCCGCGCGACGAGGAATTTGTGGATAGAATACGCGGGCTATCGTACGAGGAGATTGCGCGGCGCGGAGGAGGCATCCTCAACTCGGCGCGGCGGCTTCGCCAAATGTCGGAAGAAGCGCTGCTGGAAGGCGCCTGGCAGCGGCTTTGCGAAGTCATTGCACAAGGGACAGGCGCTATTGAAATCAAGAGCGGTTATGGCTTGAGCACGGAGAGTGAGCTCAAGATGCTGCGCGTCATTCGCCGGCTCAAGGCCATCAGTCCTATTCCCATCAAGGCGACCTTTTTGGGAGCGCACGCTGTGCCGGAGGAGTATCGCACGCGGCGCAACGACTACCTCGATTTAATCATCCATCAAATGTTACCCCGTGTGGCGGAAGAGGGGCTGGCAGAGTACTGCGATGTCTTTTGCGATCGCGGCTTCTTTACGCCAGCTGAGACGGAGCGCATCCTGCAGGCGGCCTGGCGATATGGGCTCAAGCCTAAAATACATGCCAACGAATTGGACAACTCCGGCGGTGTTCAGGTAGGGGTGGCTAACGCGGCGGTGTCGGTCGATCACTTGGAACGCATTGGCACAGAGGAAATAGCGGTCTTGCGCCACAGCACAACCCTGCCGACCTTATTGCCAGCGTGCGCGTTTTTTCTCG
>JBEQAD010000271.1:781-4268 GCA_041640515.1 Saprospiraceae bacterium | reverse complement strand
CCGATCTCATATCATGCTTCAGCCCAAACGTCAGAAATATCGGAAGCAGCATAAAGGCCGCAACAGAGGCATCGCCTACAAAGGCGGCACTATTGCCTTCGGTACCTTCGGCCTAAAGGCGATGGAACATTCTCGCATCACCAGCCGTCAGATAGAAGCAGCGCGTGTAGCACTTACTCGCAATATGAAGCGCGAAGGAAAGGTCTGGATACGCATCTTCCCCGACAAGCCCATCACGGCAAAACCTGCTGAAGTGCGAATGGGTAAAGGTAAGGGTGCCGTAGATCATTACGTTTGCGAAGTACAACCAGGGCGCGTGCTCTTCGAAGTGGAAGGTGTTAGCGAAGAGCTGGCCTACGAGTCGCTGCGCAAGGCCGCTCAGAAATTACCAATTGTGTGCAAAATGGTAACCCGCCACGACTACGAAGGATAAACCTCACACAACCCGAAGACGCTAATATCTATATACTTGTTGAACGCATCATGGCGAAAGAAAAATTAGAATTAGAAAAGCTGGACTTCTCTGACCTACAGGATCAGGTTCGGTCTTTGCAGGACGAGTACATCCGCTTGAAATTCGAGCACGCCGCACGCGGCTTAGCGAATCCGCTGGAACTGCGTCAGCTGCGCCGCAAAATAGCCCGCTTTCATACGGAAATCCGCCGACGCGAATTAGCCGCCATGTCTCCCGATGAGCTGGCCCGGCGCACTAAGTTAGTCGCTCGCCGTCGCCGTCAGCACTAAAAAACCTTCTCTTTTACCCTGCATTTTACTTCTGAGATGGAAGGAACGGTTAGAAAGCTTCGCAAACAAAAAATAGGCGTCGTGGTGTCCACCAAAATGGACAAAACCATCTCCGTACTGGTAGAACGCCGCCTTATGCACCCGCTTTACGGCAAGTTCGTGAAGCGCTCCAAGAAATTCCTGGCGCACGACGAAGAGAATACGTGCAACATAGGAGATAAGGTGCGTATCATGGAAACGCGCCCGCTCAGCAAAAGAAAACGCTGGCGCTTAGTGGAAATCATCGAACGTGCAAAATAACCTTCGGCAGAGATCGCTCTGTGCGCTCACCGACAAACGATATATTCAACCATGATCCAGCAAGAATCTCGACTGAACGTGGCCGATAACTCTGGCGCTAAAGAAGTGCTGTGCATCCGTGTACTCGGCAGTACAGGTCAGCGCTATGCCAGTATCGGAGATAAAATCGTGGTGACCGTCAAGGACGCCACCCCGGGCGGCATTAAAAAAGGCACCGTTTCGAAAGCAGTTATCGTCCGCACGCGCAAAGAAATCCGCCGGAAAGACGGTTCTTATATCCGCTTTGACGACAACGCCGTCGTGCTGCTCAACGCCTCTGACGAACCGCGCGGCACTCGCATCTTTGGCCCAGTGGCTCGTGAACTTCGCGATAAGGACTACACCCGTATCATTTCGCTGGCCCCCGAAGTGCTTTAACCCTTTTTAATGGAGGAAGAAACATGGCAACAAAATCAGGTACCAAGCGCCATAAACCCAAGTTGCACATCCGCACCGGCGATACCGTTATGGTCATTGCGGGCGACGACAAAGGCAAAAAAGGAACGGTGCTACAGGTCTTCCCAGACAAAATGCGCGCCATTGTCGAGGATGTAAACATCGTTTACAAGCACCAAAAGGCGACAGCTGAACAAGAAGGTGGTATTGTAGAAATGCCTGCCCCTGTTCACGTGTCTAACCTTATGCTTATCGACCCTAAAACAGGAGAGCCGACCCGTATCGGCCGCCGTCTGGAAAACGGGAAATGGGTTCGCTATTCTAAGAAAACCGGTAATTCTATCTAATAACGATGGCATACGTAGTTCGGCTTAAGGAAAGATATCGCAAAGAGGTCGTGCCGGCCCTCATGGAGAAGTTCAATTACAAGAATCCTATGCAGGTGCCGCGCTTGGTCAAAATATGCCTCAATCAAGGCGTCGGCGACGCTACTGGCGACAAGAAACTTATCGACAACGCCATAGCGGAAATGACCATGATTGCGGGACAAAAGGCAGTACCTACACGTGCGCGCCGTTCAGTGTCTAATTTCAAACTCCGCGAGGGCATGCCTATCGGCGTGCGTGTAACGCTGCGCGGTGATCGCATGTACGAATTCCTCGATCGCCTCATCACCATCGCTCTGCCGCGTGTCCGCGACTTCCGTGGTGTCAACGATAAATCTTTCGACGGGCGTGGCAATTACAATATGGGCCTATCGGAGCAGATCGTCTTCCCAGAGATTGACCTCGACAAAATCCCCCGAGTGACGGGTATGGATATTACCTTCGTTACTACCGCTAAGACGGATACGGAGGCTTACGAACTGCTTAAGGAACTAGGGCTGCCCTTCAAAAAATAACCCCCTCTTATCCATCACTACACAAGATTCAAGATTATGGCAAAGAAATCGGTTATCGCTCGCGAACGCAAACGCGCTCGTTTAGTGGCCAAATATGCAGAACTGCGCCAGCGCCTCAAGGACGCTGGCGATTACGAGGCGCTCGATAAACTGCCACGTAACGCCAGCCCTGTACGTTTGCACAACCGCTGTATGCTCACCGGGCGCCCCAAAGGCTACATGCGCCGCTTTGGCCTCTGCCGTGTAAAATTTCGCGAGATGGCCCTGGAAGGCAAAATTCCGGGTGTAACGAAAGCTTCCTGGTAACCCTGCCGTATTTTCTTATACCTTGTATCATCACTTAACTCCCGCATAACATGCACGTTACCGATCCGATAGCAGATTATCTCACCCGCATTCGCAATGCGCAAATGGCGGGCCATCGCATCGTTGAGATACCGGCATCGAAAGTGAAAAAGCGCATCACCGAAATCCTGTACGACCAGGGCTATATCCTCAAATACGCTTTTGATGATAATCACCCTGTGCATAAGCAAGGTGTCATCAAAATTGCCCTCAAATACGATCCTCTTACCAAGAAACCGGTCATCCGAGAACTCGTGCGCGTTAGCCGACCAGGTCTGCGCAAGTTCGCTGGTGTGTCGGAAATCCCACGCATCATCAACGGCTTGGGCATTATGATTCTCTCCACTTCGAAGGGGGTGATGACCGACAAACAAGCGCGCGAGCTCAACGTGGGCGGAGAACTGCTCTGCTACGTGTACTGATAAACCGACATTACTTCAACTGAACATTCTATATATACCATGTCCCGGATTGGTAAATTGCCGATAGCCTTACCCGCGAAAGTAGAGGTAAACGTCGCTTCCGATAATACCATTACCGTCAAAGGGCCTAAAGGCACCTTGAGTCGGAAGATTGATCCTGATATCCAGATCAAAATAGAAGGCGGCCAGCTGTACGTCAATCGCCCTACCGACCAGAAGCGCCATCGCTCGCTGCACGGTTTGTATCGGGCATTGATTAACAACATGGTCAAAGGTGTCAGCGAAGGCTTTCAGAAAGAAATGCAAATCATCGGCGTGGGCTTCCGCGTGGAAAACCAAG
>JBEQAD010000271.1:0-771 GCA_041640515.1 Saprospiraceae bacterium | reverse complement strand
CAACTTAGTAACCTTCTCACTGGGTTATTCTCACCCGATCATCTTCGCTATTCCATCAGAAATCAAAGTAACCACGGGCATGGAGAAAGGAGCGCCGCCTTTTATTCGGCTGGAATGCCACGACAACGAGCTGTTGGGGCAAGTGTGTGCTAAGATTCGCTCCTTCCGTAAGCCAGAGCCTTACAAGGGCAAGGGCATCATGTTCAAAGGTGAAGTCATCCGTCGCAAAGCAGGCAAGACGGCGGGCGGTAAAAAGTAACGCAATACGTATCACCCTTCCCCGGTCGGTCATCGGGGTAAATCATACTGTAATAAGCAATGAAACGCACGCGACAAGAAAATCGAAAGCGCATCCACCTGCGCATTCGCAAGAAAATTTCCGGCACTCCACAGCGTCCTCGCTTGAGCGTTTACCGCTCCAATAAGGACATCTATTGCCAAATTATTGACGATTTGCGCGGTCACACCTTGGTAGCTGCTTCTTCGCGCGAGTTGAGTGAGATGAAGGCCACCAAGACAGAAAAAGCCCGACAAGTGGGCAAGTTAATCGCTGAAAAGGCCAAATCCCAAGGCATTGAGACCATTGTTTTCGACCGCGGCGGTTACTTGTATCACGGGCGCGTAAAAGCGCTGGCCGAAGGTGCGCGCGAGGGCGGCCTCATCTTCTAACTTATCACGCACTACATCAACGCTACATATCAGCAATGGCTAAGCAAGCAGTAGAAAGAGTAAAAGTTTCCGAAGTCAGCGAGCTAAAGGAAAAACTCGTGG
>JBEQAD010000270.1:0-4270 GCA_041640515.1 Saprospiraceae bacterium | reverse complement strand
GATCTGCCATGTTACTCACAGATGACTTTGAGTTTTTCAATAGCGCTCTCGGTCAGCACGATGGCACCGGCGCGCAGGATGCGATACGTATTAAGGTCTTGTGCCGGCGCAATGTCTGCTTTGGGAATGTTGCGACACGAGAGGTACAATGTCTTGTTGTAATCGGGCAGCACCGTCAGTGGCTTCTTGTCGGCCACTCGCAAGGCGTGTAGGAAGGCGATAAAGTCCTTCGTCTTGGGTTGCTCGAAGGTGAAGTCCTCTACCACGACAATGCTACCGCTTTTTGCCTTTGCTGACAGTGCACTGCGCCGAGCCAGGCGTTTAACTTTGTCGTTGACGTGGATGTCGTAGTCGCGCGGGCGCGGGCCGAAGACGCGTCCTCCGCCTCGGAAGAGAGGATTATTGATGTCACCTTTGCGCGAGCCGCCTGTGCCTTTTTGGCGGTGTAGCTTGCGCGTGGAGCCGCTGATTTCGCTGCGCTCTTTGGATTTGTGCGTTCCCTGGCGTTGGGCGTTGAGGTAGCGTTTGACGTCGAGCCATACGCTATGCTCGTGAGGCTCTATGCCAAATATCTCATCGGGCAGTTCTACGGTGCGCCCGGTGCTTTCTCCCTTAGTATTATATACTTCGAGTCTCATGTTGCAAAACCAGTTTTACTTTTCGATGATGACGAAGGCGCCCTTATGGCCTGGCACCGCACCTTTTACAAGCAGGAGATTGTGTTCGGGAAGCACTTTAAGCACTTCGAGCCGACGTATTTTGACGCGCTTGTTGCCCATTTGGCCGGCCATGCGCATGCCCTTCACCACTTTGGAGGCGAACGAAGAGTTGCCCAGCGACCCAGGGGCGCGCAGGCGGTTATGCTGGCCGTGTGTTTGCTGCATGACACCACCAAAACCGTGGCGCTTCACCACGCCTTGGAAGCCCTTCCCTTTAGAAGTGCCCACGATGCTGACTTTGTCGCCCTCTTGGAAAACCTCCTGGACGGTAACTTCGTCGCCCGTACTCTTGCTCAGCGTCATGTTGCGAAATTCCTTGAGGATGCGTTTCGGAGTTGTGTTGGCCTTCGCAAAATGGCCCATCATTGCCTTGGGCGTCTTGGACTCTTTGCGCTCGCCAAAGGCTAGCTGCAACGCATCGTAGCCAGCTTGTTCTCGATCAAGGACTTGAGTAACTACACATGGGCCAGCTTCAATAATCGTGCAAGCGACGTTCTTGCCGTTCTTATCATAGATGCTGGTCATGCCTATTTTTTTGCCAATCAGACCGTTCACGGTTGTCTATTTTTATAGTTGAACGATTGGGTTGTGCGGATTTTATGATGGAACATCTTAGGACATTTATTAAAAATCAAAAAGCGCTATCCCTCGCGCTGGACCGCTTTCGGCTGCATCAGTTGCCCTTATTCGCATGAACGGCGGAAGGGTACTTTGACACTGGCCGGAAAGACCCGCCTTATTCAATGATTCGTACGTTGCGCCTCTTAAATGAGCTTGACTTGAATGTCAACACCGCTCGGGAGCTCCAATTTAGACAGCGCGTCCACCGTTTTTTGCGTAGGTGAGAAAATTTCAATGAGGCGCTTGTGGGTGCGCAGCTGGAACTGCTCCCGAGACTTCTTATTCACGTGCGGTGAACGCAACACCGTAAATACTTCCTTCTCGGTAGGCAGCGGAATCGGCCCAGATACAACGGCCCCACTCGCACGCACGGTTTTTACGATTTTCTCGGTGGACTTATCCACCAGATTGTAATCGTATGACCGGAGTTTGATGCGAATTTTTTGATTCATAGCCTGTTAATACATTAAAAGCTTTCGCTCTTTGCATTGCTCCCATGAAAGCCCCTGCCAAAAGCGGCTGCAAAGGTACATACCGCTTTGGCGATTTTCCAAGCAGGTCTAAAATCTTTTTGAAAAAAATACGCTGCTCGCGTCAATCCCCCCATCCTGGCTCGTCGTCCGCCTGCAAAGGGCGTTGCCGAATAACGCCTTGCTCGATTTCTTTTTGGCAATTTTTGCAGACCCCATACAGGTTGAGGGAGTGATGGGTAATCTGGAAATCCAGCAGTTCGCCTATCATGTCCTTGATTTGCTGAATGCGCGGATCGCAGAATTCCACCACCCGCCCACAGTGCACACAGATGGCGTGATCGTGTTGTTTGTAGCCGTAGGACTTTTCGTATTGGGCCAGATTTTTGCCAAACTGGTGCTTCTTAACTAAGTCGCAGGCTGTCAAAAGGTCGAGCGTATTGTACACCGTAGCCCTGCTGACGCGATAATTGCTGTTTTTCATGTGAATGTACAGGGCCTCCGCGTCAAAATGGTCAGAGCGTTTGTAGATCTCCTCCAAAATAGCAAAGCGCTCAGGCGTCCGCCGCAAGCCGTGTTTGGCCAGATGCGTGGAAAAGATGCTGAGAACTTCTTTCAAGATGTGCTCTTGGTCGCGAGGTGCCGGCATAGTGCTAGTGAGTGCTGCGCAAAATTACACTAATACCACAACACCGCCAGGGAACAAGGAGTTTTCACAATGCCCTGTCCCGCTTAGGCAAGCTAGGTTATTGCAAGGACAGACGCATACCCAGCAGCAACACCCATGCATGCCTGTGCACGCGCTCGGGCCCGATGCCAGCAGACAGCCCACGGCTATAGTATGGTTGCAAAAAGACGCCGTAACGGCTCTCTGGCGCGCTATATTCCCACCGTACACCGAGGTCAGCAGAAATAAAGAGGTTGTCGCCTCCCCCCCCCTTCTCTAACAAGCCTGCACCGCGCTGTCGGAGATAGGGCTGAGCATTGGGGTCCAATTGCACGGACGGCAATTGACCGGGCGGATAATAGCGGTAGTCGTAATCGTATGCCTTTATCATGGCCATATGCGCTGTCAGACCACCTGTAACCCAGCCTTGCCAGTGCGTTGTATGGAAAAAGCGATGCGACAGAGATAGTGGAAGTGAGAGTATATCGGCGCGCACTTGCGAAAGAACAAGCGTGTAGTAGCCTGTGTGCGGAGAACCCTGAAAAAGGCGCTCCTGTGTGCGCGGCTCGAAGGCAAAGTCGGTGTATTCCAGCCCCCAGCCCCATGCCCAGCGGCCCTTGCGATATTCAGAGCGAAGTGAGAAGCCGTAATTGTTTGCCCTGCGCACCGCATCGCCCATATGCAGGCGGTTTTGCTGCCAGGAGCCCGCACAAAACAAATATGCCGACTTCTTGCGGGAGGGCTCCTTCGGAAGCACAGGCAGCGCAGCGCCGACGGCAAATGGCTCTTCGATAGTACTGCGCACAGGCGCAAAAGCCAGCCCTAGTAAGACGGGCACTTCTTGTTGTTCTGCTCGCGCAAGGTCAATGGCTTTAGCAGATGCCGAGGTGGTTTCCAGCGCCACCTCGCGAGTTGTCGCGGTAGCCCTAATCTTTCTGAGCATCTTTGCCGACGGGACGGGTGCTGGGGTTGTCGGCGGCGCTACTGGCGCAGTTGTGGGCGCTTGCGCACGTGTCAATGGATACGCATCTTTCGCAGCCGAAGCCACTGAGCCTGAAGGGCCAAAGATCGGCTTTGGCAAACGAGAGGGATGATCGTCCTGCCTTTCCACGTTCCAAAGCAACAACAGCAGCAACAGTGCCGCCTCGATGGTCTTGGCTATGTAGAGAACAAGCCGACGCGTAGCCTTCTCGCGCATTTTGGCAAGCAGGCCACGCCATGAGGCCTCGTCGTACCGATCTCCGATATGCTCCAACTTTTGCCGCACGCCAGCATCCCACAGCGCCTCGTTGGCGGCAGTAGCCTCTTGCGCCTCCAAGCGCTGCAGCAGCTGCAACCAGCTGGAGTGGTCATACGGCGGCTCGAGGTTTTCTAGTGCTTTTTTTACGTGGCGGTCGAAGTTTTGCTCTGTCATGCGTCGGGCTGGTTCTGGTCAGTAGCATTGGATTGAAAGTCTGCGGGTTGGTATTTGCTGAGGTATTCCTGTAGTTTGCTCCGCGCTTTCATAAGGTTGCTGCGAGAGGTGCTCTCGGTGATTTGCAGCGCTTCGGCAATTTCTTTGTGTGAGTATCCCTCGACAATGTAGAGATTGAACACGGCGCGATACACGGGCGATAAGCGCTGGACAGCCTCTAAGATTTCTTGTTCGGTTAAATGGCTGAGGGCATCGGGCTCCTGTGTCGTCAGGGCATAGGCTTCCTCTAAGTTTTCCGTGCGGCGACGGATATACCTGCGGTGATAGTCAATACAGGTATTAATTACAATAGTCCGTATCCACCCGCCCAACGAGGTGC
>JBEQAD010000269.1:0-4283 GCA_041640515.1 Saprospiraceae bacterium | reverse complement strand
CCATTCTGGTCTGTTACTGTGCAGGTGTAGGTCCCTGCGGTTAGCCCTTCTATTTTTGTCTCTTTCTTTCCGTTACTCCAGGTATAAGTGTGATTGTCCCAGCCTCCTGAAGAGGCTACCTCGATACTGCCAAATACGCCGTTGCAGCCCACGGGTGAGACGTTGACAACCTCTAACGTCAGCGGAGCGGGCGGGTCTTCTACAACGATGGGGCCTGTTGTGCCCGTCCAGCCTTGCGCATTGGTAACGGTGCACTGGTACACACCTGCCGGAATGTTGTTCAGGTTCTGTGTGTTGGCTCCGTTAGACCACTGGTAAGTGAAAGGTGGGCTGCCGCCAGAGGCAGTGATGGAAATGGAGCCTGTATTGGTGCCATAGCAGCGGGTGTTCTTGACCTGGGTTACACTCACATTGACCACTAATGGCGGGCAAAGGGCACTGCGCGCGGCCCAAAGCCCCGCGGCGCTTTGCTGGCCCACTTCGTAAACCTTCTTGTTGGCTGGGCATACCATGTAGATGGTTGGATAGTAAGCCACTTGATATTGCGCCCGTACGCCGCAATTGTCGGCGATAGGGTAGGGGGTGCCAGCGGCCCAGTTGCCCATGGTGGTGCCATTGCACGCCGGCGGGTTGTTGATGCACGCTACGTTAGTGTTGCAGTCTCCCTCAATCATCAGCACGAAAGCTTCGTCGGTACCCGGCGGACCGTACTGGTTCCAGAGATCTTTGAGTGCGTTGGAGTTGTGGTAGTTCCAGCAGGGGCCACACCACGTGGCGAAGAAATCTAGGTAGACCGTCTTCCCTTGGTCGAGGAGGTTGTACAGGGTGTGGGAGTTGCCGTTGATATCCACCACGGTGAAGTTGGGTGCCGTGCTGCCATTAGGCAGCTGCCCATAGAGTGATGACACAACCAACATCCCTCCTGTCACTAAGCATAGTAATTGTTGCTTCATAAGTGATAGCGTTTAATCAGAAAAGAAGGATGCCAAGCCAGGATAAAATACGGGCGAAAAATAAGTACTCTATTCCATCATGCAACAAGTTATTTGGAAAACTTGAAGGCTACGCTACCAAGTCTTTTGTGGAAAATCTTTGTAAGGAGGGCTTTTTAGCGCTGTTTTATTTTTGTCATTTGTTCCTGGAGCCATTGCCACATACCTTGCCAATCGTCAGGATGGAAGGTCATCCATTCGCCGTGCTTTCGGAACCAAGTCTCCTGGCGCTTGGCGTAGTTGCGCGTGTGTTGCTTGATTTTTTCGATGGTCTGCTGTCGGCTAAATTTTCCTTCAAAAAAAGCAAACCACTCTTCATAGCCGACCGTGTGCAGGGCGGGCAAATGTCGATAGGGTATCAACGCGCGTGCTTCCGCCTCTAAGCCGGCCGCGACCATGGCTTCCACTCGCTGGTGGATGCGCTCGTATAACTCTGCTCGCGGCAGCTGCAGTCGCAGGAGCAAGGTGTGAAACGGGCGCTTTGTGGTTTTCTGTTGGCGGAACGCCGAAAAAGGTAGCCCGCTCTCCAGGCATACCTCCAAAGCTCGGCGCAGGCGGGCCGGATTTTGCCGATCTACTCGTTCAAAATATGCCGGGTCGAGTTCGGCAACCTGCTGCTGGAGCCAGGCTAAACCACCGGCCTCCTCCCCTGCACGCACGCAAGCTCGAGTGGCTGCCGATATGGGGGGAAAGGCATCTAAGCCGGCATACACAGCCTGTAAGTAAAGCCCCGAGCCGCCCACCAGCACGGCCACCTCGCAGCGCTGAAAAAGGTCAGTAAGCACCCGAAGCGCGTCGCGCTCAAAGTCGCCAACACTGTAGGTCTCCGTTATGCTAAGGCTGTCTATGAAATAGTGCGGCACACCCTGGCGCTCTTCAACGGTGGGTTTGGCTGTGCCAATGTTCATTTCCCGATAAAATTGCCGGCTGTCGGCTGAGAGCACTGCCGTACGAAAGTGCTGGGCTATTCTGATGGCAACCTCCGTTTTACCTACAGCTGTAGGTCCGCCGATGACAATCAGGAACTTGTTTCGGGCGACGTCTTCCATAATAGGCAAACATAATGAGCTTACCTTCGCCAGAGGATGTTGGACCGAGAAGTTTTACTGCTCAATGAGGACTTTCGCCGCACCTTGGATGTCTTGGAGCGCCAGCGGGTGAGCGCCTTTATTACCGGCCGGGCAGGCACCGGCAAAAGCACCCTGTTGCAGCTATTTCGCAACACTACGCGCCGCAAGGTGGCCGTAGTAGCGCCCACCGGTACGGCGGCCATCAACGTGCGCGGGCAGACGATACACTCCTTCTTCGGCTTCCCGCCGCGAATCATGACGCTCAAAGAAGCCTCGAAAAAAGCCTTTCCCCTCGAGCGCCGGCGGCTCTATCAAAAGATAGAAGTCCTCGTGATTGATGAAATTTCCATGGTACGCGCCGATTTGCTGGACGCGATAAACCATTTCCTGCAAGCCAACCGAGAAAACCCGGCTCCCTTTGGTGGTCTGCAGGTCGTGCTCTTTGGCGACCCTTTTCAACTGCCCCCCGTTGTTTCACGCCAGAACATCGAACGGGAGTATCTCAACACCTACTATTACTCTCCCTATTTTTTTTCCTCGCATGTCTTCGAGCAGATGGGCGATACTTTTCAGATGATTGAACTCAGGCGAGTCTATCGGCAAGAGTCGCAGGAATTCTTGCGCCTACTGGAGGCTGTCCGTACCAACAGCGCTACGCAAGACGAATTGGGCGCGCTCAATGCGCGCCATCACCCGTATTTCTCCAATACAGAAGGCTACGTCACCTTGTGCGCGCGCAACGATACTGCCAACCGCATTAATCAGCAGGAACTCAGCCGTTTGCCTGGACACTCACGCATCTACGAGGCGGAAATTACTGGCCAATTCGACGTCTCGGTGTACCCTACCGAGTCGATGTTGGTCCTCAAAGAAGGAGCACAGGTGATGTTCATCAAAAACGACCCTAACCGCGAGTTTGTCAACGGCACCATCGGCATCGTCAAGCGCCTGCACAACCATGGAGTAGAAGTGGTCGTAGAAGAGCCAAACCAGCCCAAGCGAACCATCGAGGTTGGGCCTGCCAGCTGGGAAATCATCCGCTACCGCATCGACGAACCCTCTGGCGAGCTGAGCACAGAAGTGCTCGGCGCTTTTCACCAACTCCCTTTGCGGCTGGCTTGGGCTGTCACCATCCACAAGAGTCAGGGCAAGACCTTCGACCGGGTCATCCTCGATTTGGAAGGAGGCGCCTTTGAGCATGGGCAGCTGTACGTGGCTCTCAGCCGCTGCCGCACCCTGGAAGGGCTGGTGCTGCGCCGGCCTATTCGCCCGCGCGACGTCATCACCGACGAGCGCGTGGTGGACTTCTTCGAGCGGCATTTTCGTCGCCATAGCAACCGGTAAACCGGGGGCTTATACCAGCGGCTTTTTCGGTACCGGTGCGCTGGCGTGATAGTCGCGCTGAATGCGGTGGGCATAGTCGTCGAGCAGCCCTATCACGCGCTCGCGCTGTGGGGAGCGCACAATGAGGCCGACGTGGTAGCTCATATCGGTGAGGCGCCAGCACAGCTCTGGGTCGTTGAATTGACTGGTGTCTGGCCATTCCTGGCGCGTGAGCGATACGATGAGACCGGCGTAGTCGTTGCGCACGGGCGGCAGCTCGTACTTTTGGCCAGTCGCTTCGGCGTATTCAATGCGTGCCCACTCGCGCCAGAGGTTGATGCCGGTGGCTTGTTCCACCATGTCGGCAATGTGGGCGCCACCAACGCGTGAGGCCGTCTCCAAGAAGTAGAATCGTCCGTCTTCATGGCATTGGATGAACTCTGTGTGGCAGGCGCTGTATTTCATGCCGAACGACTCCAGCACTTGCTCGTTGAGCCTGATCAAGGCTTTGGCGTCTTTGCTGCGCGGGTCCATAATGGCGGTGCGGAAGATGCCGCCGCCGTGAGCGACCTCGAAGGGCGGAGCCAAGTACTCCGAGGCGCGCACAAAAATGATTTTGCCGCCCGACGTCAGCGCGTCCACGTGGTACACGCTGCCGGGCTTGAACTGCTCTACTAGAAAGAGATGGCGCTCCTCGCCCAGGGAGTCCAGGTGCGCCCATAGTTCGTCGGCGTTGTGTACCTTTTTCATGCCTGTGGCCGAGGCCTGGCCGCGTGGCTTGACTATCCAGGGTGAGGGATAGTGAGCAGTGAAATGCCGGATGTCGTCATCATTGAAGAGCGAAGAGAAGCCCGGCACCGGAATCCCCGATTCTTGTGCCTTCATTCGCATGGCCAGT
>JBEQAD010000268.1:0-4296 GCA_041640515.1 Saprospiraceae bacterium | reverse complement strand
ATATATTGATGTATCGGATACAGGTAAAGGCATTCCATCCAACAAGTTCCAGACCATTTTCAAGCCTGGCTATTCTACCAAAACCCGCGGCTGGGGCTTGGGCCTTTCGCTGTCGAAGCGAATCGTGGAGCGCTACCACGGCGGCAAGATCTTCGTCAAATCGTCGGAACTGGGCAAGGGCACTACGCTTACCATCAAGTTACCTCGGACTGCTCAACCGGGTGCCTAACCATTCTCCCCACTCATCTACTCCTCGCAATTGCGCCCGTGTTCGCTCCAGGAAGCGCTTCATATTCTCGTGGGCCTCTGTAGGCATCTTTAGGTCGGAGGGTGGGCCGTCAGCGGCTGGGAGTACGAGGAACGTCGTTTTGCCATCGGCCTGGCGGTGAACATAGCGCCATACGGGGACGTACCCAAAGCGCCCTACTTCTGCCCGGGGCGCACCCTCGCGATGAAGTAGCTCCACACCCAGGAGGATCCCGCCATCGGTGCCTGGCTTTTGCTGGTTAGAAATGAAATTCCCTAAGGAATAAGCCACTACAGCAGAACGCTGCGTGCCATCGGTCGAGGTAACAGTCTCTATTTTGATGGGTTGTACCACATGCGGGTGCGAGCCTACCACTAGGTCGGCCCCGTTGCGGATGAGAAAGTGCGCCATTCGCCGCTGTTCTGCATTCTCTTGAAGCTGATATTCCAAACCCCAGTGCACAAAGGCGATAATAAAATGCGGCTTCCGGGCTCGGGCTTCGACAAGGTCGGCAGCTATTTGCGCCGTGTCCAGCAGATTTACTATCGTAGGAGGATCCGTAGGGATGCCGTTGGTACCATAGGTATAATTAAGCAGGGCGAGTTTGAAGCTGTTCTGGTACACCATGAGAGGGTGGAACAGATTGCGCTCGCGCTGATTTTTAAATGTTCCTGTCTGCTGAAACCCCAATCGCCTAAGCGTCTCGATGGTATTCACCACGCCTCTGCCGCGGGCGTCGTTGGAATGGTTATTGGCAGTGACGATGACATCAAAGCCGGCCTCTCGCAGCGCTAAGGCCAGCGCATCAGGGCTTCGAAACATAGGGTAGCCCGTGTACGGTGGTTGCCCAGGGAGTGTTAACTCCAAGTTGCCTATCGCTACATCGGCCTGTTGTAGTATAGGGCTAATGTAGCGGAAACACGGCCGGTAATCGTACTCGCCGGCCCCTACCTCAGCACTTTTGATTTGAGTAGCATGCCCCATGATGTCGCCGGCAAATAACAAGCGAAGCGTATCCGTTTGAGCGAGCCCGGTAAAAGCCGTCAGGCAGAGCAACAGAAGGCCATTAAGTAGCCATCTCATAGTGTGAAGAAGATAGATTTTTCGTTTCTATAGGCAAAGAAACGCCTTCTGGCATTCGAAGGCACAAGATTTTTATTGCAGTTCAATACGGACAACAGGCCCTTTCACGGCGTCAAATGTCCGAGATTTGCACTTCTAATCCAAGCGTACTCATGACCATACGCATTCGCGCTCTATTTTTTTTACTTGCTATAGTACTTTCCTTTATTGGCGGAGGGTGGATCGTTTACAGTTTCTGCTGCCTAAACCTGAGTCTAAACCCTCTGAAGAAGCTACGGTGCTGTTGGACAGGGTCAGGGAAGTCCTCAAACTGACGACAGTGGAGGGTGAGTTTTCAGAAGTCTATGGCTACAATGAGTACAGCGGCTATTTTTCTTGGTTATGGAACAAAAAAGCCCTCCTACGTGTCAATGCTACGGTGGCTGTAGGCTATGATCTGCAGAATTTGAAGATAGAAGTGGACTCTGCGGCGCGCAAGGTGCGCCTTGGTCCATTGCCCGAACCGCAAATTCTCAGCATTGACCATAGGGTAGACTATTACGACATCTCTACAGGGTTGTTCGAGAGTTTTTCTGCAGAAGATCTGACTTACTTGAATAAAAAAGCCAAGGAGCTTATCCGCGAGTCGGCATTAAAAAGCAATCTCATGGTCATCGCCCGAGAGCAGGCGGATAAGGTGCTCGGTATTGTCAGTTTTGTTGCTGAGGGAGCAGGCTGGAAGGTAGAGGTTATTCCACCACAGACTACTACGCCACCGCTTGATCGCTAAGCAGCGCCGTTGGCTCAAGGAGGGATGAGTTGATGAAAACTTTACCTTCCGTATCACCGCGATTGCATTACCTTTAGCCTGCCCAATCGGTACTTTAGACTTTGGACTATCCCAGACGCAGATGCTAATATTCGCCGTTCGGCTCTTAGTGGAGCAAGAAGGAAAACTTTTGTTCCTGCGCCAGACCAAAAAAAATGGTGGCCGCTTCTCGCTTATCGGTGGTAACGTGGAAGAGCGCGAGTTTGCTCGAGAGGCCTTAGCACGCGAGGCATTAGAAGAGGCCGGCATTCACGTTCATCCTCATACTTTACGGTTAGTTCACGTCTTGCATCGGCGCAAGCTGAAAAAAAATCAGACCTTACTGGTGTTATATTTCCATACGGAACATTTTCGAGGAGAACCAGCGTCGCAAGAGCCACAAAAGTTTAAGGACGTCCGCTGGCTTCCGCAGCACATGCTGCCTGATGATGTGTCCAAATCTACGCGCCACGTATTGGAAGCTATCCAGCGCGGCGAAATTTATTCGGAGTATCCAGCTCGGGAGAAAGTACTTAGTCACTGGGAGCACGTCAAACCCAACTGGGAGAGTTTCGCTGTTCCATAGTGCGCTGCTGGCACTTAACACTGAAAGGTAAACGACACTTTCTTGAAAAAAGTGCCTTTCATGAGCAGCGCCGATGCGCTGGTATGTATCTTTGAACTGTTGTTTTTAATCTACACTTTAATATTTGCTTTTTTACCGATTACATAGACCATCCCATTCATGAGTAGATTTATATTCCGCCTCTTCCTTTTCTTTTTTGAGAGGCAATGCTATGCGCACGCCTGGCAGGGGATGTTTCCTGTTAAGGGTGTCTTTTTATTTTCTACCGCTTTTCGCCCGCTCTCTTCCCGATAAGGCGGCATCAAGTGCTCTGAGGTGTATCTTCCTCGCGAGCGCCCCGGTTACTCAGATGTCTTATGCTTCTATAGGCGAGAACCCCGGTTGTGAAAAGTCACAGCCGGGCATTTTTTTGCCTACATGGCTTGCTGGCGTACCTTTGTTGGCTCTTTGAAAGAGTTTTTCCGGCAAATACCGCCTTTTTATGCCTGTATTGCCTGATTTGACCGACACCATAGCAGCATTAGCTACACCGCCCGGTACGGGCGCTATTGCCGTATTGCGCTTGTCGGGGCCGCGTGCGTTGTGCATTGCAGACGCCGTCTTTCGAGGCAAACGCCTTGAGGAGCAGCTTAGCCATACAGTACACTTGGGGCGAATAGAAGACGAAACCGGGCGAGTGCTTGACGAGGCGATAGCTACGGTCTTTCGGGCACCGCGCTCCTACACGGGCGAAGACGTTGTAGAGTTATCCGTCCATGGTTCGCCTTACGTTCAACAGGCGGTATTAGAGCTACTTTTGCGCCACGGGGCCCGCCTGGCAGCACCGGGCGAGTTTACCCTGAGGGCTTTCCTCAATGGGAAAATAGACCTTACTCAGGCAGAAGCGGTGGCTGACGTTATTGCCAGCCAAACGGCCGCAGCCCACGCAGTGGCCATGCGCCAGCTGCGCGGCGGCTTCAAGAGCGAAATCGCGCACTTGCGCGAAGAACTCATCCATTTTGCCAGCCTCATTGAGTTGGAACTTGACTTTGCCGAGGAAGATGTTGAATTTGCTAACCGCCCTCAATTACAAGCCTTAGTGGAGCGTATTCGCTTATATATCGCCACACTCATGCGTTCTTTCCAATTGGGTAATGCCCTGCGGCATGGCGTAGCTACTGTCATTGCCGGGCGCCCCAATGCTGGCAAAAGTACCTTGCTCAATGCATTATTGAACGAAGAGCGCGCTATTGTGTCGGAGGTTGCCGGTACTACGCGCGATACCATCGAAGAGATCATTAACCTAGGCGGCGTGCCCTTTAGGCTGATAGATACCGCTGGCATTCGCGAGGCTCAAGATGCTATTGAGGCTATTGGCGTGCGGCGCACTTTAGAAAAAATCGAACAGGCTGCTATCGTAGTGTATGTATGGGACGTGTCCGAGACCTCGCTGCCTGAAGTGTACAACGACCTAAGAGTCATTGGTCAGAAGATTACTCGTTCGGCTGAGATGACCTCGCCCAATGCTGCGTTGATGGTCGTGTGCAACAAAATGGACCGCAATCCCTACTTCCTGACGGATTGGCTGCGTCAGCCTAACGCTGCGGATGTCCC
>JBEQAD010000267.1:0-4298 GCA_041640515.1 Saprospiraceae bacterium | reverse complement strand
GCTTCATAGAAACCCTGAACGCTGCTGTCAACAACTTCAAACCACTGGCGGAAATTAGCCAGCGCCTCAACCTGGCCTACTTGAGCCGACTGGAGCTGCAAAACACGCGCAACTGGTTCGAAATCAAAGAAGGGCGCATCACCCTGAAACCCTTCACCACTCAAATGCGCGACGTAACCCTGCAAATTGGCGGCTCACACGGTCTTGGCTCCGACATGAGCTATCAGATACTGACTAAAACGCCCCGCAAGGCTTTAGAAAAGTCGGCTGCCGGCAGCGCCGCCAACGCTGGTCTGCGCTGGATTTCCGGCGAAGCCGCCAAGTTTGGAGTCAATGTGGCTCAGGGTGAATACATCAACGTGCGCTTCGACATCACCGGCACGCTGGCCAATCCTAAGGTGGCCGTCAAGATTCTGCCCAGTGACGGCGACCGCACCATCCGCGAAGAAGCGGGTAGCGTAGTTCAAAATATCACCGATAATGCCCGCGATACACTGCAGAAGGTGGTAACCCAGAAAGTAGAAGAAGCGAAAAAACAAGCGGAAGCGGCCGCAGAAAAGGCGCTGGACTCCGCCAAGCAAGTGGCTACGCAAAAAATAGAGGAGGCTAAAGAAAAGGCTACCCAGGAGGTGGGTAAAGCCCTTGGCGAGGAAGCTGGTAAAAAGGTGGAGGAAGTCCTGCGTACCGATGAAGCCAAGAAAAAGCTGGAAGAGTGGAACCCTCTGAAAAAGCGGAAAAATTAAGAGCCGGCTGCTTTTTCTCGTTTTAATAGCAGAGGCCTCTGCCGGCAGCAAGCGGGCAGAGGCCTCTGCGCTTATGGAGCGGCAGCGCGTCGCGGCAGCGCCTAATTCTTGCGTACGTATCGGTTTGTTTTGCCGGTGCCGCCGAGGAGCGACAGCTCCAGCGTTTTGCCGTCGGCCTTGACCACCGTGTAACAAACCTCGTCCTGTCCAATAACTTTCAAGCAAGGCACTTTGGCCACCGGCGAACAGCTGGCCGGGCACTTAGGAAAGTACAAGCAGCGCACGGGTGGCTCTGCCTCTGCGCCGTCGTACAGCTGGAACAGCCGGCCTTCAGCAAGGCGTATAGTGGCCTTTGGGTCTTCTGCCGACTGCCATTCACCCTGAAGCAGGGCAGCCTTTTTGGCGTCAGCAGCGCTGAGAAACGGGTCGTTATAACTCTTGCGCTGGTACGCTCCATCGGCTACGACGCCAGCGCCAAAGCCACAGGCCGCAGCATCGCCCTTCTCAGTGCTTACTTGCACGGCGTCGTCCGACCATTTGAAGCGCAGGGCGCACTCCGAGCCAAACGCTTGGGTGGAGAACCTCGCCTCATGGGCAGACAATCGCGCAGCGACGCCGGCTATTTCGCCCTGATTATGGGCAGGAGCAGCCCCTACCACCAGCAGACGGAAGCGCAAGCTGTCGGCGTCTTGCTCGGCAATGTGCAGTTCGCCTGTGCCACCGGAGGGGCCTCTGTCCAGGGTATAGGTGCCTGTAAAGACCAGGTTTTCGAGGGAGGCTAAGGCATCTTCCTGCTCTGCTAAGAAGGCGATGGCTTCGAATTCCTGCACAATGACGCGGGCAATCTCGCCCAATTGGGCATCGTTGGCATAGGGCTGGACCGCACTCAAAATCTCGTCGCGCATGGCCACGCGTTCCTCATATGTGCCGGCAGCAGGGTTGGTCAGAACGCTGTCGCGCATCAGGTAAAGCCATCCGATGAGGTGGTCTTCACCTTGTTCGTAAGTTTTCAGGAAATCTTTCAGCAACACCTTGGGATTTTTTACCAAAGCTGCCTTAACGGCCAAGACCTCCTGCACACAGGCGTTGGAGGCACAGCGCTTAAAGGCTGCCCAAGAAGCATCTTCAGCAGGCTGACATCCAGCCCAAAGTAGGCCGAGTAGGGGTAACAAAGAAAACAAACGCGTCATAGTGTAGTCAATTTAGGAGAATGAGTGAAATGCCGTTCGCCTCCACGCAAGTGAGCATCGCCCTTGAGCAACCTATCCAACTGGCCGTGAAGCGTGCGCCAAAGGTAAAATACTTCACTCCTCTACACGCCTGCATGCAAGGCGTATCTTTGCCGCATGTATTCTATACTCGTTAGCCTCCTCATAGGGCTATTCGTTGCCCTGCTGTTTGTTAACGTGTACTTTCGGGCCAAAGTCCTGAAGACGTACGGCATTTTAGTGCGCCATCGCGTCCAGTTTGAGGCGGTGCACGTGTTCAATCGCCGGCGCTTAGAAGCAGAAATCCTGCCGCGCTATCCCCATTGCCGCCGAGAGATTGAAGCCTTTGTCCGGCACATTCACTATACCATTCGGATGGCCTCTGTCCTCTTAGTTCTCATCACGGCTTTTGGAGCCGTCCTTATGTATTACCGTTGACGGCATGAGCCAACTTAAGTTAGGTCTGTTGGGCGTAGGCTATCTGGGCCATATCCACCTCAAGTGCGCTTTAGCGTCGCCGCTGTGGGAGGTGGTGGGTTTTTACGAGCCTAATGCTGTCCGCGCTGCAGAGGTCGCCAACGCTTCGGGCGTTCGGCACTATCCTTCCTATGCGGCTCTTTTGCGAGAGGTGGATGCGGTGGACATTGTAACCCCCACGCCCAGCCACTATGCTTTGGCAGCTCGGGCTATTCGAGCAGGCAAGCATGTTTTTTTGGAAAAGCCTGCCACCCAGAGTGTGCAGCAAGGGCTGCGTTTGCTTCGCTTGGCCGAGCAGCACGGCGTTGTTGTGCAGGTTGGGCATGTGGAGCGCTTCAATCCGGCCTACTTGGCGCTCAAAGACATAGTCCTTCGGCCTATGTTCATCGAGAGCCACCGGTTGGCCGCCTTTCAACCGCGCGGAGCGGAGGTAGCTGTCATTTTAGATTTGATGATCCACGACCTCGACCTTGTGCTGCATCTGGTACAATCGCCCGTTCGAAGCGTCAGCGCGAGTGGTGTGGCGGTGCTCAGCCCAACCCTCGACATTGCCAATGCGCGCGTAGAATTTGCCAATGGTTGCGTGGCTAATCTGACGGCCAGCCGCATCTCTCTCAAGCAAATGCGCAAAATGCGCCTCTTTCAGCCCGATGCGTACATCAGCCTTGACTTCTTAGAAAAAAAGGCTCAGGTTATTCGGTTGTTTGATGCGCATGCACCTAATCTGCCTCCTGCCGAGCAGCTGATTGAGTGGGAGAGTCCTTCACAAGGAAAAAAGTGGATTCACCTGCACGCCCCGGAAAGCGTGCCGGTCAATGCCATACAGACGGAATTAGAGGCGTTTGCCCACAGCATCCTATCGGGTAGCCCACCGCCTGTTACCCTGCGCGAGGGCGTAGAGGCACTGCGCCTGGCGTATCGCGTGCTAAGGGCTGCCGAACAGCACCGCCGGCGCGTGAGCAGCGCGGTGAGGTAGCAGGCTGCGCGCGTCCGGCCCTTCCACAACGCACACGCTGAAAAGAGACAGATAGCAGTACCCTCGATGGCTGCTGCTGAAGGCTTGCTATGGTCTCTGCGAGCACCGCTATGCCGCGTTCTTGCAGAAGGAGGCAGAGCCTCTTAACTGTCTCGAGTAACGGCTTTGCCGTTTTCGTGTGAAATAGGGCTAAGAGCACAAGGATTCGAAGGCAAGGCTCAAGTTTTACCCACTCCTTTCATCTCCTTGTCTGTCCTTGCGCCAAGCTTGTCCTACCTTTGCGCGGCTTCTAACCCTCACCTTGCAACGCATAACATCGCACTTATGGACATCAACAGTCGCATATACGTGGACTCTGAAATTGGTCGCTTAAAGAAGGTCATTGTGCACCGGCCCGACGAAGGCATTGCGCGCATTACCCCCAAACGAGCCGGCGAATTGCTCTTCGACGATATCGTGCATCTGCCCAATATGCAGGAAGAGCACGACACCTTCGTCCGAGTATTACAGGCCTTTTTGGGTAAGGAAAACGTACTTGAAGTGCGGGATTTGTTAGCTGAAAGCACACGCGACGAGGAGAGCAAGTACGAAGTCATTAACAAAATCACCGACTTCGAAGAGCTGCCCTATTCGTTCATCCCGCGCCTCGCTGGGTTGTCGCCCGAACAGCTGGCCGATACCCTCATCACGGGCTATCTGGAACCAGAAGACCGCATCCTCTTTGACCCTATCCCGAACCTGATTTTCACGCGTGACATTGCCGTCACAATCAAGGACTATGTCATCATTACCAAAGCCAACAAGTCGGCGCGTTTTCGGGAAAACTTTCTCACACGGCTTATCTTTAGCAGCCACCCCGTATTCCGGCGCCTGAAGGCCGACGGTAAGACCATC
>JBEQAD010000266.1:0-4317 GCA_041640515.1 Saprospiraceae bacterium | reverse complement strand
TTCACTACCGTGCCCCGTTTGTTGGAGAAAGTGTACGATAAAATAATAGAAAAGGGGCGTGAACTGAAAGGCTTCAAGCGGCTTCTCTTCTTCTGGGCTTTGCGTCTGACCAACGAATGGTACTTTGGCTATCGGCCGAAGGGGCTAAAAGCCCTAGCTTGGAAAATAGCCGATGCACTGGTGTTCTCCAAATGGCGACAGGCTTTGGGCGGCCAGGTAAAAGCCATCATCACTGGAGCCAGCGCTTGCCCGGTTCGGGTCATGCGCACGTTCAACGCCGCGGGCATTCCAGTACGCGAAGGTTACGGCATGACAGAGGCCGCTCCCGCCATCAGCTTCAGCCGCATGGAGCCGGAAGGCGCCCTACTGGGCACCGTAGGGCCATTGCTTGACGGCGTAGAAGTAATGCTAGAGCCCAGCGGCGAGCTTGAATCAGGAGAGGGCGAAATCTTGGCGAAAAGCCCAGGAATAATGGTGGGCTATTACAAGCAGCCTGACAAGACTGCCGAGGTCATCCGTTACATCGACGGCGAACGCTGGCTGGCTACAGGTGATGTGGGCGCGTGGATAGAAGGCCCTAACGGTCGCAAGTTTCTGAAAATCACTGATCGGAAGAAAGAGCTCCTAAAAACTAGCCAGGGCAAATACGTCGCACCTGCACCGTTGGAGGCGGCGCTCAAAGAGCATTTTCTCGTCGAGCAAGCTATGGTAGTAGGCGACGATTTGCGCTATGTAACGGCGCTTATCATTCCCTCACAAGAGGGGCTGCGCAGTTGGTGCGAGCGGCACGGCATCGCTTGGACGGAGCTGTCCGAGATGCTCCGACTACCCGAAGTGCAGCGCCGCTATGAGATGCTGCTCGAGCGCATCAATGCGCACTTCGCGCGCCACGAGCAAATTAAGCGTTTTACGCTGCTCGACTGCCTTTGGGAGCCGGCCAAAGCCGATGGCACTGAAGCCGAGCTGACCCCTACGCTGAAGCTGAAGCGGCGAGTTATTTTAGAAAAGTTTCGCCGAGAAATAGAAGCCATGTACCGCTAAGGAAAGGGTACATTCATTGGTCTCGCTCCAACAGCTGCTCCACCAGCAGCCGAAGGGGTTCCTGTCGGCATAGGGGGGCACTTATTCGGTTCAGCTGCTCAAAGGCCGCGTTTCGCAGCTTTGCTTTAGCTTCAGCGGCATACTTAGCGATGTCGTAGCGGTCGAAGATGGCGCGTACGGCCTCCACTTTGCCCGGCGTGTCGGCAGGGGTTCGCAGCCACTGGCGCAGGGCGTGCTGGTCTGCCTTTGTAGCCCGCTCGAGTGTTTTGAGCACTAGGAAAGTCTTCTTGTTCTGCAAAATGTCACCGCCAATCTGCTTGCCCACGCGAGCTGTCTGGCCATAGGTGTCTAGCCAGTCGTCTTGAATTTGGAAGGCCGTGCCGGCCAGGCATCCAAAACGATAGAGGTGTTCGCGGTCGGTAGCGGGAGCTTCAGCGCAGCGGGCGCCCATTTCCAGCGCCCCGCCGAGGAGGACGGCTGTCTTTTGTTCAATCATGCGCAAGTACTCCTCCAGCGACACATCGTCGCGCTGCTCAAAATCGAGGTCGTGCTGTTGTCCTTCGCACACTTCGATGGCGACGCGGTTGAAAATCCGCACCAAATCGGCCGCTGCTTCAGCGTTGGCGGTGTGGAGCAAGTGCTTGTACGCATAGATGAGCATCACATCACCGCTCAGAATACCGGTGTTGGCATTCCAGCGCGTATGCACGGTAGGCTGACCTCGGCGCAGCGAGGCAGCATCCATGATGTCGTCGTGGATGAGGGTGAAATTGTGAAACAACTCTACCGCCCAGGCGGCAGGGAGGGCGACCTCAACAGCATCGGTATACAGCTGGCACCCTACTAAAGCCATTAAAGGACGCAGGCGTTTACCGCCTAGCGAGAGCATGTAGTTACACGGCTCGTACAGGGTTGCCGGTTGTGCTGGAAAAGGGTACTTTTCTGCGTAGTGAGTCAGGAGGGTCTGCAGTTCGATCAGGGACAGCATAGGTTGGGCGTATAGATAATTTTGGGCGGATATGCCTGGTCTGCTATTGTCGGGCAAGGTAACTCAACCAGTCGGCTTCTGTGTCAATGTCAGCAAGCGGAGGCAGCAAGTGGTAGCGTAACCCTTGCTGCTGGACTGCGTCGAGGGTTTGCGCCAGCACGGCGGGCGTGCTCCAGGAGATGCCTTGAAAAAGAGCAAGGTGGAGTTGGCGGAGCCCAAGCAGATAGTAGCCGCCATCGGGAGTAGGTCCCAAGACGGCGTCGCTGTGATCCAGTGCGCTAAAGGCCTCACTCAGCCGCTCGTCACTGAGCTCCGGGCAGTCGCTGCCAATAATAACGGCGCGAGCAGCACCAGCAGCAAAAGCGCGCTGAAAAGCATCGGCCATGCGCTCGCCTAAGTCGCCCGCACATTGAACATGCTTGGTAAAAACGGCATCCGACCAGCCATCGTCAACTGCTGGCAGGCCGTCAGCATAGAAAAGCCAGCGCTGTGTTGCAGAAGCCCGAAGTGCTGCCTGACGGGTCTTTTCCAGCAGAAACCGATAAATGCGCGTAGCCTCATCCGGGCCCACAGTGCGCGCCAGGCGGGTCTTGACTTGGCCGGGTATAGGGTTCTTTAAAAAAATAAGCAAAAAATCCATAGCGAAAAGACAAGCAGCGCAAAGGTAGGAGAGCCTTTAGGCGATGACCCAACAAGGCGCAGATTGGGATACAATTAATGCAAAATCGATTCAAAATAATATTTTGAGTTAAGGATTCATATTCGAGATATAATGATAAATTGTTTTAAAAAAATAAATAATCCGATATTTTTAGTTTTTTCGTATAAGAACGGTTTTATCTTAGGTTATCGCTCTAATTTTGCCTTGATTTTTAATCTTTTTATTCATTAAACAAAATGCTCTATGTTATGAAGTACAAACTACTTTATCGTATGGTGCTTTCAGCTACATTCCTGTTCTTGGGAGTGCAGGCTGCGATGGCGCAGTTTACGGTTACGGGTCGTGTCGTAGATGCCAATGGAGAAGGGCTTGTCGGTGCTACCATTACTGTTGCAGGCACCAACCGAGGCTCGACAACGGACCTTAATGGTAACTTCCGCATCGAAGCGCCAGGCTCTTCGGCCGTGCTCAACATCGTGTATACCGGCTATAAGACGGCGCGCGTAGAAGTGTCGTCGGCCGATCCTCGGGTAGAGGTTACGCTCGAAGAGGACTTTGCGGGCCTCGATGAGGTGATCATTTCGGGTCTGGCTACCAGCGTTAAGCGGGCGAATTTGGCCAATTCTGTAGCTACTATTAGCGCAAGAGAGTTGACGGGCATAACCAACCAGAGCACGATGGACGGCGCCTTATACGGCAAGTTTCGCGGGGCCGAAATTCGGGCCAATTCAGGTGCACCGGGTGGAGGTTTCTCTGTCCGCCTGCGCGGAGTAACGTCTATCTTTGGCAACCAACAGCCACTGTACATCATAGATGGGGTGTTTGTTAACAACGATGCTATCACGTTGGGCACCAACATCGTATCGGCGGCCGCCGGCGGGGGCAATCCTTCGACTAACCAAGACGATGCCTCTAACCGCATTGCCGACATTGACCCAGAAGACATCGAGACCATCGAGATTCTTAAGGGGGCTTCAGCGGCAGCTATTTATGGCTCGCGCGCCGCTGGTGGAGTGGTTATCATCACCACTAAGCGTGGCAAGTCAGGCCAGACGCGCGTAACGCTTTCCCAGTCGCTGGGTTTCAGTCAGCCCATCCGCTTGTTAGGCATGCGGAACTGGACAGCTGACCTGGTAGAGCAGGAGTTTGGCACCGCCGACCGTCAGCTTTTTGAGCAAAACGGCCTGACCGACTACGAAAAGGAGCTGTACGACAATCGCCCACTGCTGACGGCTACGCGCTTAGACGTCTCAGGCGGGACAGATAAGACTGCCTTTTTCATCGGAGGCACTTATCGCGACGAGGGCGGCTTAGTGGACAACACCGGCTATAAAAAAATCTCGGGCCGCGTCAACATCAGCCATCGCTTCAATGATTGGATAGATGTGCAAATCACTAACAACTACATCAACTCGCAGGCGGACAGAGGCTTTTTTAACAACTCGAACACCAACACGACCATCGGCTATGCGCACGCTTTCACGAAACCATGGCTTAACCTAAAACCCGCTACCCCGGGAGGCGACTACCCGGCCGTGCCTTCCGTGGGTTCGAATATCCTGGAGACGGTGGCTTTGGTCACCAATCGCGAGCAGGTAAACCGCTACATCGGGGGGGCCAACCTCAA
>JBEQAD010000265.1:0-4337 GCA_041640515.1 Saprospiraceae bacterium | reverse complement strand
AAAATATGCAGTATAAAGACGGCCACTGGCAGTCGGGGCGCATCCTGGATCCGGAAAAAGGCAAGTGGTACACTTGCAAGTTTTGGCTCAAAGAAGGCGACCCGAATGTACTGGTGCTTCGCGGGTATTTGGGGCCATTCTACCGCACGCAATACTGGTATCGGGTACCGGCAGAAAAAAAATAAGCGATAGCACTTGCGCGAATTTTAGTAGTGCTTTTAACTTTGCCGCTGCTTTTGGAAGTTAAGCCTCGAGTTTTGGCCCATGGTGTAACGGTAGCACAGCAGATTTTGGTTCTGTTTGTCAGGGTTCGAATCCTTGTGGGCCAACGAAGGAAAAGGCCCTTTCTTGTCGAAGCAAGAAAGGGCTTCTAATTTTTTGAAAAGCGAGATGCTGTGGGATTAATTCGGATGGGGCTTTTTTCGGCTTAAGTAAGCCGGTCGCATGTCGTGCTCTTTCCATCCTTGCTCTAATCGCTCTTCAGTTTTTTCGAACGGCAGAGAAGGCGGGAGCTCTATAGGCTCTGTAGAGGTGATATTGTTTTGAAGCCGTTCTAATTCCTGGGCTATTTGGGCTAGCGACTCCTGAATTGAGAGTAAGGGCCGGCATACGATATAGCGGATGATGCCTTCAGGGTCAATGATATACAACAAGCGATGTGCTGGTGGAGAAATCTGCCGACTGGGTGACATGCCGTAAAGGTCGGCGATACGGTTGTCGGTATCTTCGATAATAGGTGCTTTGAAGCACATGCTGAGGTAGCGGCTTATAATATCGGTCCACATATCGCCGCAGACTGTCTGGTTGGATAGCATGAGCAAGCGAGTATTGCGCTCCTGTAACCAGTGTTCTTTTTGTATCAGGTAGTCCGAATACATCCGCCACCCTGAAGTGAAATTAGCGGGGTGACAGAAGAAGACGCACCAGCTACCCAGAAAGTCTTCAGGGAATCGTACTAAGCCCCTCTGCGTTTGAGCAACAAAAGGCGGAGCTGGATCGCCTTCCTGGGGCAGTTTTCTTTTCTTATTGGCCATAGGTATTCGATCAGGTTCGACAAAGGTAGTGGCGTCGCACTTTTAACTTTACAGAGATGGTGCTGTATGTTACTTTTGAGCGACGCTTGAGTTAAGCGGCTGCCTAAACGGCACAAAGGGCTTATCTATTTTTTGGGTCAATAGAGACCAGTTGCGACGGTACTGCGGTAAAAAAGCGGCGCGAAGATTTTCTGAACACTAACTAAGCACTATGGCATATTGGCGTATTTCCCTGTGGTTGGTTCTCTTCGAGGTGAGCGTAGGTAACCTGTTCGCACAGAAGGGCTTTGGCAAATGGATAGTTGGCATAGAAGCGAGTTTTGATGTTGCTCAATACCAAGCTGGTTCCATACCCGGGTTAATACTAACGGTAGTTACTGATGTGTCCTTAGGGCGGTTATCGATAGGTGGTGGTATAGGGCGCGAGTATTATCGCCCGTACGAGTATTACACTTGGACGGGCAGAATTGTGGAGCGCCTAGAGGGTGGTCGGCCGGTACCTTACTATGTGTCCACGCTCCGCGCCTTTCGCCCGGCGTATTGGAGCGTGCCTATTCGGTTGCAGTATCGCCTCCATCGGTGTCATTGCGTGTTTTTGCATGCAGGTCTATCCTTCGACTTTTTTAGCGATGCTCCGCCGGAGCGTGTTATCTTCGAGGGCGCTGAGCTCCGTCAGGCACCTCTCCAGTACGTTCGGCGCGATCAGCTCTTTCTATCGCGCACGCGCAGTTATGAGGTGGGTATAGGTTTCAACCTCTTGGCGCGAGATTTTTTCCGATTGATAGCCCGCCCTAGTGTAGTCATCAGTGAAGATCCGGAGATCTATACCGATGGTCCGGGGCGTATCACCACAGCTCGCATGACGTTTGGAGTGCAACTGGGCTTTTTCCGTTAAACGCTTTCAGACGCAAGGGGGAGGCTTGGGCTTGCGTTTCCGATAAGGGCAATGGCGACAGCCGCACCCACAACACTTACCACGGCGAAGGAGATAGGCTTCGGTGAACACCATGAACCCCTTTTCCCAATAGAAATCGCGCCCCTCTACCAACGGAGGTGCGTGTGATGGTTCCTTTTCGCCTCCCGGTTTTTCCATAGTAGCCTCTATAACAGGGCTACGGCGCGAAAAGTTGGTAAATAGGGAGCGCTCTTTATGAGGTGGACTCGCCCTTATCTGTGTGGATCACCAGCACTGGTGTGCTCGTATGCAACAGCATTTCCCGAGTGATGCTGTGATGCAACAACTCCGCCCAGAAAGAGCGCTTGTGCGTAACAAAAACGAAGAGGTCTATTCGATGATCGAAAGCATATTCGTGCAAAGCCTCCACCACATCGTCGCCCGTAATACGGCTGAAAAAGAAGGAGTGGGGATCGCCTCCAACCTTGCTGTTGATCTCTCGAAGGCGCATTTCCAGAGTTTCTGAATTCGTCTCTCCAGGGCGGCTAACATGGACAAAATGGACCTGCCCCCCTAAACGACGAGCAAAGGCTAGTGTTTCCGCAATCGCCTCTGGGTTAGCGGACTCGAAATCACTGGCGTACAACAGATGCCGAAATCCACTGTAGATGGCCTGTGGCGGCACCAACAGCACGGGGGCTTTGACCTTTTTAGAAACTTCCATACTCACCGATCCAAAGAGCTTGCGCACCAAGCTGCCACGCCCTGTGGTGCCCATAATCAGCAGGTCGGCGCGCTCGGAGAGGTCGCAAAGTACATTTTCTGGAAAGCCAAATGCGATGCGCGCGCGCACATGCGGCCCCGCACTGCCCGGAGATTTTTCCTCGCTTTCTAACTCGCCATCCGGTACGCATTCCGCTCCGCTCTGTTTAGCTACCCGGCGGATAAAGGCGTCTAATTCTTCTTTCATCGTTTTGCGGTAACTAGCCAAAAAGCTGGCCGGAGACGCCTTAGTGCCTTCAAAAATGCTGTCCATGATATACACTACCTCCACATTAGCACCCAACAAGCGCGCCAAATGACAAGCAAATACAACGGCATTCTCTGATGCTGGGCTGAGGTCTGTACCTACTAAAATACGTTTCATTCGATACAATTTACTGGTGAGTAGCTGGTGGTCGTTGAGTAAGGCCTTCAGCTCTTCCACTGAGGGAACAATACCTTCTACTAAAATGTGACCGTCTATCATCAGTGCTGGGGTGCGTAAAACACCGCTTGCTAACACCCGATTGAATTCCGACACTTCTTCCACCTCTCCTTTTAGGGCAGACTCTCCCAATGCTTGCGCCACCTGTTCGCGCAAGTGCTGCATTTGCATATCTCCTCTCCCAATAATTTGAATAGTAGCCATCGTACCTTGGATTTTGATTGACATGCCCTATCTGTAAGATGCCGGTGAATAGCCTTCTTCGTAGGTGAAGTACTTGTTGCCGCTCTCGTTGCAGCATTTATAAGTCTTCGTAAACCATGTGAGGCTCTTTGGGCTTTTCATTGAGCAGTGTGCGAATGATGTCCTGTGTCGTTACAATACCGACCAATTCGTCGTTTTGCACTACAGGCAGGGCATGAAACCAATTTTTGCTAAAGATTTCCAAGGCCACATTGATGCGGTCGTCTGGTTCCAGCTTGCCTAGCCCTTTAGTCATAATTTCCTCTACCCGTGTTGTTTCCAGCAACTCAGTTGTGCCCGCTCCTTTCTTTAGGCCACCAACAAAGCGATCCATATCCGTCCGTGAGATGATGCCTACGATTTTGCGAAAGTGAACGACAGGTAGGTGGTGAAAGCTATGGGTATCGAAGATTTCCTTGGCCTCACGTAGGTTGGCCTCCGGGCTGATGGTCACCAAATCGGTAGACATGATGGTTGAGACAGGAGCAAAAACGTTCATTGCTGCGATGTTTAGAAGATGAAGAGATGACACACTCTTTTTTTGACTATACAAAAGTGCTCTGGAAGACTGAGGGTGCTGGATGACTACAGGCAAAATGCGGAGTGATTTGCATCAACCCACAGCAAAGCCAAAAGCACAGGGTTTAGGCAGTCGCTGTACTTTTATCGCGGAAAGAAAATAGACTCATCCATGAAGAAGAAAATTCTTGTCATCGAAGACCACGCCGACGTTCGAGAAAACCTCTGTGAGATATTAAATCTGAGTGGCTATGAAACTATCAGTGCCGAGGATGGTAAAAAGGGCGTGGAAAAAGCTATTGCTGAGCAACCCGACCTGATTTTATGCGATGTGATGATGCCAGAACTGGATGGCTTTGGGGTACTTCATATTTTGAGTAGGAACGCCGCTACGGCGAACATCCCATTCATCTTTCTTACCGCGTTGGCTGAGAAAAAT
>JBEQAD010000264.1:0-4342 GCA_041640515.1 Saprospiraceae bacterium | reverse complement strand
CCGGTCGGTTGACAATGGGTTCGTTTTCGTTGAAGGACGTATTTAACAGGACTGGTACGCCAGTTTTTTGTGCAAAAACTTCAATGAGGCGATAAAATCGCGGGTTGGCGTCGCGCGCCACGGTTTGCAGGCGCCCTGTGCCGTCCACATGAGTTACAGCAGGGATCACCCCTCGCTTTTCAGGGCGAATGGGATACACCTTCTCCATATAGGGTACGGCGTCGGCATTTTCGAAAAACTCTGAGACAGCCTCAGCTAGGATGGCAGGCGCAAAAGGCCGGAAGTTTTCACGGCGCTTGATTTTGCTGTTGATGCGCTCGCGCGCGTCGGGTTGGCGTGGGTCTGCCAGTATAGAACGATTGCCTAAGGCACGCGGACCAAATTCTGCTCGTCCTTGAAACCAGCCTACCACACCACCTTGAAGAAGGCAGGTGGTTACCTCCTCGAAAAGGGCCTCATCTTCGAGGCGCTTCCAGACAAAAGGAGTGCTACCCAGCACGGCTTCGATTTCGGTATCAAACGCGCGATAGCCTGTATAGGCCTGATGCTGAAAAAGAGGACGCGGGCGACGCTCCATAGCATGCAACACGTAGAGCGCTGAGCCAATGCTGGTACCTGCATCGTGGGCAGCAGGTGGCAAGAAGATGCGTTGAAATGGCGTGTGCTCGCGAAGCTTGCCCATAGCGACCGAATTCTGCGCCACGCCACCAGCCACACACAGATCTTTTAACCCTGTGATGCGGTGCAAATGCTTGGCCATATGAAAGATAACTTCTTCAGCTACAGCCTGTACCGATGCTGCCAAGTCGCAATGACGCTCCGAAATAGGTTCGCTGGTTTGGCGCACAGGCCCGAAGTCGGCAACCAATTGCCGTGTGAAAAGAGGGCCTAAGATGGGCGCTCCTTCCCACGACATTTCGACCCCCTCGTGGAAGTGCCGGAAATAGGCAGGAGTTAGTTCAAATTGGCCTCCAGGTTTTAGCCGGAGCACTTGACGCATTTTTTCTATAAAGACAGGGCGGCCGTAGGGAGCTAGCCCCATGACCTTGTACTCGTCGCCGTAATGGGGAAATCCCAACAGCTGGGTAAAAGCCGTGTAGAAGAAGCCCAGCGAGTGAGGGTAAAGAATACTCTGATGCACGCGAAGGCGATGAGCATCGCCCGTGGCCAACATGCACGAGGTGAAATCCCCCATGCCATCGACAGACAAAAGCGCAGCTCGAGAAAAGGGCGATGCCCAGAAGGTGGATGCTAAATGGCTGCGGTGATGCTCTACCCAGTGCATCCGCGCCGGCCAGCGATTAGCCGGTAAGCCAAAATGCTGAGCTAGGTGTTTTTTCAAGCTCAGCACGCTGTGGGTATTGGCGGCGCGGTCAGCCAACTGAGATGACCAAAGTCTCCGACGCAGTACGTACGCCAACTTGTGGCCTAACCGAGCCAGAGGATGACGCGAAACAGCGACCCTACGCACCTGCTCCAGGCCAATACCGGCTTCTTGCAAGCAAAAGCGAATGGCTTCGGTTGGTAAACCGGCCCAATGTTTTACCCGGCGAAAGCGCTCCTCTTCGGAGGCCACCACCAACTCATTGCCGCGAAAAAGTGCGGCAGCAGCATCGGCGTGATACGCATTCAGCCCTAAGGTGTAGTCATCTTCGGCGGCGTTGCTCATAAATCTTAGCATCAATCAGGAAACGAAACCAGAAACCCTGCAAAAAATGGAAAATCAACCCGCGTCGCCCATCTAAAAAACCTAATCGAACGACATAACGCACCAGGAAATACAGAAAGGGGCGTACAAACAGCGGCAGCCGCTCGTAGAGCCGCTTCCAGTATCGTCGCCGCTCGATAGGTGTGCCCCATAGATTAGGTTTTACCAAGTGTCCAGTGTCGGACGAAACAGCATTGACCTGTTCGGCGGCTTCCCACGACGACCAAAGGTTGTGGCGTTCGGTAAAGCGGTGCAGCGACTCGGTGACAATATCTTCTATATCGCCAGCAAGTTTAAGAACTTTGCCTTCCACGCGAAAATGTTGGTCGTAGCGGCGCAGTTCGCAGAAGCCTTTGCCCCGGCGAAACAGCACGGCATGGTACACCGGGTAGTGGCCGCCGTAGCGCATCCATTTGCCTAAAAAAATGGTGCGTCGGCTTACCAGAAAACCGTTTACGTCGTCCGGTATTGGCACTTCAAACGTGCGTCGCAGGGTCTGATGAAGGGCTGGAGTGACGCGGTGGTCGGCGTCTAAATGGAGCACCCACTCGTATTGAAAAGGCAAGTTCTCCAACGCCCAGTTGCGCTGTTGGCTGTAGTCTTCGAAAGGGTGATACATTACGCAAGCACCCATTTGCTGGGCGATAACGACGGTGCTATCGGTAGAGCCTGAATCCACCACAAAGACCTCAGCCACTAGCCCTGCGATGGAACGGAGGCAGTCGGTAATTTGGCGTTCTTCGTTGAAAGTCAGTACAACAGCTGAAATGGGCAAGGGCGAGGTGGACATGCAGGCAGCGATTTTCGGCAGCAAAGGTCGCGGCACGTCTTGGCGCAAGCAAGCAGAGCCTTGGTAAATCCAGCAGCCATTTTTCTCCTCACTGGCGCCATTTCCGATAGATAGTGCCAGTACCTTTGACCGGTTTTCCTTCTCCTTTCCGCTTTTTTACCCATGAAGTTTCCTCAACCCATTCCTGTGCGACATCTCGCCGAGCGTTTTAATGCCCAGCTAATCGGCGACGATAGTCTATTTGCCTATGGCCTTAACGAAATTCACCGAGTGGAACCAGGCGACATTGCCTTTTGCGATGCACCCAAATATTTCCAGAAAACACTGGATAGTGCTGCCTCTGTGATCCTGCTCAATGCACCAGCACCATGTCCACCGGGAAAGGCAATATTGGTCGTAGATAACCCCTTCGAGGTGTACGATACATTAGTGCGCGAGCAGCGGCCTTTTGAGCCTTGTACCGCGCCCATTAGCCATCGCGCCCAGATACATCCGACAGCCATTATCGAGCCGGGCGTGGTCATTGCAGCTAACGTAGTCATCGGCGCACACACCTATATCCAGGCTAACACGTACATTGGTGAACACACCATCATTGGAGCCCATGTTTGCATCGGGCCGAACACCATCATCGGTAGTGATGCCTTCTATTTCAAAAAACACCCCGATGGTTCTTTTCAAAAGTGGCGCTCAGGGGGGCGTGTCCTCATCGAGGACTACGTAGACATTGGCGCAGGGTGTACCATCAACAAAGGGGTGAGCTCCGACACGATCATCGGCGCCGGTTCAAAACTAGACTGCCAGATCCACATCGGACATGACGTCGTAGTAGGGAAAAACTGCCTCTTTGCTGCTCAGGTGGGTATTGGCGGTGAAACCATCATCGAGGACAATGTGATTCTTTACGGGCAGGTGGGGATTGTCCAGGCCGTCCGGATTGGGAGAAATGCTGTTGTGCTAGCAGGTTCCGGTGTATCCAAATCTTTGGAGGGCGGCAAAACCTATTTCGGCTCTCCAGCAGAAGAAGTGCGCGTCAAATATCGCGAGTTGGCTGCGCTTCGCTATTTGCCAAGTTGGCTGCGCACCCAGCGCTTGTCTTCCTGAGTTTTAGCGGCGGTTATTTTCGATTTCCCGAAGCAGCTGCCGGGCCTGCTGATAATACGGATGTTGTGTATCCGCTCTAATTTGATAGAGGAAAGCGAAGGCTGACTTGGCGTCGCCGATATGCAGGTAGGCCATGGCTAGCTGCCATTCGGCCGTACTCTTGCGCAAGTAATCGGCCGTCGAAGCAGCCCTTCGCAGGAAAGGAACAGCTTCGGCGTAGGCGCCGTTGGCAAAATGCACCTCACCGATGAGGTGCTGCGCTGTGATGTAGCGCTCGTCACCGGGCGTTATATTTCTCAAGCGGCGAAGGGCTTCGGAATATCGCCCCTTTTCTAACGCCCAATAGGCAGAGTCCATGTCAGAGAGTGCTTCTCGTTCGTTGCGGACGATAGTCTGCTTAAATGTCGGACGCTCAGTATACTTTCTCGCCAAAGCGGTTAGCAGATGTGTCGTATCCTCTCGGGTGAAGGTGGAAGGAGCTGGGCTCACTTCAGCAGTGCGCTCCTGCAGCAGCGTTGGAGCAGAGGAAGGGGCAGCTGCGGGCGTTTCAGGAGTCTCCGCCACTGGAGCGCTTGGCTGGTTATCTTCTGAAGGCCAGAAAAAGTAGAATGCGCCCAACACCAACGCAAGACCGGCTGCCAACCAAAGCATTTGGCGGCGATACCAAGGCTTTTGCAGAGGGTATTCTTTGGTCCAGCGCTGCAGTTGAGCGCGCAGGCTGTCCTCCACCAGCACCTCCA
>JBEQAD010000263.1:0-4351 GCA_041640515.1 Saprospiraceae bacterium | reverse complement strand
GGTAGTTGGAGATGACGAGCCGAAGCGGACGAAGCACAGCAAAGCGGCGCAGAGCGCGGCGATTAAGGTCTTCGCGAATGCAAAACTCCAGCAGGCTAACGTCGATAATGTTCTCGCGCTTGGCTACACCTACGCGATGCGAGAACTCGCGGATGCTTTCTGGTGTGTAGCCGCGCCGGCGCAGGCCACTGAGAGTGGGCATGCGCGGGTCGTCCCAACCGCTCACGTAACCGTCTTGCACCAGCTGGAGCAGTTTGCGCTTGCTCATGACGGTGTAGGTCAGGTTAAGACGGGCAAATTCGTATTGTTTAGAAGGGAAAATGCCCAGTTGCTCGATAAACCAATCGTACAAGGGGCGGTGTGGGGCAAACTCTAGCGTGCAAATGGAGTGGGTAATGCGCTCGATGCTGTCGGACTGGCCGTGCGCCCAGTCGTACATAGGGTAGATACACCATTTGTCGCCCGTGCGATGGTGGTGGGCGTGTTTGATGCGGTACATGTAAGGGTCGCGCAGGTGCATGTTCGGAGAAGCCAGGTCAATTTTGGCGCGCAGGACACAGTGACCGTCGGGGAACTCTCCGTTTTTCATCCGTTCGAAGAGAGCGAGGTTTTCTTCAGGCGAGGTGTCGCGGTAGCGATTGGGTGTGCCCGGCACAGTAGGGCTGCCCTTTTGGGCGGCAATCTCTTCGGGTGTAGAAAAGTCGACGTAAGCCAATCCTTTCCGGATGAGCACTTTGGCCCACTCGTACAGCTGGTCGAAATAGTCGGAGGCGTAGAGCACGCGAGCAGGCTCAAAACCCAGCCAGCGCACGTCGGCCAAGATACTGTCCACGTATTCCTGCTCTTCGCTGGTGGGGTTGGTATCGTCGTAGCGCAGGTTGCACTTGCCGCCGTACTTTTGAGCAAGGCCAAAATTGAGGCAGATGCTCTTGGCGTGGCCAATGTGTAGGTAGCCGTTGGGTTCGGGTGGAAAGCGCGTCTGGATGGTCGTACACCGTCCGTGGCGCAGGTCCTCCTCGATGATTTCTTCAATGAAATTGAGCGGCTCTCTCTCTTCGCCGCGAATGGGTGCTGTGTCGCTCATGGTATCTTAACCAACAAATAGTGCGGGCAAAGGTAAAACACGGCCTTGCTTTGGTTGAGCCAAAGCAAGGAGATGCCGAGCGGTTTTGGGCTTGGTTCAGTCCACGATAATCTTGACGCTCTGCTGCTTTTGGCGCTCGGAGACCAAATCGAGCGTGTACTCGCGATAGCCGTCGTTGATGATTACCCGAGCGGTGTTGGGTTCGGCCTTGCCGAAGTCTTCGGCATACAGGGTAATCAGGTGTTCGCGCCCGGGCGGCAGTTCAATTTCAAACTCCTTAGGTTTGTTGGTCAAAGCCAGGCTGCTGATGACCTTTTTGTCGTTGAGGTAAATGGAGACCACGTCGCCGTCTTCTATTTGGCTATCCCAAATGCGCAGTTTGAGGGTACGCGATTTAACCTTGACGTTTTCCTTGATTTCCACTTTGCGCCCTTCGATGGCCTCGATGGGTAGTTGGGGGCTATTCGCCACGGGTGGCGCAGGCGGCGGAGTAGTAGGCGTTGGCTTGGCTTTGGCGGTTTCGCGCGGGGGTTTTGGGGGAGGTTCGTCGTCGCAGGGTAATTTGGCGCTGCCGCCGAAGGTGATGCTAAAACCTGGGCCGCGGGTAGTGACATTGCTAATCAGGATGACGTACTTTTCGCCCTTTTCAGTGCGCAGGGGAGCCAGCCAGTTGTTGTCGCCGGCATCAGAGCAGCCAGCATCTTCGCTGGTATCGGTTTCGCCTTCGCGCAGGCCGGTAGGGCCCATACAAGGGCTGGTTCGGGCATTGGCATTACTGTCGCCAGCGGCCATGCAGCGCACGATTTGTTTGTAGCGGCAATTGCCGTCGCCGGGCAGTCGATAGACAACAAAATCAATGTCGTCGTCTTCGCGGTGCGGAACAATCGTGAAGGTTAAGGTGCCGCCTTTTTCTATCTCAAAGGTTATCCATATAGAGTTTTCTTCGGCTTGCCCCATACTTTCGCCATTGAGGAAGCACGGCACAAAAGCTGCCTCTGTTACATCGTTGCCCTCACCGCCTAGCCGGTCAATGTGATAGACCTGTTTTTTGCAAATTTGCATAGCCGTCACACAGTCAGCATGGTTTTGCGCATTCACAGCAATGGCTAACCCAAGCAGCAGGAATGGGAGTAAATTTTGTATCGCCATGGTTTTCTATTTAAGCTTCTTAAACGCCGGCAGCGGTCAAAAGTGTTTAGGATGCGGGAAAAATGAGGGAGTTGCGGCGGGCTGTTACTCGCGCAGGAACTCCAGCTCGTTGGTCCGATCGATGCGGGCAATGGTGGAGGGTTGTTGAGGCTCTCGGCTTTCTTGCCGATGCTTGACTACGTAGTCCACACCAGCCAGAATGTCACTGCTGATGGCGCCAAAGGTGGAAGGGTAAGGTTCATGAGCCTTGCAAGGCGCTGCGCTGACGATGGGTCGCCCTACAGCGCGGATGAGCGCCTGGCAGAATTCATCAAGGGTAACGCGGATGGCTGCTGAGCCGTCGGCGGCTCTGACAGCGGGAGGCAGCCCAATAGGGTCGGTATAAATAAGGGTGAGTGGGCGCTGGTGATAGGCCAGCAGCGTCTCTACGCGCGGGTTCATACAGCGGACGTACTGTTTGAGCATTTCGATACTGTCCATTAGCACGATGTACCCTTGGCCGGCGGGTTGCTCGCGCAAGATAGACAGCCGTGCAATCGCCTCTTCGTTGAGGGCGTCGCAGCCAATACCCCAAATGGTGTCTGTTGGGTAACAAATAAGCCCTCCCCGAAGCACGATTTGAGCAATCTGTGAAATGTCATCCCTTAGCAAAAACATGATCAACTCTTTGCGTTTCTTTGTCGTTACTTTAGTCGGAAAAGAAGGTCAAAGCTCTGCCTTTTTTACGACACCTATACACACTCAACGAATATGCTCAATTATCGCCTCTTTTACCAGAATGCCTTGCTTCTGTTGACCTTAGTGCCAGTAGTTCCTCTATGTGCCCGTCATATTATCGGTGGCGAAATTACCTACGAATACCTCAGCACCAACGCTGCCGGCCAAAATGTGTACCGTTTTACTATGAAGGTCTACCGAGACTGTTTAGGTGGAGGCGCGGGCTATGATAACCCAGCAGAAATGGCCATCTACCGCGGCACATTCAATAACAATGTGTTAGTCGAGTCCTTTCGCGTTTTTTCGCCTTCTATTCGGCGCCTGACACCAGAGCCCCCCCCGTGCGTAACTCAGCTGCCTGTGGTGTGCGTAGAGGAAGGCATCTATACTTTTGAGCGTGCTTTACCTGTCATTGGTGAAAGCTACTTTATTGTTTATCAGCGTTGCTGCCGTAACCAAACCATTCGCAATATTGTAGCGCCCGGCGATGTAGGGGCGACATATTACGTGGAACTCACCCCAGCTGCGCAGCAACTGCGCAACAGCAGCCCGACGTTCAACAATTTCCCACCCATCATCATTTGCGCCAACGTGCCTCTGGTGTTTGACCACTCGGCCTCCGACTCCAATGGCGATTTTATTACCTACAGCCTTTGCGCACCTCTGCAAGGCGGCGGCCCTATCCTGAATCCGCCGGGGTTGTTCAGCTGCAATGGTGCTGTGCCTACGCCCCCTTGTGGGCCACCCTTCAACCAGGTGCCGTTTGTCTTGCCTAACTACAGCGCTACCAACCCGCTGGATGGATCTCCAGGGCTGGCCATCCATCCGCAGACGGGTGTGATAACAGGTACTCCTACGGTATTGGGTCAGTTTGTAGTAGGAGTTTGCATTCAGGAATACCGAGGTGCTACGCTGCTCTCTGAAGTGCGGCGCGATTTCCAATTTAATGTAGCTGCATGTTCTCCAACGGTGCTGGCCAACATTCGCAGCGATAGTATAGCTGGGCCTAAGCGCTTTGTAATCAACTCCTGTGGTAGAAATACCGTTACCTTTCAAAACCTTAGTGTTCAGCGCAATCAGATTTCTGAGTGGGAATGGCGCTTTAACCTGAAAACCTCCACGTTTGTAGACAAACAGAACTGGGACGCCACGGTTACCTTCCCCGACACCGGTACTTATTCAGGTATTCTCATCCTGAATCCAGGCAAGCCTTGCTCGGATACGGGCTATATCATGGTCAACATCTTCCCTTCTATCCGGGCGGATTTTTCTTTTACCTACGACACTTGCGTGGCGGGTCCGGTGAGCTTTAAAGACTTATCCTACGGTGAAGGAGGCATTAACCAATGGAGCTGGAACTTTGGCGTCCCTAATGGTTCTTCTACCCAGCGCGACCCCAGC
>JBEQAD010000262.1:0-4361 GCA_041640515.1 Saprospiraceae bacterium | reverse complement strand
CCAACGCTCAATTCAGAGCTCTTGGAAAAAATCCGACACGGTAAAGTGCGACCGCGTCCGAGTATTGTCCGCGTCGAAGGACAAACGGTATACTTCGCTGACGGCAGCGCCTCTGCTTACGACGTCGCGGTGGCAGCCACCGGCTATCGCGTGCATTTCCCCTTTTTCCGGCCTGAGGTTATCTGGTGGGAAGAAGCCACCGCCATCCCCCTGTATCTGCGTGTATTTCATCCCGACTATCCGACTCTTTTTTTCATCGGCCTGGTCCAGCCACAGGGATGTATCTGGCCTTTGTCTGAAGTGCAGGCTCGGTTGGTGGCGCGTGTGCTCACTGGGCGTGTGCAGCTGCCCACCGATTGGCGCCGGCAGGCCTACGCTGAAGGGCAGCGCATTGAGAGCGCCTTTCTGAAGCGGCCGCGGCATGCCTTGGAGGTGCACTTTATCCCCTACTTAGAAACCCTGCAGCGAGCCGTTCAAGGTCGTTTTTGAGTATTTTATGGAAAAAAGATGGCGATGGCGCGTTGCCGAAAAGCGGCAAGAAACTCCTGAAGCAGTAACGCTGCAGTTGGAGCTCCTCGAGGGTGGCCCCATCGCTTACCAACCTGGCCAATATCTGCCGGTGGTGCGCACTTTTCACCTGCGCGAAGAGCGCCGTGCCTACTCCTTCAGCAGCTGTCCGGGCGTGGATGCGCTGCCCGCCATTACAGTGAAGCGCATACCTAACGGCTTGTTTTCCACCTGGCTGGTGCAGCAGGTGCGCGAGGGCGATGTATTGGAGTCGGCAGAGCCTGCGGGGCGTTTTTTGCTGCCGGAGCAGACGCCCGGCCGCCTGCTTTACGTAGCCGCTGGCAGCGGCATTACGCCGGTGTTGAGTCATTTGAAGGCCATCTTTCAAAAAAAAGCCTGGGCAACTGTACCCGTGCGTTTGCTGTATGCTAATCGGGATAGCAAGCACACCATTTTCAAAGAACAGATAGATGCCTGGATAGCCCAATGGCCCGAGCGGTTTTGGGTGACCTATTTCTTTAGCGGGGAGAAAGGCCAGGCAAATGCCGAACACGCGCACTTGAACAATGGCCTTTTTGAAAAACATCTGCTGGCCTTTACCGGAGGCAAAACGGGGCCTGCCGTTCGCCAGGCATTGCACACGTTTCTGTGTGCGCCTGTGCCTCTAATGCGTATGGCTCGCATGACCTTGCGCGCGCTGGGCTTCCCTGAGGAGCGCATTCACCAGGAGACGTTCACACCCGATGCGCGGCTCCGCTCCCGCGAAATTGACCTTTCTCGCCGCCATCGCATTGTTGTAATGCTGCGCGATGGGCAGCGCAAGGAGTTCGAGACGTTTGGAGGCGAAACCATTCTCCAGGGAGCGCTACGGCAGGGCGTCTCGTTGCCGTATACCTGCAAGAGCGGCATCTGCCTGAGCTGTCTGGCCCGCTGTGTGCGTGGTGAGGTGGACGTGGACTTTGTGGAGCAAACGAAACGCGAAGGGCCCGGCGCTTTGGTAAATACCTGCATCGGCTATGCCGTAAGTGAGGTGGTAGAACTGGCTTTGTGAGCATAGCTGCTGCAGAGTTGAAAAGCGGCTGCTACATTTGCCGCATCTCGCTTTGTCTCTACTTGTGGCCTGCCGAAACGCTCCTATTCCCCTCTTTTTTCGATTGATTTACGCTGTCCTACGCCTTGTTGTTTGGATCAGCGTGCGCATTTTTTACCGGCGACGCCTGGTGTTAGGGCGTCCGCATTTTCGTTTCGACGGGCCGGCGATTGTAGTGGCTAACCATCCCAGCACACTTATGGACGTATTCCATCCAGCACTGGAGGTTTGCCAGGAGATGTTCTTTTTAGCTAATTACGGCCTATTTCGCCACCCAGTGAGTCGATGGCTTTTATCGCGCTTATTTTGTATTCCGGTGATGCGCCCGGAGGATGTCCGACCAGGCGAGGAACGCGACAATAGCCAAGCTTTTGAAGCCTCTTTTCAGCATTTAGAACGCCGCGGCGTGTTATTTATCGCACCGGAGGGCACCAGCTGGATGAATCGCTTCGTGCGTCCTCTTAAGACAGGTACGGCCCGCATTGCTCTGGGCGCAGAGGCCCGAAACGGCTGGCGGTTGGGCGTTGTAATTGTGCCCGTAGGGTTGTCGTATTCAGCCCCACATCGCTTCCGCAGTGATGTTGTGGTAAATGCCGGACCACCCGTGCGCCCAGCTGACTGGCGCGACGTCTGGCATACCGACCCTGCTGCCGCTATCGAGGGGCTAACCCAACACCTGGAGGCGCAGCTGAAGCATCTGAGTATTCACACTGGCGACGAGACGGGTGAGCAAGCGCTGACTTTGTGGGAGGAAGTGTTGCAAAACGAGCAGCCCATCTCGCAAAAAGCCGCTTTTAACCGCTCTCAACACTTAGCCCGTCACCACCTGACCGATGCCGCGCTGGTGCATGCCGCCATCGAGTACCGCCAACTGCTCGATAAGGCGGGTTTGCCCGACGCAGCCCTGTGCCAGCGCGAGCAGCAAGGCCGGCTGTGGCGACGAATAGGTCTGGTGCTGAGTTTTCCGCTGTTTGCGGTGGGCTATGCATTCTGGTTTTTACCTTGCTACATCCCTTACTGGCTCAACCGCCGGCTCGATCTCTACATTGGCTACTCGGCGACGGTCATGATAACAGCGGGTATTGTGGTGTTTCCACTCTATGGCTGGGCGGCTTTCCGGACGGCCTTATGGTGGGGGCTTTCGAAAGTATTGGCATGGCTGGCACTTCTCGCCCTGACAGCGTCAGGGCTGTTGGTAGAGCACTACCTCGACGCCTTTAAGCTGGAGAAAGCCGCTGCCCGCGCTCGGCATTGGGCTAGAGAGGTGCCAGAGGCCTCTGCCCGCGCCCAAAACTTGCGGCGGCAACTAGTAGAAAGGCTCAGGCAGGCATTAAAAGAAGCACTGCAAGAACAGTAAGAGCACCCTCACTGCGGGTAGAGGGTGTGTGGCCTTTTTCTTTGTCCGCCTGCTTAGGTAAAGCGTAGGGAAGCGGACAATGTGGCTTTTTCTTGAACAAACCCGCAGAAGAGAAAGTACCTTTGTTCATCTCCCACCATTCAAACCAGCGCTTATGCCTGATGCCGTATTTGCCTTGCTCCAACGCTCAAACGGCGCCACAAGCGCAGCGTCGTTGCAGCCCTACGAGCCGTCCGCAGCCAAGCCCTGGGATGCACAGCGCGTAGCACATCTGTATCGTCGCCTGGGCTTCGGCGCATCGTACGAGGACATCCAACAAGGGTTGACCATGCACCCTGCGGCATTGGTAGATCACCTGCTCGACCAGGCTGCCGCTCTGCCACCGCCTGCGCCACCTCAGCCGGAAGACTGGAGCAACTGGACTACCGACGACTACGCCGGGAGTTTCACCAAGGTGGAAGAGCACCGCCGCTATTTACGCCACCGCTGGCTGTCGGAAATGCTCGACGAAGGGGTGCGAGCCAAAATGGCTCACTTCTGGCTGAACCACTTCGTTACCAAAATCTATATCGTTGGCTGCAACGCTTATACGTGGAAGTATTACGAACTGCTGAACCGTTTCGCGTTGGGTAACTTTCGAGATTTTGCGGTGGAAATGGGTAAAAACCCAGCCATGCTGGTCTTCCTAAACGGCAATGTCAACGAAGCCGGTAATCCTAACGAGAACTACGCGCGCGAGCTGATGGAGCTGTTTACCTTAGGAGAAGGGAAGGGCTACACCCAGATGGATGTCGTAGAAATGTCCCGCGCGATGACAGGCTGGCGAGCTTCGTTCAACGACTGCACACCGCACTACTTCGACCCTTCCAAACACGATAACGGAGTAAAGACCATTCTCGGAGCCACCGGGCCGTTTGACTTCGATGAGGCCCACCTTCTCATCTTCCAACAGCGCCCCCATCAGGTGGCCGAGTTCATTGCCGGCAAGTTGTATCGCCACCTGGTGGCTCACACGCCCGATCCCGCCATCGTCGCGGAAATGGCGGCGACGTTCCGAGGCAGCAACTGGGAACTTCTACCCATGCTCAAGCAGCTGCTTAAGAGCGAGCATTTCTTCGAGGAGCGCTTCTTCCACGTGCAAATCAAAAGCCCGCTCGACCTCCTAATAGGCGTCCTCAAAATGTGCGGAGTGCGCGCCAGTGAGCACGTCGAACCGGCCTGGTGGGACGACTTGAAGGGCATGGTGCGCCATAAGGCGCGGGAAAAGGCCAGGGAATTCGAACAGGCGGGCATTCGTGGCGTGGACCTGTACATCAGCACGTTCGGCCCCGTGCTGTCGATCATCTCCGAGCATTGGCCGGTGCTGACCAGCCAGACCGATCCCAAGACTGGCCAACCGCTGCCCCT
>JBEQAD010000261.1:2841-4364 GCA_041640515.1 Saprospiraceae bacterium | reverse complement strand
GCAATGCCAAGGCTGAGAGGTAGCGCCAGCAAAAATATGATGAACCCAGCCGTGGCATCGACTGCCCAGTGTTGCCTAAGCCCAGCCCACCCATCGGCCGGCACTTTCAAATGTCTTGACGGAAGGCTCATCTTTTTTCACGTGCCCCTTGCGATGTACCCAGGGCTATCCTTTCCCGCTGAGGGCAATAATCCAATTTCGGGGCGAATCTAAGACCTCTGTACTACACGAAGTCTACTCCTTCTCTTGGGTCATTTGCGAGCGCAGGTAGCGTAGGGTAGTGCGTCCCCAGTCGGGATGCAGGCTCGAAGCGGGCCGGAAGGTTTTGTATTTCTGTTCGGCTTTTTCCACCATCTCGCGCGCCTTTTGCTTATCGCCTCCCCAAATAGCGGGTTTGAAGTATAATTGAGAAGCACAGTGCACATACACGCGCGGGTTGTTGGGGTCGAGCTGTTGGGCCCGGTTGAGCAGCTCATCGGCCCAGCGACCGTATCGAGGGCCATTTAACAAGGGGCTAAGCCGAAGGCGAAGCGAGGCAGCTATGCTTTTAAGCAAAATAATTTCGGAATGGTTAGGCTGCAGCGCCTCGGCGCGGGCAATGAAATGCTCGGCCTGTTCGCAATAGTGCTTCTGCCGTTTCTCGTCGTCTTCAAAATTGAACGCTTGGGTGTAACAAAAAGCGGCGTAATACAGCGGCAGCCACTCCTGTGGCTCGGCTTGAGCGATGCGCTCAAAGGCCTGGGCACGGGCCACCCACTCTGCCGTCGTGTGCAAGGTGTCTATGCCATCCACCTGCTGTTGCATCGCTCGCACATAACCGTTGGTAGCCGATTGGCTTCGAGCGAACACCGCAAGAAACAACCACAGGGTGAAGATTAGGACTCTTTTCATACCCGTGAAACACTTTAAATGCTCTGAAGTTGAGCAACATACAATTTTTTAACCTCCTCGATTTGCTGGGCTTGTGCCTATCGGTACAGTAGGTCGGCGTCGGCAGCCTTGGTGTGACTTTACCATTGGAGACTTCGCATTTTCCAGTGGGAAGGAGGAATGGCGATAGCCTTTGTATGTTTGCCCAGACATGCAGAAAAACGCACTGTGATGCAGTTTCGGCACTCGTTGGTCTCTTTTTGGGTATGCGCTTTGGTCGTTCTAACGGTGGGCATAGGATACTATCCCAAGTGGAACAAGGAATGGACGGAGGCCACGCTCAGCTGGGACGTGTCCGGTTATTATCTCTACTTGCCGGCGCTCTTCATCTACAAGGACATCAAGCAGGTAAGGTTTCGAGAGGAGATTCACGAAAAGTATCGCCCTTCTGATGCGCCCAATCAGGCGTTCAAGCACCGCTCGGGCAACTACGTGATGAAGTACGCCTGTGGGCTTGCCGTTCAATATTTGCCGTTTTTTGGGATAGCGCATGCGTTGGCGCCGGCGTTGGGCTATCCGGCTGATGGCTTTTCGCGGCCCTACCAGATGGCCATAGGGCTGGGCAGTCTGCTTGTTGCTTTGCTGGGGCTGTG
>JBEQAD010000261.1:0-2831 GCA_041640515.1 Saprospiraceae bacterium | reverse complement strand
GTTGTTGCGGCGCAATTTGCTGCAGTATTTCGGCGATAAGGCTGTGGCCATTACGCTGCTGCTCCTGGTGTTGGGCACCAACTATCTAGACTATGCCGCCATCAATGGCGCCATGACGCACAACTATCTTTTTACGCTGTACACGGCGTTGGTGGCCTTGACGGTGGCGTGGTACCGCCGCCCTACCCTACCCCGTGCGGCCGGCATTGGCCTACTCGTCGGGCTTGCAACCCTGACGCGCCCGACAGAGCTGTGGTCGGCGCTCATCCCGCTGCTGTGGGGCATCGGCTCTTGGGCTGATTTCAGGCAGCGCATCGCCTTTTGGCGCCAGCATAGGGCACACCTGGCGCTGGCTGTCGTCGCCTGCGGGCTCATGGGCAGCCTGCAGGTCCTCTATTGGAAAGTGGTCAGCGGGGAGTGGCTGGTGTACAGCTACGAAGACCAGGGCTTTAGTTGGCTAAGGCCCCACCTGTATCAAGGGATATTCAGCATCCGGGCGGGTTGGCTGGTATATACTCCCATGATGGCGCTGGCCGTCATCGGCTTTTGGCCGCTTTTCCGGCAGCACCGCAGCCTATTCTGGGGCATAGTCGTTTTCTTTTGCCTCTTTGTGTACGTCACTTTTGCCTGGGACATCTGGTGGTACGGCGGCAGCTTGGGGCAGCGGGCTATGGTGCAAAGCTACGCCGTGCTGGCTTTCCCTCTGGCTGCCTTCGTCACGCAGGGGCTGTCGTTCAAGCCGCTGTGGAAGTACGCCATGGCGGCCGTGTGTGTCTTTTTCATTTATTACAACCTCTGGCTCACCCATCAAGCGCATCGAGGCGGCCTCCTGGAGCCCAGCTTCATGACGCGCGCCTACTTCTGGCGCATCTTCTTGCGCTACGACGTGCCTCCCGATGCGCGCAAGCTGTTGGATACCCGACACGACTTTGGCCAACACCGCCAAAACGTGCAACTGGTGTATGCCAACAACTTCGAAGACGCCAGCGAGTGGCCTGAGTGCCCTATCCCTCCGGTGGAAGGCAAGCGCTCCGTGTGCCTCGGCGCCGGCCGAGAGATGAGCGAGGCCTTCTCTTTCCCTCTCTCGGCGCAGGGCGGCCGAAAACTGCGCGCCATCGCCGTCTTTCGCTCGCTGGACAAAGAATGGAACACCTGGAAAATGGCCCAAATGATTGTGAAAATTAAATACGGCGAACAAACAGTATCCGAACATAGCATCCGCGTCTTCCGCATCCTCAACGGCCACGAAACCCGCGAAATCTACATAGACGTCCTGCTGCCCAAAAAGCCTTTCGACAGGGCTGAGGTTATGTTTTGGAATGCTGGCAGCTCCCAGCCTTTGGCCATTGACCAGCTGCGGGTGGAAAGGGCGGACTGAAGCCGCATAGGCCATCGCCAGCTTTTCTCCATCGCGCCTCCCTCGTTTTGCCAACGAGCAGTCCGATGCTTCTCATGGAAAGAAACTAATTTTGGCCGACTTAAAATTCGAATGATGAAAGAAAAACAAATAGAAGACCGATTGATAGATAAGCTGACCGACCTGAAATACACCTTCAGGCCGGACATACGGGATAGGGAAACCCTCGAAAAGAACTTCCGCCAAAAGTTTGAGACGCTCCACCGGGTCAACCTGACCGATGCCGAATTTGCCCGGCTTCGCGACGAGATCATCACCGCCGACGTCTTCGCCGCCTCTAAGCGCCTGCGCGAAATCAACACCTTCACCCGAGAGGACGGGACGCCCCTGCACTACAGCCTGGTGAACATCAAAGACTGGTGCAAAAACGATTTTGAGGTCGTCCACCAACTGAAGATAAACACCCGAAACAGCCACCACCGCTACGATGTGCTCCTGCTCATCAATGGCATCCCGGTGGTGCAAATCGAGCTGAAAAGCCTGGACGTCAGCCCCCGCCGGGCCATGCAGCAAATTGTGGACTACAAAGGCGACCCGGGCAACGGCTACACCAACTCCCTGCTCTGCTTTGTGCAGATGTTCGTGGTGAGCAACCAATCCAACACCTACTACTTCGCCAACAACAACAGCGAGCACTTCCAATTCAACGCCGACGAGCAGTTCCTACCCGTTTACCAGTGGGCCGACGAAAACAACAAAAAAATCACCCATCTGGCCGATTTCTGCGAGAAGTTTCTGAGCAAATGCCACTTAGCCGAAATGATCAGCAAATACATCGTGCTGGTGCAAACCGAGCGGAAACTCCTCGCCATGCGCCCCTATCAGATCTACGCCGTAAAAGCCATTGTGGAGTGCATCCACCAAAACCGCGGCAACGGCTACATCTGGCACACCACCGGCAGCGGCAAGACCCTGACCTCCTTCAAGGCTTCCGTCCTCCTCAAAGACAACCCCGATATCGAAAAATGCCTCTTCGTCGTCGACCGCAAAGACCTCGACCGCCAAACCCGCGAAGAGTTCAACCGCTTCCAAGAGGGCTGTGTGGAGGAAAACACCAACACCGAAACCCTCGTGCGGCGCTTGCTTTCCGACGATTACGCCAACAAGGTCATCGTGACCACTATCCAAAAACTGGGGCTCGCCTTAGACCCCAACAACAAAAACAACTACAAACAACGCCTGGAACCCCTGCGCCATAAACGCATCGTTTTCATCTTCGACGAGTGCCACCGCTCCCAGTTCGGCGAAAACCACAAAGCCATCAAGGAGTTCTTCCCCAACGCCCAACTGTTCGGATTTACCGGCACGCCCATCTTCGACGACAACGCCAGCTACAAAAAAATAGACGGCACCGTCGGCTCATTCGTCACCACCACAGACATCTTCCAAAAACAACTCCACGCCGACACCATCA
>JBEQAD010000260.1:0-4378 GCA_041640515.1 Saprospiraceae bacterium | reverse complement strand
GACGGCTTTGCTGCGCCTGCACGCTGGCGGTCTCTTCGCCAATAGGCCTTTCTTTGCCAACGAACAGTACCGCCTGGGCGGGCATAAGCTTCTCCGAGGCTTTGATGAGGAAAGCCTTTTTGCCACCCGTTTCGCGGTGGCCACGGCGGAGGTGCGCCTTCTCACCGGGCAAAATGCCTACTGGGCGGCTTTTGCCGACTTGGGTTATGTAGAAAATCTCACGGATCGCAACCGCTTCTTTTTGCGGCCGTGGGGTATCGGCGCCGGCCTCAATGTCGAGACCCAGGCCGGCATTTTTGGCATCAGTATCGCTGTGGGCAAACGCGATACCGATCAGACCTTTGACTGGCGCACGCCGAAATTCCACTTAGGGTACGTGAACTTGTTCTGACACCGCAGGAGAGACTATCCTTACCAGTAGCGCAAGTCGCGCAGGTAGCCGCGCACGTAGTCAGCAATGCCGTCTTCCAGGCTGTAAAAAGGTGCGGTGTATCCAGCTTGCTGACGCAGCTTACTCATGTCGGCTTGAGTGAAATATTGGTAAGTGTCGCGAATGTCTGCAGGCGTATCTATGAAAGCAATGTTGGGTTCGGCGTCCATGGCGCGGAAGGTGTTGAGCGCCAGGTCGAGGAAGGTACGCGCCTGGCCAGTGCCCAAGTTGTAGATGGCGCTGGGCGGGCGTTTTTCTAAGAAGAACAGCAATACGTCGGCGACATCCTTGACGTAGATGAAGTCGCGGCTTTGCTCGCCATCGCGGAAGTCGGGGCGATGCGAGCGGAAGAGGCGCATGGCGCCGGTAGCGCGAATTTGCTGGGCCGTGTGGAAGACGACCGAAGCCATGCGGCCTTTGTGGTATTCATTGGGGCCGTATACGTTGAAGAACTTGAAGCCCGCCCAAGGGATGCTGGCTTGAGGGGCCTGCTGCAACAGCCATACATCGAAATCTTGCTTGCTTTGACCATAGGGGTTGAGCGGGCGCAGCAGCGGGAGGCGGGCGTGGTCGTCGGTATAGCCCTGCTCGCCGGCGCCATAGGTGGCGGCACTGCTGGCGTAGAAGAAAGGCAGGTCGTAGTCGGCGCAGCGCTGCCAGAGTTGCTGCGAGTAATGCAGGTTGAGGGCATCGAAGATAGCGCGGTTTTGTTCGGTAGTGTCGGTGCGTGCGCCGAGGTGAAAGACGGCTTCTACCGACCGTCGGTGTTGGCCCAGCCAGGCCAGAAAAGCGTCGCGATGCACCTGCTCGCGGTATGCCTTTCCAGCTAAGTTGCGCAGCTTATCGGCGCGGCTGAACTCATCCACAACAACGATGTCGGTGTAGCCTGCGTCGTTGAGCCGACGCACCAGAGAGGAACCGATGAACCCCGCTGCTCCAGTTACAACTATCATAGTCTCTTTTTTCAGGCAGCAAAAGTCGGCAAAAGAATATTTAACAGGAGAACGCCTCTCAGGGGTTATGTGCTTGGCTCGTTTTCTCTAGGAACATGCGCGCTTGCTGCACAGGTAAAATGCACCAAGGCGGTGCTGCGTTTGTTAGCAGGCTTGTCCCACGATGGCCGCGCTACAGGCGATAAATTTGCACTAAAGGCTTAGCCCTTACCTTTGCAGTCACACGCAGACAGATATCACTTATGGCTCTATCGCAGCGCACGCAGGCCCTATGGCAATTTGGCCTCCTCGCCGGCATTCTTCTCTTCATTAATATTCTAGCTAACCAGGTATATACACATATAGACCTGACGGAAGAAAAGCGCTATACGTTGACAAAGCCCACGCGCGAGTTGCTCAAAAAGGTGGATGACCGCATCTATGTGCGTGTCCTGCTGGATGGTGAGTTCCCGGCAGGCTTTAAGCGCTTGCGCACGGCTACGCGCGAGATGCTGGATGATTTTCGCTCTATCTCAAGTTACATTGACTACCAGTTTGAAAACCCTAACAAAGGCACAAAAGAGGAAGTGAATGCCCGCCGAAAGGCGCTATTAGAGGAAGGCATTGCGCCCGTTAACCTCAACGTGCGCGGCGAAGGCGAGAGCAAATCGCAGATTATCTACCCGACAGCCATTTTTCACTACGGCAGCCGAAAGGTAGTGGTCAATCTGTTAGAAAACCAGTCACCTACCCTTCTGCCTGATGAGGTAATCAATAATTCCATTAGCCTACTAGAGTACAAGTTTGCCAACGCCATCAAGAAGCTGCGCCATGCCCAGCGGCCCATTATCCTCTTTACGCGTGGGCATGGCGAACTAGACGAACTGCAAACCAAAGACTTCGAGCGCGCGCTGAGGCAGTTCTACGACACTGACCGCATCACGCTGGACTCGGTGGTACACCTGCCTGCTGACAAGTGCGCGCTACTCATCCTTGCCCAGCCGCGTCAACCTTTTTCAGAGCGCGATAAGTTCATCGTGGATCAGTACATCATGAACGGAGGCAAGGTACTGTGGCTCATAGACCGCCTCAATGCTAGCTTAGACAGCCTTCGCCACCAGAAGCGCTTTATACCGACCGATTACCCGCTGAACTTAGAGGACATGCTGTTTAAATACGGCGTTCGCATTCAGCCCGACCTGGTACTCGACATGGAATGCACGCAAATACCGCTGCAGGTTGGCGTCGTGGGCAACGCTCCGCAGTTTCGGCTTTTCCCCTGGCCCTATCACTTAGCCGTATTGCCTACGGGCAATCATCCGGTGGTCAAAAACTTGGACCGTGTGGAGATGCGCTTTTGCTCTTCCATTGATACTATCCGTACGAAGACAACGGTAAAAAAAACGGTGCTTTTGCGCAGCAGTCGCTACAGCCGCTTGCAATTCAGCCCCGTGGAAATAGGCTTTGACATGATGGGGGAGGAATTGAAGCCAGAATATTTCAACAAGGGGCATCAAACGCTGGGCGTGCTGCTGGAAGGCGAGTTTCCCTCGAACTACGAGAACCGGGTTTCCGCTTCTATGGCCGAAGGGTTGAAACAAGTCGGGCTGGAATTTCGTCCCTCGAGTCGGCCTACGCGTATGATTGTTCTCAGCGATGGCGACGTGGCGGCCAACTTCGTGCGCGACCGAGCTAAGAAAGAATGGTTGCCACTGGGCTTCAACCGTTTTGAAAATGCCACGTACGCCAATCGCGATTTGCTCATCAACGCAGTAGAGTACCTCATCGAAGCTTCGGGTGTCATCGAGGCCCGCTCGCGCGAGGTAAAACTGCGCCTGCTGGACGTACCACGTGCCAAAGAGGAAAAACCACTATGGCAAGCGCTTAATATCGGAGCGCCGCTGCTCTTTTTAGCGGTATTTGGCCTTCTTTTCCATTGGCGCCGCAAGCGTCGCTATGGCCGATAGGCTGAGGTAGGGCAAACCTTCTAGGGCTTCGCGCGTTTAACGCCCATGCATATCGCTATACTCTCTGCAAGCACGCGTCTCAACCGCCAGTCGCACCGCGTAGCGCTGGCCCTCGAGCGGTGGCTACACATCCACAGCAGTCATCACGCGGAGGTGATAGACCTGGCAGATTATCGTCTTCCCGTTTTGGAAGAAGTGCTGGGTCGGCATCCCAGCCCTCCCGAAGGTCTGGAGGACTTTGCCCACCGCATCCGCAGTGCCCACGCTTATTTGTTCGTCTCACCCGAATACAACGGCAGCTACACGGCGGCGCTTAAGAACGCCGTGGACTACCTCAAGGAGCGCGATTTTGCTCGCAAAGTCGTGGGTGTCGCTTCCGTTAGTACGGGCGCACTGGGTGGCATACGGGCCGCATTGGCCATGCAGCAACTGGTGTTAGCCATTGGCGCCTTTCCCATTCCGCAAATGCTCCTGGTAGGGCAGGTACACCAGCGCTTCGACGCACAAGGACAACTGTTGGATGCTGCCTATGAGAAGAATATCCAGCAGTTTATGGAGAGCTTTCTGTGGCTAGCCGAAGCTGTCACGGAGAAACAAGTAGGCGCGCCTATAGCCTATTAGGAGCTATTGCCCTTCTACTGTTCTTCTTCTACCCAGTCAGCTACAAAGACATTAGTATCTCGGGTGCCGCCGTTGTTGCGGTTGCTGCTCCAGACCAGCCGCTTGCCATCGGGCGAAAACATCGGGAAGGCGTTAAAGATGCTTTCCGTAGTGACCTGCTCTAAACCAGTACCATCCACATTGATGAGATAAAGCTGGAAATCGTATCCGCGCGTGGCGTGGTGATTGCTGGAAAAAATGATTTTTTTGCCCGAGGGGTGGAAATACGGCGCCCAATTGGCTTTGCCCAAGCGCGTTACTTGGCGTAGGTTGGAGCCGTCGGCGTTGCAAACAAATATTTCCATGTTAGTAGGCGCTACAAGCCCCTGGGCTAGCAATTCGCGGTACTCGCGGATTTCCTCCTCTGTCTTTGGCCTACTTGCGCGAAA
>JBEQAD010000259.1:0-4408 GCA_041640515.1 Saprospiraceae bacterium | reverse complement strand
ATTTTTCACTGAAAAACTGATTTTGCCAGTGTCCTAAGCCCGTGGTAATGTGATTTGGACACACCGCGTTGACGCGGATTTTGTGTTTTCCCAGCTCTACCGCATTGGAGCGAGTCAACCCTACCAGACCGTGTTTGGAGGCTGTATAAGCTGCTGCGTAAGGGAAGCCCGATTTAGCCGCCTGGCTAGCAATGTTGATGATAACGCCGCCTGTGCCTTGCCGAATCATTTGGCGCGCTGCATGCTTAGAGCACAGGAAGGCGCCCTTTAGGTTCACATCGAGTACGGCATCCCAACTGCTTTCCCTGAACTCGGTGAAAGGCTCCATGAGGTAGCCCACACCGGCATTGTTTACCAGAATATCCACAGCGCCGAAGGCCTCCACTGCGCGGGCAATGAGGTTCTCCACTTGCTCCTCGCTGCGCACATCGCAGGCTACAGTAATCGCTTCTGCTCCCAGCTGGCGGATAGCTTGAGCGATTTCTTCCATTTCTGCCGTGGTGCCAATGTGCGTTTCGGCAAACTGCTCCCCTTGAGGCTTGCCTAAGTCACTCACTACAACGCGACAGCCTTCGGCGGCCAAACGCAAGGCAATAGCCTCGCCAATGCCTTTATGCCGACCACTGCCGGTAACGATAGCGGTTTTTCCTTGCAAGTTGTACATAGCTTAAAACGGCTAGGTGTTAGTCAGGCAATTTGTTCCGCTACGATGAACATGGGGTTATCGGCGAACTCCTGGAACTGCGCAGCTACGCGCTGCATAGTTTCCGTGGAAATGTCGGCGAATAAGCCGTCCATGTTGTTCACTTCGATGACCTCGCAATACTGGTACGGAGCTGGAGTCTGAGTGCCCAGCAAGTGGCCGCATTTAAAAAGGCGGAAGTCGTCCACCGAAGCGAGGCGTTTTACGGTGGGCACGTCCACGGTCTTAGCCCATTCTTCGTACTGCTGCGTAGCAGTGTCTTTGTTTTTTAAATTGAAGAGCACAATCAGCGTAGGCATAGCGGTCTGATTATCGAGCGGGTGAGTTAATGGCAATAGCAGTAGGTCATTCATTTAGCTAAAAAGGCGCGCACTCCGGCCGAAAGGAGCCCTTGCACGGAGTTTAGGACGAAGTGCACGCCGTTTTGGGCAAGCTTTTGGGCTTGTTCGGCAGTAGCAGCCACCGTGCCTGCTATTTTTCCAGCAGCCCGTATTTTTTTAAAAACGGCCTCGATAACGGCTTGCACTTCCGGGTGGGCGGGGCCATCGAGAAATCCCATGGCTAAGGCTAAATCGCGCGGCCCGACGATGAAACCATCTACCCCTTCGACCTCAAGCATTTCGTCGAGGTTTTCAACGGCTTCAGGGTCCTCAATTTGGGGGAGCACTAAGGTTTGCTCGTTGGCAAAACGCACATATTCGGCTTGAGGCATCCGCATCATGTAGGCAGCAGCGCGCACAGGCCCTAAGCCCCGCCGCCCTAAAGGAGGGTATTTGATAGCCGCCACCAGCTTACGCACATCTTCAGCGGTAGAGCACCCCGGCATCATAATGCCCATCACTCCACAGTCTAAATACTGCAAGAGCAGCTTCTCGTTGAGGTCGCCTACGCGGGCCAAAGGCGTACACTCTACGCCCTCCAGTGCGCGCACCATGTGCTGCACATCGGACGGATTAAGGAAACCATGCTCGCCGTCAATGACATAAAAGTCCATTCCGGCTAAACCGATGTATTCGCATACTATAGGGTCATTTGTCGGAGAGATGACCCCGTAGCAAGTTTGCTGGTTGAGCAGTCGCTTTTTGAGCTTGTTTTCTTGCATGTATTAACTGAAAAAGAGAAGTTAGTGCAGTTCACCGATGGTACCCTCGGCGATTCGCTTCTTGATGAAGTTCATTAGTCCTCCGGCCGCGGCAATTTCGCTGACGAACGGCGCTACGGGGACGGACTGAAAGACATGGCCATTGGTCAGGTTTCGAATGAGGCCCGTGGCTGTATCCCATTCCAACTCATCACCGGTTTGGCAGCCTTTGGCTATGTCTTTGCACGTAATAAAAGGCAAGCCGTAATTGATGGCATTGCGGAATTGTAGGCGCGAAAAGCTGTCTGCAAAGACGGCTTTGATGCCTGCTCCCATGAGGCCAGTGACGACATGCTCGATGCTCTTGCCGCCACCGGCGAAATTGTGCCCCGCTACAATAAAAGTGTAGCCTTGACTGGCAAACCCATTTTCGCGGTTGAACGCTTCCGACACGCCGGCCATCACCCAGCGGGCATTTTCTTTAGGGTCAATGGGCGATGTCCAGAACTGCTGCACGATAATATCGTAGGCCATTACATAGCCTTGAGCCACCCAACATTTTCCGGTTACTTTCATGTTTGCGCAGGGATGTGGTTGATTAAAGACGGGTCATAATTTTCGCGGGTCAGTAATTTTGCCAAATAGTGCACTGGCTGCCACCACTGCCGGGCTGGTCAGGTAGATTTCAGCTTTTTTGCTGCCCATGCGCCCCTGCATGTTGCGATTGCCTGCGCTCAGGACAACGTCGCCATCGCCTGCTACGCCGGTGTGAATGCCTGCGCAAGCGGCGCAGGAGGGCGTGTCAATGGCTGCCCCCGCTTCCACCAGAATGGCGAGGTAGCCCTTTTTCATCGCTTCCAGATAAACGGCCTGGCTGGCTGGCACGACGAGCATATTCACGTCGGGATGAATGCGCTTGCCGCGCAGAATACGGGCCATCATCTCGAGGTCTTCTACTCGGCCATTGGTGCAGGTGCCTACGAAGGCCTTGTTGAAAGGTATTCCTTCCACGGCTTCGATGGGCACGACGTCGTCGAGCCGATGTGGTCGGGACACGGTAGGCCCAACCTGTCGAAGGTCAATCTCGTAAACCTGCTCATAGGCTGCATCGGGGTCGCTTTGGACGTTGAGGTATTTCTCCTCGGTGCGGCTGCGCAAGTATTTACGCGTAATGGCATCTGGGGCAATGATGCCGTTTTTGGCGCCCAAATCCACAGTCATGTTGCACAGGGTCATGCGCCCGGCCATGTCCAGCCGGGATATGGCATCGCCCGTGTACTCAATGGCTTTATAGATAAGGTGTCCGTTCCAGTGCATCATGCCCATAACGTGTAGGCTCAAATCTTTGGCCATGACGTAAGGGGGCCACTCGCCTCTGACGATGAACTTGACACTTTCAGGCACGCGCATCCAGAGTTTGCCGATAGCCATGGCCACCGCAGCATCCGTAACGCCTACGGCATTGCCTAATGCGCCCACAGCGCCATACGTATTGGCGTGGCTATCGGTGCCGACGCTAATACGGCCGGGCAAGACGTGGCCTTTCTCCACCATGATTTGGTGGGCAATTCCCTGGTTGCCCAGGTCATAGAAATGGGTTATGTGGTGTGAACGGACGATGTGTCGCCACTCGTTGAGCATGGTAGCAAATTTCTCGTTGGGCGGCGGTACCAAGTGGTCAGAAACACAGATGACGCGGTCGCGGTCAAAGACATCTTCTACGCCCAGCTCGTGCAGCTTAGCAAAGGTTTGGGCGCCCAGATAGTCCATTGTCATGACGGTATGGACGTTGACCCATACGAGCTCGCCGGGCACGACGCGCTTTCTACCGCTGTTGAGGGCAATGATTTTTTCCGTGATAGTCATTCCAGGCATGGCCAGAGGATTGATTATTAAATGAATGACTCTTGCGCGCCCCTCAGTGGTCGCTCCTCGAGGGGCCTGTCGTACGCAATTTGGGCAAGTCAATCCAAAATTGCGGGTCAATTTCCTCTTGCTTAGCCACCCGCCGCTCTTCAATCATGGTAATGCCTTGAAATTCGTCGCCTTCTGACCAACGCCAGTTGCGGATGCGATGGGTGCCATCGCCGATGAGGTCAATCATCTCAAAAAGTTTGGACGCAGGGCGGTTTAGGTAGGTCCAGATGAGGCAAACGGAGTCGCGCGTTTCCCAAGCGTGCCCTTTAATGCGCGGCGTGTCGAAGATGAGCACACCTTCGTCGTTGAATTGGCAGATGCCAAAGTCGTGGCACTCGCTGTGGCCATCTTCCCAAAAGTACTGGTTGACCTGGTGATACTTGTTGTCATCAAAAAGCCGAATAGTCAGGCGGCTCTTCCAACGGTCAGTCATTTTGCCTTGAGCGTCAATGCGAATGTAAGTGCCTTCCCAGACGCCGGTGTGCTTAGGAAAAAGTCTTAAGTGCATGGTAAAAAAATTTTTCGAGGCAAATATAAGATTAACTGAGTTAATAAAATTACCTTCGCAAAAAAATTATTTAAATCGGTATTTAAAACATTATTATCCCCATTGCATATAGCAAACGAGGGAAATCGGAATTTTATTCTAAATTTGTGAAAAGCGCTTTACACCTTTTTTAACAGTAAAAAAACTACTACAGCTATGG
>JBEQAD010000258.1:0-4433 GCA_041640515.1 Saprospiraceae bacterium | reverse complement strand
GTGTGCCAACAAAAACTGGCATGGGCACAATTACACCCTGCACGTCACCGTCAAAGGACGCCCCGACCCGGTGACGGGATTCATCATTGACGTGAAAAAACTTAGCGCCATCATCAAGGAGCATGTAGTGGATCACCTCGACCACAGCAACCTCAACCTCGACGTGCCCTTCCTGCCCAAAGGCATGCAGCCCACGACGGAAAACCTCGTCATCCTCATCTGGCAGCGGCTGGAAGAGGCTCTTCAAGAGCATGGCTGCCAACTGCACGCCATCAAGCTGTGGGAAACAGAGACTATCTATGCCGAATACTACGGAGGGTGAACCTACTCTGCTCAACCGCGTTTAAAAAGGGCGACCCTCGCTGACCCTTCATCTTCTATCATTTATGAGTGTTCCTACCGACGTCCTGCGTCTTCAATTTGAAACCATCCTCAGGGAAATCGGCGAAGACCCTCAACGACCAGGACTGTACAAAACCCCGGAGCGCGCAGCCAAAGCCATGCAGTTCTTGACCCAAGGCTACCACCAGAACCCCGTAGCCATCCTGCGCTCAGCCCTGTTCAAGGAGGACTACAGCGAGATGGTGCTCGTCAAAGACATCGAAGTGTACTCCCTGTGCGAACACCACATGTTGCCTTTTTTTGGAAAAGCGCACGTGGCTTATATCCCCAACGGCTACATCGTCGGGCTAAGCAAAATTCCGCGCGTGGTGGACGTCTTCGCCCGACGGCTACAAGTGCAAGAGCGCCTGACCATTGAAATCCGGGACGTGCTCCAAGAGACCCTCCGACCGCTGGGAGTGGCGGTGGTCATCGAAGCCCAACACATGTGCATGATGATGCGCGGAGTGCAAAAACAAAACAGTGTGACCACAACGTCGGCCTTCACGGGCGAGTTTCAAAAAGCCGAGACGCGCGGTGAGTTCCTTCGCCTCATTGGCAGCCGCTTGCACTGACGGCCGCTCATTGCTCCGAGGCGTCGGCCTCGGAAGTGCCCCAGCGATAGGTTTTCAGGTCGAAGCCCGCCAGGTCCAACACGCGGTCTACCACTGTGGCGGCCACCTCCTCGACCGTCTGAGGGCGCGAGTAAAACGACGGGCAAGCCGGGCATATAATGGCGCCGGCCTCCGTGAGCAGCTTCATGTTGTTCAGGTGAATGAGGCTCAGCGGCGTATCGCGCGGCACCAAGATGAGCCGGCGCCGCTCTTTTAGCACAACATCTGCCGCCCGCGTGATAAGGTCGTTGCTCACTCCCGTGGCGATGCGCCCTAAAGCGCCCATGGAACAAGGGCACACAATCATCGTGTCGTAGCGCGCCGAGCCAGAAGCAAAGGGCGCATAGAAATCGCGCTTATCGTAAAAGTCAAACGGATAATCGCCGCCAGGGCCCGGCCCAGCCGAGCCAATTTCTAAGTTCCAGTTTACCAGGGCATTGTCTGACAGCACCACGCCCACAGCGGCCCACTGCGCCTGTAAGGCCGTCAATCGGTCTAACAACACCTTGGCGTATATGGCTCCCGAAGAGCCTGTGATGGCTACCACTACTTTCTTTTTCATCATCGACCGTAAAGACAGGCGAAGTGCCAGAAAGTTGAGCCTTTCACGCTAAAGCGCAGGGCTGTCTTACGATAGGCGCGGCGCCTTTCGATAGAAAAGCGCGGGAGCCAGCCGGCGCAGCCAGAGGCGGAGCGGGTCTTTTTGTGAGGCGTGGAAGAAGGCTTTTTCCAACATCGGCAGGGGCTGACGTTGGGTAGGGTGAACCAACGGGAAGGGCATAGCTACGGCATCCTGTGCGTACCGCCTGCCTGCGGGTGCGGAGGTGTGCGTGGCGGCATCGTCGAAGCCAATGTTGCGCACCAGATTGACCTTGGGCACGATGCAGAGACCGTCCGCGCGAACGACGGAGTAGAACCAGGCGTAGTCCCACGTGTCGAAGACGCCGTCGCGGACGCGGAGGAACTTGTCGAGCAAATAGCGCCGGGCGGCGCGGTCGGGCAGCAAGCGAGAGAAAGCACTGCGAGGGTCGGCCCACTGCTGCTCGAGGTCGGTGAACTGCGGGTCATACTGCTGCCAAGCGCGGCGCCAGGTAGCCCAGCCCCAGATGAAAGAGAAGCGCGAGAAGAGGTAACTGGCTGGCCACTGGGCGCAGGCGTCCGGAGCCGGATTGCTGCCGGCGATGTGCATGACCTGCGGGTCGTGGCGGTAGCGCTCCAGCAGTTGGGTGCAGAAAGGGAAAAAGGAGAGGTCGGGCATGCAATCGTCTTCGAGGACGATGCCTTCCTCGACGTGCTGAAAAAACCAGGAGATGCCCGCCTGCACCGCTCGCCGGCAACCGAGGTTTTGGGGCAGGAATTGCGTGTGTACTTGGCAAGGCCAGTCTATTTCGCGCTCGAAGATAGCGCGCACGGCAGCGCACCTGTCGGCATCGGCAGGCACATGGGGGCGTGGGCCATCGGCGCTCACGTACAGCGCAGGCGGGCGCAGGGCGCGCAAACGCTCCACCACGCGGCGCGTGTGGTCGGGTCGGTTGAAGACAAGCAGGAGAATCATAGAGGGGTAAAAATGCCGCTAAAACCGCGTCTGGGCGTCAAAAACGTTGTTTCGGTAAGGGATGCGCAAAAAGTCGAGCGAGCCGGGTTTGACGGCGATGTAAAACTCGTAGGTGCCGCGCACGGGCTGCCAGCGCAGGCTGAAGAGCCAACAGTGCAGGTCGCGCGTGAAGCCGATATCGGGGTAAACCAGGCTTTTGGTTTGGAAATCGTAGCTGATGTTGCCCACGTCCACCGACCATTTAGGCGTCAGGGGGATGCTGCCAGAGAAGCTGATGTTGTTGGTGCCGATGAGGAAGGTGTCGCGGTTGGTGCCAAAAATCTGGCGGCGTTCAAAGGAGATGCGGTGGCTAATCTGAATTTGGTTGAACCAGTCGAAGAAGCCGTTCACGGCCGGGCCGCTGGGGGTTCCGGTGGGCTGCTGCGGAGCCTGCGGCGTTTGGCCTTCGATGAGGCGGCGCAAGTCGCGGATGTTGGTTTGGGTATTGAGTTCGATGCCAAAGGCGGCCAATCGGAGCAATTTGCCCTCTTCGGTAAGAGCATAGCGGTTGATGCGTTGGCCTCGGCTATCCAAGACGTAAGGGTCGAAGGTAGCGCGCCAGGTGAGGTTGCTCAGGCCCTTGAAAAGGCGAAACAGGCCGCCGGTAGTGATGGTGCTCCAGCGCAGCGAGTCGCGCGTCAGGCTGTAGCTGCCTGCAAAGACGAGGTTGTCGAAGACCCGCATGCGCCTGATGGTGTCGCGTTTGGCAGAGTAGAACTTGAGTTCCAGAATATTGCCCAGGCTGTAGTTCACCGCCAAGTCGGGCTTTCCATCGGTGGGTCGGCTGAAGACCGCCTCATCGAAGATGCTGTATCGGCGTCGGAGAGTGTCGCGCCCTGGTCTTGAGGAAATCTGCACTTGGCGGAAGTAGTTGCGCTCCGAAAAATCAGGGCGGAAACCAGTGGAAATGCTGGGCTTGAGCGTGTGTCGGATACCGCGAAACCAACCTTTGGCGAATTGCTTGGTGAAAAACAGGGCCGTGTTGATACTCACCCCGATGTCGTACTGCCGAAAAGGCGAAAAGCCCCATTGGCGCAGGACCGTGTCGCGCCCCCAGACGGTTCTGTTGCTATCCACGACGACAAGTTCGGCCACCGTGTCGTAGACGTAACGGATGTCGTTGATAAATTGCCGTTCGACGGTGTAAGGGTACCAGTTCTCCTCATAGTTCACTCGTGGAGCGACGTTGATGTATCGGAACACCTTGAAGTTCAGGTCGCTGCTGAGTTGATGCTGGATGCCCATGCGCATATTGCGCAGCGTCTCGTAGCTGAACAGCAGGGTATCGGGCACCGTGACACTGTTTTGCAAGCGCGAGGTATAGGTTAGGGAAATTTTCTCGTACCAGCGCTCGTTGCCGACAGGGTTTTTGCGCTTAAAAGGGAAGACGCGTTGGAGGTTGAAGGTGGCGCTGGGCAAGGTAATGTTCATTTCGCGGGTTTGGGTGTTTTGGCTGTGGCTAAAAGCAGCGTTGAACTGATAAGGCTTGCCCGGGAAGCGCTGAGAGAAGTTAAGGTTAGAATTCAGGGTGTTTTGGAATACGCTGCCGAAGTCGTTGCGGTTTCGGTTTTGGTCGCGGTTCGTTTCCAAATTTACCGAGCCGCCGAAAGTCCGCGTAGGGTGTGCTTTGGCGTCTTGCTGGTGCGACCAGCGGATACCGAAAGACTTATTGGATACCCTTTGCGCGCGGTTATCTTCGACGAGGCGGTTGTTATAGCGCAGGTTGAGGTTGCCATTGAAGCGATAGCGATAATTGTAGCGCAGGTCTCCTCTGATGCCCCAGGAGCCGCTGGTGAAGAGGTTGAAGAGGACGGTCACGTCCATATGCTCCGATAGGGGCAAGT
>JBEQAD010000257.1:0-4449 GCA_041640515.1 Saprospiraceae bacterium | reverse complement strand
CTACGGAAGAGTCGGTGCGGCGGGCAATGGCCATCCAGCTCATCATCAATCATGAGTTGGGGCTGGCCAAAAACGAAAACCCATTGCAAGGCTCCTTCATCATAGAAGAGCTGACTGACCTGGTGGAAGAGGCTGTGCTCTCCGAGTTTGACCGCCTTACTGAGCGCGGCGGCGTGCTGGGCGCCATGGAGACCATGTATCAGCGGAACAAGATTCAAGAAGAGAGCCTGTACTACGAAACGCTCAAGCACACGGGCGAGCTGCCCATTGTCGGCGTGAATATGTTTTTAAGTAAGGAAGGCTCCCCCACTATTCTGCCCGGAGAGGTTATTCGCGCTACTAAGGCAGAGAAAGAGCACCAGATAGAGACGCTGCGCCGGCTGCATCAGGCCAATGCTCATGCAGCACCGACAGCGCTCAAGCGCCTGCAACAGGCAGCTGTGCGCAACCAAAATATATTCGCTGAGCTGATGGAAGCCGTCAAGGTTTGCTCCTTGGGGCAGATTACCCACGCCTTGTTTGAGGTAGGCGGGCAGTATCGGCGCAATATGTAAGCCGCCGAGGAAGAGTGGACTGCGCCTCTTCTCCTCACTTCGGAGGTGTGCATGTCGAGGGAGATGCCTACATGCTCAACACTAGCGGTATGCTGCCACAAAGGGGCGCAGCCGAGGCAAAAAAACCCTTCGCCTTGCGTTGCGGTTACTCTACTGTGTCTTTTGCCTACCTTCGCGCCATACAAACATACCGGGATGACTGGAAACCTTCCCTCCGACAAGCCACGCATCAAGCACATCGCCATCGCCGGAAATATAGGCGCCGGGAAAACCACTCTCAGCGAAATACTTGCCCGCCACTACGGCTGGGACGTACACTATGAAGACACAGAGAATAACCCCTATTTAGCCGACTTTTATTTAGACATGCGGCGCTGGTCTTTCAACCTGCAGGTCTTCTTCCTGTCGAGTCGCTACCAGCAAATGCTGCGTATTCAACAAGGCAACCGAACGGTCATTCAAGACCGAACGATTTATGAGGATGCTTACATCTTTGCTCCCAACTTGGCCGATATGGGGCTGATGGAGCGCCGCGATTTTGAAAATTACATCCACCTTTTCCAGTCCATCATCTCACAAGTGCGCCCACCGGATTTACTCATTTATCTGCGCGCTAGTATTCCCACACTGGTAGAACACATCCAAATGCGCGGGCGCGACTACGAGGGGAATATCAGCATTGAATACCTCAAACGCCTTAACGAGCGCTACGAAAGTTGGATTTCTACTTACAAAGAGGGGCGCCTACTTATCATTAATGTAGATCAGCTGGACTTTCAAAACAACAAAGAACACTCGGGCCGTGTGTTGGAAATGGTGCAAGCCGAGTTGCACGGATTGTTTTAGCAATACCTATGGCGGAAAGTAAAAAAAAGTTGCCCCCTACGGTCGAGCCAACGGAAGACCTGCGGGCTAAGGCTATGCAAATCCAGCAAGCACTAGACGCGCTTTATCCGGAAGTACCTATTCCTCTGCGCCATGAAGACGCCTATACGCTGCTAATCGCCGTTGTGTTGTCGGCCCAATGCACCGATGAGCGGGTGAACCAGATAACCCCGTTGCTTTTTGCACGGGCTAAGACGCCGCAGGAAATGATTCGGCTGAGCGTAGAGGAAATTCGAGAGATTATCAAGCCCTGTGGTTTGTCACCCTCGAAATCAAAAGCCATCTGGGAGCTATCGCGCCGCTTAGTGGAAGAGCACGGCGGGCAAGTGCCGCGTTCCTTTGAGGCCTTGGAGGCGCTGCCGGGCGTTGGACACAAAACAGCCTCTGTGGTCATGTCGCAAGCCTTTGGCGTACCTGCTTTTCCAGTAGATACGCATATCCACCGGCTGGCCTCGCGCTGGGGCCTAAGCGATGGCAGGAGTGTGGAAAAGACTGAGCGTGATTTGAAAGCCATCTTTCCACCCGAAAGTTGGAATAAGCTGCACTTGCAAATCATCTATTTTGGCCGAGAGTACTGCCCAGCGCGCGGGCACGACCCGAAAAAGTGCCCCATTTGCTCGCGTTGGGGGGTACAGCAGGATGGCTAAAGGCGTTAGCCTTTGCCGCTGAGGCTTCTCCAGCCGAAATGAGCCTTCTCCCAACAGGCTTCCATGTCAGCAGGTGGCGCAATGTGCGCATAGACAGCGCGTTCGCAGCGCTCCCAAGCGTCAGCCAGAGCCTCTACTGCGGGCGCGGGTAAGCCGCGGGCTGTCAGGGCTGCCAAGGCACTCTCGCGGCTGAGGAGGGAGGGCGGAAGACGCAGATAGGCCGCAACGGCGTTTTCTATCCATTTTAGCAAGTCGCGATAAAAAACCTCGGGCGGCAGGTCGGGAAGGTCGCGGCGCAGCTGCTGTAACTGGTGATGGAGATGGCGTCGGTCGGGCAGGGCAGGGGTGACGTCTGCTAACCGCGGCTCTTCAGCGCGGAGTTTTCGTCGCTGACGCTGCCAGATGAGGGCTGCCAGCCAGCCAAGGAAGAACAGGGCCGCTATGCCGGCCATGCCAAACACCCATGGTTCCGGCACGTGGTCGAGCGCCTCCCACCATACTTCCGGCTCCGGTGGTAAAGGTAGCCCTAAGGTATCGGAAGCAGGCAAAGGCTTGCCGTAATTAGCCCCAGGTACCACGGCAATTTCAATAGGCTTTTCTGTACGCAGGGTCTGGTATTGCTCACTGTCGGGGTTGAAAAAAGTCATCTCCGGTGTGAAGAGGTAGGAGCCCGGTTGCTTGGGCAGGATGGCATAGGTCAACGTGCGCTGGTGAATAAATTCATCGCCGGTTTCATACTCCTCTTGTTCGCGCACTTCAGGGTCGAAAGCTTCTAAGGCAGCAGGTAGTAGGAAGCGCGGAGGAACAAATCGCCGGGCGTCGCCGTTGCCTCGAATACGCACCTTGAGCGTCAGCACGTCATCCGTAGTCAGCGCCTGCTTGTCAGTAGACACCGTCCACTCGTACGTGCCTACTCCCCCACAGAAACGCTCAGGTTGTGGCTCAGGCAGGGGGCGCACCTCAACGGGCACCGCCGGGGCAACAACGATAGCAGAAGTTCCTCCCAAGAGCCTACGCGTTCCTTCGTCAATCACCAACCGCACTCGCGCAGGGCCTATCGTTAATGTTCCAGTGCGCTGAGCAAAGAGCGAGACTTCGTGCAGCGTACGCACCATGTAGGTCTTACCGCCTACCCTTTCCGTGTGTACCCGAGCGTCGTAACGATGCCGCTCCTGGGCGTAGAAACCTTCGAAACTGGGCAATTCCAACAGGTCAGCGTCCGACACGCTGAGTTGGGTGTACAGGCGTAAACTGTAGAACATCTGCTGACCCAACCAAGGGTTTTTAGGATGCACATCGGCGGCAATAAAGTAGCGCTCTTCGCCCTCACCGCTTTTTGTGGAAGGTCGACGTGCGGTGGACTTGACCACGCGGATGGTCAACGGCTGGCTACGGAGGTTTTGCCGCGCTGTTTGGGCTGTTGCCGGGCCAATGGTATAACTGCCAGTATGGCTAGCCTCCAGTTCATAGACCCACGATTGTTGGCTGTAAGGTTTTCCATTGAAAAAGCCTGCGCTACGCACTTCCGTCGGTCCTTGCCGCACACTCAGGCCGCCGAAATCGGGCGGTATGAAACGCTGAGCTGTCTCGTTCTTCAACACGAAGGATACCTCAAAGCGCGCTCCTTCCGTTACCTCGCGCCGTGGCCCGCGAACTTCGAAGAGGGCTGCCTCCTGCTGGGCGTGCGCAGATGCTGCCCATAGCCCTAGAAAAAAAGCGGCAAGTCGAGTCCATGCCAAGTAGCGGAAGAATAGGCGTTGCATCAGTCCGTGCGCTTAGGTTTATACTTGGCCGCTTCCAACAACCGCTGGCTATCGCGAAAGTTTATCAGCTCCTCTAGCGTCGTCTGTGGATGGCGGCGCATATAGGCTTTAACGATCTGCCAACCGACCCAGTTGCCTATTTCACCCGGCGCTTCCTGAAAGACCAGCTCGGTGGCCGGGCTTGGCATGACAATCTTCTGGTTTTTAGGGCTAAGAGTTTCGTAGAGCACTTTTAGCTCTAACAGGCGGGCCCACACTTCAGCCTCGTTGGCGTAACAGCCGGCGAGCTGCTCCTCCGTATAGCCCATTTTGCGGTACTCGGGTTCCTCAGGCAAAAGGCAGTCCAGGATGTACAGGATTTTGCCGTTATTGATCATGTAGTCAATAATGCGCTCTTGCGGTGGGAGGCCCACTCGCCGGCTAGCTATAGCCAAGGCGACCTTTACCGGTAGGTATTCTTTAGAAAATTGCCGGCGTAGATATTTAGGAAAATACTGTGGGTCATAGCCGCTGAATTCTTCGCCTAGAAACATATCTAACCCAATCATGACGAGGCTGTCGTTGACGGCGTAAGCATCGCCGACAAACTCCGTAATGGCT
>JBEQAD010000256.1:0-4454 GCA_041640515.1 Saprospiraceae bacterium | reverse complement strand
CTGCGAGAAAATACGCCCGTAGCGTATTTAAAGCTCAACATAGGCCAGTTACCCGCAGCCTCGGCGCGATGGTGGGAGCCTCTGTGGCCGGGCTTGGCTGTACAAATAGAGCGTCTGTACGTTATCGAACTGCTGCAAGGGCAAGGTATTGGCGAAAGCTTGTTAGCCTTTGCCGAAAAACGCGCCCGCCAGGAAGGAGCTGCTTGGTTGTGGCTCAGTGTGTGGCAACAGGCGCCTCGGGCCGTGCGGTTTTATGAAAAAAACGGATTTAGCCGCTTCGGTGTCGAAACTTTCTGGGTAGGCGCCGATCCGCAGCCCGACTGGCTTATGCGCAAATGGTGCCGCTGACCTGCCCAAAGCCCACGCGTACGTCGCCCTTTTGGGCATGGGCGCGCATAGTTACGGTGTCGCCATCGAGCAAAAAAGTTCGCGTAGAGCCGTCGGATAAGAGGATGGGTCGTTGGCCCCCCCAGGCTAGCTCGAGCAGAGAGCCATAGCTGTCTGGAGTGGGACCGCTAATGGTTCCCGAAGCCATGAGGTCGCCCACACGTACGTTGCAACCGTTGACGGTGTGGTGAGCCAGCTGTTGTGCCATAGACCAGTACAAGTAGCGCGCGTTGGAGCGGCAAATGACCGTTTCGGCGCCGGCAGGCGTTCGGAGGCTCACTTCGAGGGCGAGGTCCAAGTTGCGCGCCCCGGTGGTGCGCAAGTAGTCCAGCGGAGGAGGGTCTTGGCGAGGTCCCTCAACTCGAAAGGGCTTAAGGGCCTCCAGAGGGACAATCCAGGGAGAAATGGAAGAGGCGAAGTTTTTGCCTAAAAATGGCCCAAGAGGCACGTATTCCCAGCGCTGGATGTCGCGTGCACTCCAATCGTTGAAAAGCACCAGCCCAAAAATGTAGTCTTCAGCTTCCTCAATGGGTATAGGCTGGCCCAACGTACTGTCTTTGCCGATAACAAAGGCTATTTCCAGCTCAAAGTCCAGTTGCTGACTGGCCGAGAAGATGGGGAGTTCCGAACCTTTAGGCAAGATTTGACCGTGAGGGCGGCGAATGGGGGTGCCATCCACTACGATGCTGGAGGCGCGGCCATGATAACCGACGGGTAGCCAGCGCCAATTGGGCAGCAGCGGGTTATCGGGCCGAAACATGCGGCCGACGTTGGTAGCGTGCTCGATGCTGCTATAAAAGTCGGTGTAGTCGCCCACGTGCAAAGGTAGGTGCATGCGCACGCGCCGCTGCTCGATGAGGATGGCTGCAGCGTTGTCGGGAGCCTCAGGCGTGCTCAACCAGTGTTGCAGACGCCTTCGAATGCGTGTGCTGATAGACTTTCCTTGGGCTATGAACTCGTTAAGCACAGGCTGTTCAAAAAGGCGCCGAAAGAAGCGCCGTTTGCCAAACAGTCCGTGGTCGGCGGCAGCGGCCAGGTCAATGATATGGTTGCCAATGGCCACGCCCGCACGCCGTTGGCCATCGGGGCCTTCAAAGATGCCAAAGGGAAGATTATGGACAGAGAAATCTGTATCGGCAGGAATGGGTAACCAGGTGTTCATAGTGAGTCTTGAGTTGGGCGTATGAGCGGGCTCAATCTGTTTTTTTACGGCTCAAAGATGTGCTGGAGAGCCTCCTCGACCGTAGGATATCGGAATGAAAAGCCCGCGTTCAGGATTTTGTCTGCCGAAATGCGTGTGCTATTGAGGACGACGTCAGCCATCTCTCCTAACATTAACCGCAAAGCAAAAGCCGGTACCGGTACAAAGAGGGCAGAGCGGCCCATGGCGCGCGCGGTGGCCTGCACCAGTTCCCGGTTCCGTACCGGATAGGGTGCTACGGCATTGTAAATGCCCTCAGCCCGAGGGTTTTCCATGGCCCACAGAAACATGCGGCACACATCGTCTCGGTGGATCCACGAATACCAGGCTTGTCCGTCGGCAAAGTAGGCGCCCAAGCCGAAGCGCAGCGGTCGGATGATTTCGCGCAGTGCGCCGCCAGCTTGCTCTAAGACAATACCAATGCGGAGAGCAACAGTACGCACCCCTAACGCTCCGATGCGCTCGGTGGCAGCCTCCCATTCCACCGTGGAAGTGCTCAGAAAGCCCTGGTCCGCCGGTGGATCGTCTTCCGTCATCCAGCGCTCTCCGGAGTTGCCATAGTAGCCAATGGCTGAGGCCGCTAGATAGGCCTCGGGGAAATGCTTGAGGCGTTGGAACGCCTCGCGCAATACGTCCGCGCTCCGTACCCGGCTGTCCACAATGAGCTGCTTGCGCGCGGGTGTCCAGCGCCTTTCGGCAATGCCTGCACCGGCCAAGTTGACAACCACCTGAGCATCTCGCAGGGCAGCGTCGTCTATGCGGCCAGCCAAGGGCTCCCAGCCAAAGTGGTTCTTAGCACGCGGTGTGCGCGTGAGTAGGCGTACATGATGACCTTGAGCTTGCAGCAGCTCTACTAGCCGAACGCCAATGAAACCACTACCGCCCGCAATTAAGATGGTTTTGTCCATAGAAAACAAGAGCTAAAAGTCAGAACACATGCCGTTCGGCGTGATAACTGGAGCGTACCAATGGTCCACTTTCCACGTATTTGAAGCCTTTGGCCAGCCCAACTTCCTTATATTCAGCAAAAACATCGGGGTGGACGAACTCCACCACGTCAAGGTGCATCTTAGTGGGCTGCAGGTACTGTCCGATGGTCAAGATGTCGCACCCGTTTTCTAACAGATCGTCCATGAGTTGAAAAACTTCTTCGCGGCTTTCGCCCAAGCCGACCATAATGCCGCTTTTAGTGCGCTTGCCATAGTCTTTTATGCGGCGTATTTGTTCCAGACTGCGCTCATACTTGGCTTGCGGGCGCACCTTGCGATACAGGCTTCTGACTGTTTCCATATTGTGGCTCACTACCTCTTGCCCGGCGCTGATCATACGCTCTAACGCTTCCCAGTTGGCTTTGGTGTCGGGGATGAGCGTCTCGATGGTTGTCTCTGGGCTACGCTCCTTGACGGCGCGCACCGTGCGGTACCAAATTTCGGCCCCACGGTCTTTGAGCTCGTCACGATTGACGGAGGTGATGACGGCGTGTTTGACGCGCATGAGCCAAATGGCCTCGGCTACCCGGCGTGGCTCGTCTTCGTCGTACTCCGTTGGCCTTCCGGTCTTGACAGCGCAAAACGAGCACGAGCGCGTGCACACGTTACCCAGAATCATAAAGGTGGCCGTACCGGCACCCCAGCATTCGCCCATATTAGGGCAGTTGCCGCTCTGGCAGATGGTATGCAGCTGGAACTCGTCCACAATACTGCGCACCATGCGGTAGTTTTCGCCCATGGGTAAGCGCACTTTGAGCCACTCGGGGCGTCGGGCTCGCGCTGAAGGGGTATTGTCTACAACGACGGGAAGTTCAATCATGTAACCAGGCTGAATTGTCTGTAATAAAGCCGCTTGTTCTTCGCCTCACCCCAGGCGTCCTTTGGCGAAAGTCCTGCGAAAGGGAAGGCCAAATTTTGCGCCAAGTTAAGCACCTCTCTGGTGTGGTTGTGTATTGCTCAGGGCAGTCTCAAAATTACCCGACTTGGCCCTCCAGCAAGGCGGCCATAAAACATCAACGCAGTCGAATAGTTTGGGTATTTGAAGCACCGCTCTTTTCGCCGAGGCTGTGCTATGTCTTCCATAGTGTTCTCAATTCCGTTTTCCCAACTGAAGACTGACGAAGAAGTTCACAAACAGCCGCTGGTTGGCCGCAGAGACCAGGATGGGCAGCTCCGTGGGGAAAGCATCGAGCATGACGCCCACTTCAAGGGCTCTAACGAACTCATCGAAAGCGCCCCAGTCCAAGTGCAAGGCCGCAGAGGCATTGAGGCCGGGGCGCGGGCTGATTTCACCAAGCCCCCTAGTAAAGGGGGAGGCGCCTTTGATACGGCCGTTTTCGTCGAGGAAAAGGCTAGCGTTTTCGTCCGAGTATTTCTCGTGCATGATGCGGCAGTCGCCGGGGCGGGTAGGGTTAGGATAGCAAATGGCCAGGTAGTACGGTTTCATGAGAGCCAGAGTTGGCCCCAGAGTATAGCTCACTCCCACGGCAACGCCTCGCTGTTTGGCTTTTTCGGAGAAGTAGCGTTTGGTGCCCCACGCGCCGCGTAGCAGAACAGCGTTGTTTTGCTTACCGAAAATGTAAGGGCGGAACGAACGGCTTAGTAATGGGTCAGCGCTTTGGCGTTGCTCCTTAGGATGGCGCAGTTCGCCCACACTGACGTGGAAATAAGTCGTCTTGTAGTAGGTGCGTAGGCGGCCAAACTCCATACCGAACGAGAAGCCACGGGATGTCATCAGCCGCAGGTGGGCAGTGGTTTCCCGGTTGTATATGACGCCGACGTTGCCAGTAAGCGGGTCCGCATACTGAGCGAGAGCGGCATAACCCACCATGAGACAGGTTGCGAGGAGAATGGAAGAGCGCGCCATAGCCGGATAT
>JBEQAD010000255.1:0-4484 GCA_041640515.1 Saprospiraceae bacterium | reverse complement strand
AGTTGATAGTAACGACTTCGGATGGCTGCTCCAATGCAGCAGAGAAGACCATTGTAGTGCTCAAGTCGGTCTCGACGCGAAACGCACTGTCGTTGAAGGGAGCCTTGAGTCTTTTCCCTAATCCCACTAGCGAGCGGTTGAACGTAGTGCTTGGGGGCTACGAAGCCCTTGATAATGTGGAAGTAACGATAGTTAATACATTAGGGCAGGTCGTCCTCGTGGAGCGTGGCGCAATATCTGGGCCGAGCAGTGGTAACTGGGTGCTCGATGTGTCGGCGCTGCCCTCGGGGCATTACGCAGTCTTAGTGCAAGTAGGGGGCCAGCATTGGGCTTCGGGCGTGTTTGCCCGTCGATGAGCGAGGCAACGAAAAGCGGCTGGCCTTGGCTGCAGTAAGTCTGTCGCTTGTTTGCTTGAAAAAGACATTTATAGGCTAGTATGGGCTGAACCACAAAGCCCGCTGGCCGTTTTGTATGCCTTAAAGAGTAAAGAGATGATGGATCCTATCCTGTTTTAAAAAAGTAATGGCCACAGAACAGACAAACACCTTAACCCCGCTACAGCGTTTTATCCGCCTGTTGTCCAAATACCGGCGCGAGCTGCGCTTTATCGCGCTGTATGCCGTGGTTTCGGGATTAATCAGCCTTTCTTTACCCTTAGGCATTCAAGCGATTATCGGGTTAATTGCTGGCGCTACTATATCCATTTCGTGGATGCTGCTGGTAGGCATGGTGGTGGTAGGAGCCATTTTGGTGGGCCTACTAAAATTGATGCAGCTGTCCATCCTGGAAAGCATGCAACGACAAGTTTTTACCGACGCCGCTATTGAGTTTGCCGTACGCATTCCAAGGCTGAACCTGGAAGCCTTGCGTCGGGAATACCTGCCGGAGCTGGTCAACCGATTCTTCGACACGCTGACTATTCAGAAAGGGCTACCTAAGATGCTGCTGGAAGGCACAACAGCAGTGCTGCAGATTATCTTCAGCCTAGTTTTACTTTCCTTTTATCACTCCACGTTTGTGTTGACGTCGCTGCTGTTGTTGGGCGCGATAGGTATCCTTTTCTGGTGGACGGTGCCGCTGGGCATGCAGTCCAGTTTAGAGCAGTCTAAGTACAAGTACAAACTGGTACACTGGCTGGAAGAGGTCAGCCGAGTGTCGAGCACTTTTAAACTGGCCGGAGAGAACCGCTTCCCCATCGAGCATACGGATGAGCTGACAGTTAAGTACCTGGACGCACGCGCGCGCCACTGGCGCATCTTGTTGACCCAGTTCAGCGCCAGTGTGGTGTTCCGAATGTTAGTATTGGGTATTTATCTGGTGCTGGGTAGCTTGTTGGTGATGGACAACCAAATCAACATTGGCCAGTTTGTCGCCGCTGAGATCTTGGTCATTTTCATAGTAGACTCTGTCGAAAAGCTCATTCTGTTGCACGAGACCGGCTACGACGTGCTGACGGCGACGGAGAAAATAGGCCAAGTAGCTGATTTACCCCTGGAGCGCGAGGATGGTCTGCGGGCAGAGGAATTTTGCGACAACCACCAACCCTTCAGCGTAGAGCTGCGCAACCTCTCCTACCTGTTCGACGACTCGTCCGAGCCGGTGCTCAAAAGCCTGACTTTTTCCGTAAAACCAGGAGAGCGCTTAGCCATCACCGGCTATTCTGGTGCAGGGAAGAGCACCCTCATGCAAATACTCTCCGTTACTAAACGAGATTTCTCCGGTATGCTTCTTTTTAATGGCATGCCTCTACACAGCATCAACCTGCGCAGCTTACGCGAGCACATTGGCGACTACTCTTCTCAGGAAGACGTGTTCCGAGGTACTATTCTGGAAAACATCACCCTTGGCCGGAACGAGCTCTCTACCAAGCGCGTCTTAGAGATGGCCGAGCAAATTGGCTTAACGGAGTTTATTCGCCAACATCCACTTGGGCTAAGCACAGAGCTGTTGCCCAGTGGTCAGAATATACCGCGTAGCACCATTACCAAAATTCTCATTGCCCGGGCTATCATCACAGAGCCCAATCTGCTGGTCATGGAGGAACCGCTAGGCAACCTTACTTTCCGCGACCGCCTGCGCATTGGGCATTTGTTGACCGATCGCAAGAATCGCTGGACGTTTATCTGTGCTACAGCTGACCCCTTACTGGCCTCTCTGTGTGATCGAGTCATCGTACTGCGCGAGGGCAGGATAGTCCTCGACGGAACGTTCGAAGACGTTCAGAAATCCGAACACTACGAGCGAATATTTCGATCTAAATTAGAAGCCGCAGAAGAAAACTAAAAAAACAAGTCGAGCTATGCTGGGAATATCCAACAACGCAGTCCAGTGCCATCGCGACCTGGAGAATCTGGAAGCACCAAAGCGCAACCAATTGGTGCGCTGGCATTTCATGGCACGCCGTCTGTTGCTGTTCCTCATGGTCATCTTCATCATTGTGCTATTTTTACCTTGGCAGCAGAACATCCAGGCGAGTGGGCGAGTAACTACGCTGCGCCCCGAAGAGCGCCCGCAAACAGTACATGCCACCATTGCAGGGCGAGTAGAAGAGTGGAGAATTGTAGAAGGCCAGCGAGTAAAAGCGGGCGACACTATCGCCCGTCTCTCTGAAATAAAAGCAGAGTATCTGGATGCAGACTTAGTGAATCGAGTGGCTAAGCAAATATTGGCCAAAGAAGGTTCTATTATATCCTATCAGAACAAAATAGCTGCTTTGAGAGACCAAATCGAGGCCATGAAGCGCGAGCGAGACAACAAATTGCAGCAGATCGCCAACAAGATTCGCCAAATAGAACTGAAAATGGAAGCCGATAGCGCTCTTGTGAGCCAGGCTAAAGTGGATATACAAATTGCCCGCCGCCAGTTTGATGGAATTAAAAACCTCTACGATCGCGGCCTGAAGTCGCTCACAGAACTGGAAGAGAAACGCGCCAAACTTCAGGAAAGCGAGGCTAAACTCGTCAGCGCCGAAAACAGGCTAGCGGCCAACCGAAATGAACTGGACATCCAGTACACGGAGCTGAATCTTACGCGCAACGAGTACACCAACAAAATCGCCAAAGCAGAGAGCGAAATCTTCAGCACCGAATCGGAAATGCTCGACGCCCAAGCCAGCGTCAACAAGCTGCGCATTGACTATGAAAACTACAGCCGCCGCACGGCTTTCTACTACATCGTAGCGCCACAGGATGGTTATATTGTGCAGGCCATTACGCCTGGCATAGGAGAAATTATCAAAGAAGGCGACCCTATCGTTAGCATACAACCGGCTAATTACACCCTGGCGGTGGAAATGTACGTTCGCCCCGTTGACCTGCCCCTCATTAAAGTAAACGAGCAAGTACGCCTTCTCTTTGATGGTTGGCCGGCCTTCTTTTTTAGTGGCTGGCCAGGCATTTCCGTGGGCACCTATGCAGGCCGCGTAGTGGCCATTGACCGAAACATCAGCGAGAATGGCCGTTTTCGCGTGCTGATAAAACCCGATCCCAACGAAGAACCCTGGCCTAAGGAGATACAGGTCGGAGGTGGGGCCAAAGGTATCGCTCTGCTCAACGTCGTACGGGTATGGTACGAAATATGGCGTATTCTAAATGGTTTCCCGCCAGACTATTACAACCCCAAGAAAGACAACGAAGCCCTAAAAGACGAGTCGCTCTTTCCTAAGGTGCCTATCAAGAAGGTCAAATAACGCCTACCAGCCCATGTATCTGCGCTTCCTTGCCCTTTGTCTGGTTTGTCTGGCAGGAATTGGTGAAAAGCTGCCAGGCCAGTCCTCGCCGCCCTATTGGGACTGGCCTGGTTTCCGCTCCCTGGTGCTTCGGCAACATCCAACCGCCCGGCAAGCCGACCTCCTACTCGAACAAGCGCAGGCGGAGCTACTGCGTGCTCGCGGTAGTTTCGACCCCAAAGTGTACGGCGACTGGACAGGGAAGCACTTCAACGGCAAGCAGTATTTCTATTACTCTGAGGTTGGGCTGAAAATTCCCACCTGGTTAGGTGTTGAGCTGAAAAGCAACTATAACCAGGCCGCTGGCGTCTTTGTCAATCCGGAAAGTACCTTACCCGATCGCGGTCAGTTTGCCATGGGTCTGCGGTGGACGTTAGGGCGTGGTCTCTTTATTGACGACCGCCGCGCCGACTTGCAGATCGGCCAAATTGGCCTCACGCAACGCCGTGCCGAGCGCTCCGCTCTGCTCAACGACCTCCTCTTTGAGGCTGCAAAGGTGTATTGGGAGTGGGTTTTCGCTCAAAATGCCCTAAGCATTTATGAAGCAGCTCTTCAGCAAGCACAAATCCGCTTTGAAGGTATTGTAGAAAGCTATCGGCAAGGCGACAAACCCGCTATCGACACATTAGAGGCCTTCATTCAGGTACAAAATCGCTTGCTTGATGTCAACTTCGCTCGCGTTGACCTGCAAAACTCCACTATTGCCTTGACGACCTTTCTATGGGGACCCAACGGCAATCCGGCTGGCCTCGACGGC
>JBEQAD010000254.1:0-4502 GCA_041640515.1 Saprospiraceae bacterium | reverse complement strand
GATAAGCAAAGCGCTGTCCTGCGCCACCGGGAAACTCGCCTGCGCCGCCGCTTCCGGGGATGAGGCGTTTTTCCAAAACCAGCACGGGAGCATCGTTTTCAAACACCTCTACCGGCACATTGGCTACGTTAGTCGGATAGCAAAGCGTTGGGTCGCCCGGCAGCCCTTTTCGGCCGCCATAACCGCCGGCTAAGAAGAGGTATTCCACAAACTCGCGTCCATCGTCGTGTCGTCCGCTTAAAACCATCACCCACACGGCAGCGCCGCAGTCAGCCTGCACTTTGTCGGGTACGGCTTGACTTAGGGCTAACATCACCGGTGCATAGAGCAGGTTGCCCGTAACGTTGCGCGCCCCCAGTGGAGCCGGCTTCTGGGCGTTGAGTAGGCAGCCTTCCGGTGCCCACACATGGATGGGACGGAAGCTTCCCTCGTTATTGGGCACTTCCGGGCTGAAGACGCACTTGATGGGGTAGGCCGTGTAAGCAAATACGTAGTTCAGTACCGCATTGATAGCCAAGCGATGCGCCGGCGAAGTACCTGTGTAGTCCACCCAGATTTCATCGCCTCGGATGGTTAAGGCGCACTTGAACACGACAGGCGCCTCCAGCCCGTCGCCGTCGGCCTCGTATTCTGCGCTGTAGGTGCCGTCGGGTGCCTGTCGGATGGCATCGCGCATGGCCTTTTCGGAAGCGGCGATAATTTGCGCACCCAGCGTATCTATCTCTGTCAATCCATACTCCTCCAGAAGGCGATGAAGCGAGCGGATACCTTGGTCGTTGGCGGCCACTTGCGCCAGAATGTCGCCCAGCGTTTGCTGTGGAGCGCGCACGTTGGTTTCTATGAGGCGGAAGAGGGTTTCGTTGCGCTGCCCAGCCTCGAACAGTTTCATAGGCGGTATGTAAAGCCCTTCTTCGTAGAAATCGCGCGCGTTGGCTCCCCATAGGGTGCCTCCTATGTCGGGGCTATGAGCAATACAGCCAATGAAGCCGATAAGGTTGGGCTGCCCTCGCTCATTTTTGCCGTAAAAGACGGGCGAGACGATGCCAATATCGGGCTTGTGACCAGCGCACAGCCAAGGGTCGTTCGTGATGACTACGTCGCCGGGCTGCCATTGTTCGGGTGGAAAATAGTCGCGCAGCAGGGCTTTCACTAGAAAAGGCAGTACGCCCAAAAAAGAGGGTACACTCACTGAACTCTGGGCTATTGATTGGCCGCGCGTGTCCATAAGCACTACAGCGAAATCGGCACTTTCGCGTGTTACCGATGAAAAAGCCGTTCGCTGCAGGGTGGTGCCCGCCTCATCCACCAGGGAGATAAGGCGAGACCAAAGAATGGACAAATCAATGGCATTGAATGTACGCAGCTCCTCAACAGAGGTAGGGGATAGGTTTGTCACAGCATTACCTCCGGTTCCTTTCGTCAGGTGATTTTTTTTGTGTGTGTAGAAAAGGCATCTGCCTCTGGCAACATTTGCTCAGCAAGGCAACACTTATTTAAGCAATTGGTAGAGGACAATCAAATGGCCATCGAAGTCAATAAAAGCTTGCTCGGTGAAAGCAAGTTTGCCATCGGGGGTGCGCACGGTTTTAGGCTCGGTAGTTTCCAGTCCCAGAGCCCTGATTTTTGCCATAGTCGCTGCTATGTCGGGTACCCGAATAACCGCCGCGCTCATGAGTGGCTGTGCCGGCGGGGGTAGGGAGATGCCTGTAACCTCCGTCAAGCCCAAGGTGCGTTCCTGCGTGCGAGAGTCCAGCGTAGCAAAGCGAATTTTGGCTTCCTGTGGAATCCGGAAGACCGGGTAAGAGTAGGAGTCTGGCCCCGACTCCGACACTGGGGCGTTCAGCGTGAAGCCCAAGATGTCGCGATAAATGGTCAGGGCGCGCTCCATGTTAGCCACTACCAGCGTCGTGCGTTTGAACAGCACCGAGCCATCGTCGAGCGATGGGGCGGGCTGTTGCCGGGCTGTTCGGCAAGCGAGCCCCGAAAAGACCAGCAAGACCCCTATAGTCAGCCCTTGACCTTTCGATGCGAGATATGAACAGGTATTCCGATTTTTCATAGCATCAGCGTATTTCCACGACGAGGTTTCCAAAACCATCGCGCCAAAGCACAGCGCCTGGCCCTACGACAGTGGTACTTTCAAACTCTTCTACGACACAGGGCCCTTCGTACGGCATTCCCTGAGGCATGGCGTAGCGGTCGAGCACAGGCGTTTCCACCCAGCCCTTGCCAAAGAAGGCCGGCCGCGTGCCTTTTACTGCCTGGGTGCTCATCGGCCCTTTCACTTGTTGGCGCAGTAGCATTTGCGGCGAAGGGCCGCTCACCACCACACGCCAAGTGACCGACTCCATGGGCATGTGCGGCAACACGCGTCCGTAGCGCACGGTGTACTCTTGCTCGAAGCGGTGCGCAATCTCTTCCACATTCTCCGCCGAGAGTGGCCCTTGCGGCAGCAGCACGGTGATTTCATGGCCCTGCCCGACGTAGCGCATCTCAGCGGTGCGGCGCACGCAGACCATTTCGGACGACACGCCGGCGCCGGCCAAGAAGGCACGCCCTTGTTGCTCCATCTCTGCCAGTCGGGCATTGATGGCAGCCCAGTTCATCCGGTCGAGGCGGCTCACTTTGCTGAAAACGCCTTCTGTCGCCACCGGACTCACCAGAAACCCCAGCGCACTTAATACGCCAGCGCCACTGGGCACTATCAGCCGCGAAAGCCCCAATAGGCGCGCTACCGCAAAGGCATGCACAGGGCCAGCTCCGCCAAAGGCCAGCATACTGAAAGACCGTGGGTCGAGACCTTTTTCGAGGATATGTACTCGGGCTGCGTTGGCCATGTTCTCGTTGACGACACGATGAATGCCCCAAGCAGCTTCTTCCAAAGAAATACCCAGCGGACGGGCAATGTGCTCTTCTATGGCGCGCTCGGCCAAATGGCGTTTCAGTGGCATGGTGCCGCCGAGGAAGTAGTGCGCATTCAAAAATCCCAGTACCAGGTCTGCATCCGTTACCGTGGGCAGTTTCCCGCCTCGGCCATAGCAAGCGGGACCAGGTTGTGAAGCGGCACTATCCGGCCCGACCGTCAGCAGCCCTAAGGCATCCACTCGAGCGATACTACCCCCGCCTGCGCCAATTTCTATCATGTCAATCACCGGAATGCGTACGGGCAGGCCGCTACCTTTTTTAAAACGCCGTTCACGCGCAGCCTCAAAATGGTGGGTAATTTCGGGCTGGCCATGTCGAATCATAGAGGCTTTGGCCGTAGTGCCGCCCATGTCGAAGGCAAGCAATGAAGAGGCCTCTGTACCCGCTTCAGCCAGCTGCTTTTGAAAAAACACCCCTGCCATTGTGCCTCCTGCTGGGCCGCTCTCGAGCAATTGCACGGGGAAGCGCTGCGCTCCTTCCAGGGTGGTGAGGCGGCCAGCCGAGTTCATGATAAAAATTTCGCCATCAAAGTTTTGTGCTGCCAAGGCATCCTTGAGGCGATGCAAATAATCTTGGGTCAAAGGCTGTACATAGGCGTTCATTGCGGTGGCCGAGGTGCGCTCATACTCGCGAATTTCAGGGAGCACTTCCGAGCTTAGCGACACTTGCATGTGCGGGTATTTTCGGCGAACAACATCCCCTGCGGTGCGCTCATGAGCGGGGTTGGCGAAGGCATGCAGGAAAGAAATCGCCACGCTTTGCACGCCTTTGCGCGCTAAGACATCTACGGCTTGCTCTAGCTGGGCAACGTCCAGAGGCTCCAGCACGCGGCCGCTCTTGTCTATGCGCTCGCGGATGCCTATGCGAAGCGCGCGCGGCACTAGCGGCTTGGGCATGGTAAGAAAGAGGTCGTAGATATCGTAGCGCATCTCGCGGCCGATTTCGAGCACATCCTCAAAGCCTTGTGTAGTCAGCAGAGCCGTGCGGGCGCCCTTGCGCTCAATGACGGCATTGGTAACAAGGGTAGTGCCGTGCACTATGGTGCGAACAGCAGACAGCGGCAGGCTCGCTTCGCGCAGGATTTGCTCCACGCCATTGAGGATGCCCTGTAATGGGTCGGGATATGTCGTGAGGGTCTTGCCAAACAGCATGCGACCGTCCCGTTCGTCCAGCAGGACGAGGTCCGTAAAGGTTCCGCCAATGTCAATGCCCAATTTCATCACCAGAAAGGCAGCTTCTTAGTGGGTGGTTAGTGGTACTCTTCGCCGCCGCTGACGTTCATGGCCTCGCCTGTGATGTAGCTGGCTTGGTCGGAAGCCAAGAATGCTACCGCATTGGCAATATCTTCTACCAGGCCGGTACGACCTAAGGGGTTGCGGTCGCGAATGCCTTGTAAGTAGGTCTCGTAATCCAACCCGAATTTTTCACTGAAAAACTGATTTTGCCAGTGCCCTAAGCCCGTGGTAATGTGATTTGGACACACCGCGTTGACGCGGATTTTGTGTTTTCCCAGCTCTACCGCATTGGAGCGAGTCAACCCTACCAGACCGTGTTTGGAGGCTGTATAAGCTGCTGCG
>JBEQAD010000253.1:2290-4535 GCA_041640515.1 Saprospiraceae bacterium | reverse complement strand
TGGGCGTAGGGCTGGCGGTGCACAAATGTATTTTGCGGCAGGTGCGGGACTAAAAAGCCGTCGTCGTCATATAGTTGGACGTCGTTTAGCAGCTTTAGGGTTTGAAGCAGGAGTGCTTGAGTCGTGTAAAACAGCTCGTTGATTGTTCGCGCGTTAACGTCACTACAGGCTCTGCCGTCTTTTGTATCAAAGTACACGTCTACGACACCTATCTGGTAGGTGGCAGTGACGGCTTGCTCGGCGAATGGAGCTTTTAGGGTTGCTGCCGTTTCGATGCAAAAAAGCAACGGATACTGCCAAGTGATTTTGCTTGGGTTGTGCTTGTCGGCCTGCCATGACTTTGACCAGAAGTAAGGCTTATTCGCATCGCACGGGCTTACGTTCAGGCTTGGCGGCGCGAACTCGGCGCGCGTGGCGAAGGCCTTGAAGGTTTGGATGGCTGGGCATGTGATGCCGTTGATGGACACGGGCTCCGTTGCCTGTGCGGCGAGGGTTAGTGAATGATATAACAGCTCTGGCGTCATGCGTTGGCGTTGTCTATGCTAATTAATGCGATAACGTCGGCGAAGGGTGCTTGTTTGGCAGCTTCGACGCTGTTGCCGTACCAGCTGGCGGCTTTGAGGTATATGTACCGCCATCCAGTGCGTTGGAAGGCTTGGCGCGCTCGCTCTTTGGCTGATAAGTAGGCTTCGGTTTGCGCTTGGCGCGTAGCGCTGTCTCGAGCGTCAGCGTGAAAAGGCACCTCGTTAAATGCCCAATGGTTGATTGGGTTTGATTTGATGTGCTGGATGTACTCATTAAAAAAAAATCCACTTCGAGCGCACTTTGTGCATTGATGTTGGCGAATGTTCTCTTGCGTTCGTTGACAAAAGCATCGAAGTGTAGTTGGCTGGTAGGTAGGGTTTCGCCATCTTTACGCAGCAAAAGGGCGCAGAGGGTAACGTAATAGCTATAGATGTAGCTGCCGTCGGCGTCGTTGGGCAGCTGCTGGTTGACGGCGCGGAGTAACTCGAGGGCTTCTACGGCTTCGGCAGTCGTCAAGTTGAGCGTCGGATTGGCGTTGGTGGCGGTGAGTACGGTGCTGATGTGGTAAGTGTCGCCGTTGTGTTCGATGGTGAACGGGTGGCAGGTATTGGGCCTAAACCCGGAGCAGATATTGACGGCGTGAGCAAATAGGGCTTCTATAGCGGCGGCGGCGGGTGCGGTGTCGGCATTGTCGGCGATGGCGGCGGCGGCGTAGAGGGCGGCCTCGTCGATTTGGTAAAAGTAAGCCACGCACTGCGCCATTGTGCGAAGAGGGTTTGCAGAGAGTACTTCCGTGTCGGTGGCTATTAGCTTCTCTGCCGTCTTGATGAAATCAATGTAAGCATTTAACGGCACGTCACTGAGTGACGCCGGCATGCTAAAGCTCAGCAGGGCGCTACCGCTGTTGTCAAATAAAGTGCACTTCTTCATCTGTCGGCGGCGTGTTGGTTGATTTGCGGCGCGGCTGCCGTTCCTTTTCTTTTATTTTTCCTCTCTCTTTAGAGGGTTTTACAGCAGTCTCTGCCGGTGCCGGTGGCTGTGCCTGTGATTGCTCAACATCGGGCGCAGGGTTGCGTCCAAGTTCGATGCGCTTGAGGGCGGTCTGCATGGATATGTATCTCTTAGGTGGCGCCGTGTCGCTGGGAAATACGGCGAAGCCAGAGGCGTGCAGGATAGCCTGGTGGCCGTCGTTGCCGAACATGGCTCGCGTTATCTGCGCCATCGAAGCCGCTAAGGGTGACGTGGCGCCGTATTTGTTAATAATCTGCTTGTAGCATGCGACGAAGTCGTTCAGATTTGCCATTTATCTATCATTTAAACAGTTACCATGCGCCGCGGCGATGATGTGCGCGCGGCGGATTCTTTTTTTAGGTCAAAGATGGAGCGCATAGCAAAGGCGTCTGCCATGTCGGGCGAGCGTCCAAGTATGCGTTTGATGAGTTCTTTTGCGGCAATCTGGAAGCTGCCACCGTCGGGCTTGAAGGCTTTCTTTGTTGCGATAAGCTCCTGGGTTAGCAGCTCGCGGTGGGAGGTGGATATGTTCGCGAGGAACGCGGCTTTGCCGCTGTTGACCATTTGTGCGGTGTAATCGTACACCTGTGCCCTGAGGTTGGCGTAGGTGACCTGCGTCGGCGACGGCATAGGCTGCTTGCGCTGGGACGTGAAAGGCCTGGCCGCCGCGTTGTATGCAACGGCGTTGGGCAGCAGGGCAGTGAAGGCG
>JBEQAD010000253.1:0-2280 GCA_041640515.1 Saprospiraceae bacterium | reverse complement strand
TAGCAGGGAGTTTGTCGTAAATACGGCAGGCAATGACTGCCCAACCCTGCCAAACCATGATAACTGTCGTGTCGTTGCCCTCGAGGGCGATGTCGGTAGTGATGTATTTAAGCGCTGAATTGTCTTTGACATGTTCGTTTGTGAACAAGTCATACACGGCGCTGGAATCGAATAGGCTGTCGCTGTCGTCGTCGGACAGCCATTCGCCGAGGTAACACACTAACCACTCGCTCGGGTTTGTTTTTTCAAGAAGCTTTAGTTGGCTGATGTAATCTGCTGAAGCAAAGGCGTTGTGTTCTACGGTGGTGTGGACGATGTTTGCTTCGCATCGCAACGGCCCGGGAGAAAAAAACAGCCGGTAAGGCCACATCCGCGTGGATATAGGGTTGAATGTTAAGTGTATGCGGTTGTTTACGCCTGGCGTGCGGAGGGATAAATTTATGTTGTTGAAGTCCTCTTCAGTTATTGACGAATTCGCTTTTGTCGATATAGGCTCGTCAACCCATACGTCTGTCGCGTTGGCAAATCCTTTGAATTTGTCTGAATCATACAGCCCTACGGCAAGTATCTCATTGCCAGTGACTTTGCAATGGATGTCGAGGGTTTGCTTGTTTATGACAAAGCAATCGCTGAGCCTGTATCGGCGAATAACGTCGTTAAACAACAGAAAAGACGTATCGCGCAGGGTTTCAAAGTGCTTTCTAACATAGACACCTCTGAAGTTGCGGCGCGTTAATGCCATGATGACGAACTCCGTCGCTTTGGCGTCACTTTTGCCCGAGCCGCGTCCGCCGTACCAAATCTGAAAGCGCTTAGGGTTGTTCAGCTGCGCGGCGTAGACGTCGTTCATTAGAATGGGCAAGCAATCCACGTCTCGCAGGGCATTGAGCGCTTGCTCGCGCTTGTTCGGTGGGACGTTAGATGCCTTTACAATGACGACCTTCTTCATCACGGCAACAAATCTACTGTATTAATTCGAATTCGTCAAAGTTATCCAAGCCGTTTTTGTCTTCGTTTGCATTTGAATTTGAACTCGATAACACTTGCATAATGTTCGTAACTTGCTCTGGCGTGAGGACGAGCAGCTGCGAGGCGTTGTTCTGCACCGCTACGGCGACGCTCTCTTTAAAAAAGAGCCTGTCTCCAAAGTACCTGATAAGTTCGAGCTGCATGCGTTTGTCAAGCAAGGCGGCGCACATCACGCGCAAGACGAGCGGGTACTTGTTCTTCGGGTCAGGGTTGTCTATATCTCCTGCTATAGCCCTGGCAGAACTTTCGTCCAGCGACATGGCGTAGATAGCCGCTCGCGTCAGGTCACCTTTAGTGAAGGGTTCGCCGAATTTCTCGCGGAAGTGGGCGAGCATGCCGCGGAGGGTGGAGGGCAGCCTGCCGTTCTTTTTTGGTTGATAATCAGAGCTAAACCGCTTTTGGTACTTCCTCATCACCTCCGGATTGCCTTTTTTGTTCATCTGACCAATTTGTTGATGAGACAAAGGTAATCTTTTTTTGCTCTTTTTTCTCGTTTTGTTGAAAAAAAACGAGGGAGAAAAAGAAGGGAGACCGTCAACCTATAGTTGACGGTGGTGTCAACCTATAGTTGACGGTTCCAGCGCATTTTTTTGCGCGACACCTCTTTTATTTAAAGGTCTTAATTAATAATAAGAAAAAGATAACAATATCACTTTGTCATACTCCTTACCGTAACATGTGAACAATGGTATACCATCGTAACTCGTTCTCTTTTCTTTTTTTTGGTTACTTTTTTTTCTTTTCTCTTAACCGCAACGCCAAAGCGTTTTCCGCGATGGTGTTTGTTGTTCATTCCACCCTAAATACCGTTGTCATTCCTCCGTAAACACCAGCGGCGCCGCGCCGTGCCGCGTGGCGCGTTGTCGCGGCCTCTGGGCTATCATCTCCGCGCGAGCGTATATTGAGCCATCCCAGCGAGCGTGCGCCGCTCTAAAAGGCTCTAATGGGCTTTGCCAGCCGCGCGCGTCGAGCAGCTTCTTGCACACGCGTGCGCGCGCGTACGTGCGTGCGTAGCCCGGACGGCCGCCAGGCGGCGCTCAGCGGCGCTGAGAAAGGGCCTTCGCCGGGTTGTTGGATGGTCTTTGGTGCCATTTAAAAATCACTCAAATCGTCCAGTTTGTTGAGCGATTTCAAATTGACCAATTTTTGCCGATTTGTTGAAAAATTTTGATGCCGTTTTTTTCAGGAAAAAGCCCATTTGTTGAAAAAAAACAGGTATTGACGAGGTGGTAAGGCTTTTTGCTTTTTTAA
>JBEQAD010000252.1:0-4620 GCA_041640515.1 Saprospiraceae bacterium | reverse complement strand
GAGCAACTCACAACTAACACGATGACCTTCAGAGGTGGGTTGTTGTTGGCAAGAACTGCAGTAAAGATACAATTTGAGAGCAACTCACAACAGTACTCCCACCATAGCCCTGTCGACGTGTGTTGGCAAGAACTGCAGTAAAGATACAATTTGAGAGCAACTCACAACTTATCCAGAAGGGAAAAAGGTGTAGATCGGGTTGGCAAGAACTGCAGTAAAGATACAATTTGAGAGCAACTCACAACGCACGGCAGTTATTGTTGTTAATTTACCACTACAGAGAACACGGAGAGATGCAGAACTTTCTTCTCTGAGTACCTCCGTGCCCTCTGTGGTGAATAACTCACCTCATCTATAGTCATTTGTAGGATGTATTGACAAAACTATAGTAAGGATATCCATACCATCTAAACGCCGCTGTCTCAAGACCAATCGTTCTTTTACCACAGAGAGCACAGAGAGCACAGAGAAATGCAGAACCCTCTTCTCTGAGCACCTCCGCGGCCTCTGTGGTGAATAGCCCACCTCACAATCCAATCTACAAGGGAACAGGGCCGGGGCCTGTTGTATCTTTGAGGTAGTATCCGTTTTCGCACAGGGGTTTCAATTGGTCATCTACCCAGGGTCGCACGGTGGAAGCGATAGCGGCGGGATAGAGCAAGTGCACATTAGGTCCGGCGTCAAGGGTGAAATAGACGGGCAACTTAGTATCGCTTCGGAAGGCGCGCACGCGATGGAGGATGGCGACGGTATGGGGCTGGAGGAGGAGGTAGGGCGGTTGGCTGCACATCATAAGGGCGTGGAGGGCGAGGGCTTCTTCTTCAGCGATTTGGCCGAACACCTCGAGGTCACCGCTGCGCAGGGCATCGAGCAGGCGGATGGTGCGCCCGTGTGCTTGGGCGTAGCGCGTCTGGGCGTAAGGGTTGCCTTCCATGAGGGCGTGGCCGGCCCGGCTGCTGACGGTTTTTTCGGCGGAGCTCACCACGAGCACGTCGTCGTGGAAGGTGCGAAAGACCGGATGGAGGAGGGTATCGAGCGGCGCGGCGCACTCATCGGAGGACGCGGGCAGAGCGGGGGTGAAGCCCCACAGCGCGGCGTATGGATAAACAGAGCGGCAGGCGCTGCCACTGCCCAAGCGCGCCACGTAGGACGCCTTGCGGGTGAAGGTGTCGGGGTCGGATAGGGTCTGAAAAAAGCGCTGCTCCAGCGAACACAGGCACATAGCTAAGGCCGACATGCTGGAGGCTGACGAGGCGATGCCCGTAGAATGGGGAAAAGAGTTGGCGGTGTGCAGGGTGAGCCGCAGCTGCCGCAGGAAAGGGAAGATGGGCGTCACGCTCTCCAGGAAGGCCGCTACCTTGCGCTGAAAGGCCTCGTGGGGCCTGTCTTCGAAGAAGAACGCCAGGTCAATGGATGGGTCGGGCCGCTCTTTGAGCGCGTAGGCCAGCGACATGTCGGTATGGGCTGCCGTCAGGGTCAGGCTCACTGATGGGTTTTGTGGCAGCTGGACGCTGCGTTTTCCCCAATACTTGACGATGGCGATGTTGCTGGGGCTTCGCCAGGCCACGGAGCCGGGCGCCGGCGGGCGGGAGGAGTCCAGAACCAAGCGCGGGTTTTCGTACGTGTTCATGTGCAGATAGGACGATGGCTGGCCGCAAAGATGGGACACCTCAAGCGGCGATGCGGTTGACCAGGACAAAAAACCCTCAGAAGGCTTGCTGGTTCAATCGTTGCGCACGGGCAAAAAGGCGTACTCACGCCCGTAGCGAAGCATCTGGCGGACAAAATCGTCTTCCCTCTCTGCCCGTACGTCGGTGATGTTGCCCTTGGCGTCCTTGATGAGCACCAACCTGGGCTGCACGAAACCGGAGTAGGGCTTTGTGGGCAGGTTGGCGTAGCGCTCGCGCACCTGGCGAACCAAATCCGCCTGGACGCGCACGCCGTAGTTTTCTACCAGTTGGCGGGCCGCCTGAAAGTCGCCTTCCGATTTGATGCGCTGCACCTCGGCGAGCAACTGACCGAACAGCTCGCGCACGCGGGCGTAGTTGCGGATGTCTATGTAGGTTTTGTTGTTGCGCACGACTTTGACTACGGCACTGTCGGTCTGGGCGCGCTCGAGCACCCAAGAAGCCACCAGATGGCGGTTGCGCATGTGGTCTTGCTCCAGGTTTTGGCCAGGCTCGATGCGGCGCAGCTGCTGCAGCAGGCCGTTGCGCAGGTATTGGTCGTAGCCGGTTTTGTAGGCCTGAGTATCGGGCAACACGCCCCACTCGACCAGTTTAGGGTCGGCCAAGTAGTAAAGTGCGACCAGGTCGGCGCGCGCCTCTTCCAGCGTGCTGGCGTATTGCTTGAGCGTAGCGCTGGGTTGCGCTACGCCGGGCTTAAGCTGACCGCTGGCATGTCCGATGACCTCGTGCAAGGCTGTGTGTATTTTGCTGACGACTTCGCCATAGCGCTGGGCCAAGGTAATTTCTTCGTCGTCGTGGGCGAATTCCGCCGTAGCAGCAGCGCCCCCCGAGCGCGCGTAGGCGTTCTCGATGTTGCTGAGGCTAATGGACTTAGAGCCGTGGGCCGCGCGTATCCAGTCGGAGTTGGGCAAGTTGATGCCTATGGGCGTGGAGGGCGCACAATCGCCGCCTTCCATGGCGACGTTGATGACGCTGTAGCTGACGCCCTTGGCTTCCTTTTTTTTATAGGCTGGTGCTATAGGGCTATTATCCTCAAAATATTGAGCGTTCTGGCTAAGGATAGCCATTTTTCGGGTAGCTTCGGGGTCTTTGTATTGTACAACAGCCTCCCAGTTGGCTTTGTAGCCTTTAGGGTCGTGATAGACCTCAATAAAGCCATTGATAAAATCTACTGTGCTGGCCGTATCTTTTACCCATTCTATGCTGTATTCGTCGAAGGTACGCAAGTTGCCCGTCCGATAATAATCTATCAATAGGCGGATGACCTTTTTTTGCTGTTCGTTTTCGGCATAGGGTATAGATTTTTCTAAATTTTCTATAATTTTATCAATAGCCGGCCCATACATACCGTCGCCAGCCCGCCATACGCGCTCATAAGGTTTGCCACCTTTCACGCCGATAAGTTTAGAGTTTAGCCCTACCATAGGCGGGTTTGGGCCGGCGGCGCGCAGTTGCTCCTGGTAGAAGCGGTCCACCTCATCGGAGGTGATATTTTCATAGAAATGTACTGCAGAAGTGAGCACGACGTCCACTCCTGCCTCTTTGTTCGTGCGCTTGGGCAGGAAGTCGGGATCAAACATGACGCGGTAGAGGGTATCCAACAGGGCGGCTGGGGGCAAGGGCAACGCGCTGGAGTCGGCGCCGTTCACCAGTTCGGCGAAGTATTCGCGCGAGAACTCGGGCAGGATTTTGACCTCGTTGTAGTGATGGTGGATGCCGTTGCTGAACCACACGCGTTTGGCGTAGGTTTCGAAGGCTTTCCATGCCGCCGAGTTGCGGTCGCCTTTCCAAGTATTGAAGATGGCTTCTATCGTTTTGCGCACAGTAAGGTTGTACTTACCGTGCTGGTCGTAGATGATGTCGCGCCCTGCCAGCGCAGCCTCGCTGAGGTAATAGATGAGCATTTTTTGGCGGAGCGATAGCTCATCCCAGCCGGGCAAATCGTAGCGCAGGATTTGCAAGTCGGAAAAAGAGTCCAAAAGGACGCGGTCGTCAGCAGAGGTTTCGGGAACAGGAGGGGGCGGTGTTCTTTGGCAAGCGAGAAGAGCGAGGGTAGTTAGGATGCAAAGCAGTAAGCGGGTAGAAGAAGGCATAAAAACGACATTGAAAGTGATTAAGGTAATTTTGGTTGAGGGAAAGGCTCGATAGCCCTTGGCAACGGTGTCGGTTTTTGGTTTTCCGCTAACAAATGTCGGAAAAAGAAAAAACCCTGCAAGCGTCTTTATCACTCGCAAGGTTTTCGGTAGCCCGTACGGGAATCGAACCCGTGTTTCATCCGTGAAAGGGATGCGTCCTAACCCCTAGACGAACGGGCCATTTTTTCGAAGAGGAAGCCTTTCAAAAAAAGCGGTGCAAAGGTATCGGCGCGTTTTTTATATTTCCAACCTTTACTCGTTTTTTTCCAAAAAAATTTCTGTTCATTCAAAACCCGTAGCGTTCCAACAGGCGTCGGACGCGCTGCTGTGTGTCGGGGTCTGGTTCCAGTTCGGGGGCGTGATGAGGTTTTTTGCGCGCATCAATGACGAGCGGCCCTCGGCATCCCCAGTGTTTGTGCGCTGTAAAGGCACCCACGCCGTAGGTATCGTGGCTGGGATTGGCCCGCGTGAACGTCACCCACAAGAAGTTATTGAGCGCAGCGGCGGTGAAAGCGCTGTCATCTACCAGCACCACAAGCGGAAGGTGCTCCAAAGAGAAACGCTCTAGCCACAAGCACAATTCTTCGACTTGCCGACGAGCGGTATGTTCCACCTCGAAGCGAGGCGCCTCGATGGCCAGCACGCCAGGCAGACAGAAGGCAGGGCGTTGGAAGCCCGGTGGTAAAGCGAAGTTTTCCGGCAATTCGGCTTTCAGGTGGCGGCGTTTTTCGCCTCGGCAAGCGATGACGAGCTTGGAGCCGGCATTCCAGCCCGAGCCCGAGTAATCGAGAGTGTCT
>JBEQAD010000251.1:3958-4623 GCA_041640515.1 Saprospiraceae bacterium | reverse complement strand
TGGAGCGGTTATCCACCCGGGACGGCAGGCGTGGTTGCTGGCTTAGTACGGCTTATTGGGCAGCCCATAGCCGCCTTCGGCGTAGGGTTATTTAGTTGGCTATTAGGCTTGTGGGCGCTGGGTGGGCTGTTTTGGCGCTGGGGTAAACCTGTGGCGTGGGCTTTTTATCCGTCTCTTTTCGCGCCCGGTCTTGTGCTCACGCGTTCGTTGATGAGCGACGTGCCCAGTTTTGGGTTCTCGGCGGTTTTCTTGTGGGCTTACGCGGGCTATGGCAAACACCGTACCGGCGCTCTCGGCGCCGGAGTATGCGCAGGCGCTGCTTTACTCTTCCGCGAGACGAATGCGCTGTGGGTGTTGCCCTTTTTAGTGGGTAGTCTTTTCCGCGCCCGCGGAGCAGCTGTTTGGCTATGGGCGGGCTTCTTGTTAGGGCTGGCAGGTCGAATGTGGTGGGCTTATAGCTGTTTTGGTCATTGGGCTTACGTGCGCGACCCAGGGGTAGACTTTTCCTTGGCCTACTTGCCCCGAAATATGGCCTTTTATGCGTCAGCATTGGTGGTTTTGTGTCCTGCCGGGCTGCTTTTCTTGTGGAATAAGAAAGTGCCGCTTTGGCCAGAGGTGATGGTGGCCGTGGTCGCCACGCTTGCCCTCTACAGCAGCTATGGCTA
>JBEQAD010000251.1:0-3948 GCA_041640515.1 Saprospiraceae bacterium | reverse complement strand
TTGCCAAAAGCGGTAGCCTAAAAGGCGTGGTGCTTCAGGGGCGCTTTGTTCTGCCGTTGGTTCCTTTTTTAGCGTGGGCTGGCGCCTTTTCCACGGTGGAAAACGCCCGCTGGATACGTTGGCCCGTGCTGCCCCTTTGGGGAGGCGCCTTCTGGACTATCGTACATGTAGGTGGCTTTTCCTACAACCAGCAACAGCAGCAGCTTACCGATGCCCTGCTGCAGCAGCCTACCGTGGTGCACTGGAGCTTGTCCTACGACGAGAGCCGCAAGTACCTCAACGCCTTGCACGGCGAACTTTGCCTGCGGCCAGCGGTGGCGCTCCGCCCGCCCGACGGCGAAAGTTGGGTACACTTGTTTACGCGCGACGACAGCGCCGACTGGCATAAAAAAAATACCATGGCCTCTGCCGTGCTCGAGCAATGGCACGCTCATCGAAAACTTATCCTCATCTTTGACGACATCATTGCCGATGGCACCCGGTTGCGCATTTGGAAGGTTAGCCCTGCTCCAGTAGCCCATTGAGCGCGAAGTGCAAAGCCCGATGCAGCGTTTTTTTAAAAAACAAAAGATTGGCAGCGCTGTACTGCAGCCGTGCATCTTCGAAGTGCCGCCGGTAGCCGCTGTGCGCCATTTATTGTTTTTAACCACTAACTGCATCTTCCTTGCCATGTTTGCCTTACCTGCTAACCGATTTTGGCCAGTGCTGGCTATCTTGCTGGTGCTCTCAGACCTGTCAGTTGCCCAAAACACTAACCTAACTATTCAAGGGCCGACAACGGTTTGCCCGGGATGTTATACTTACCGACTGGTGGTCACGCTGCCGGGTGGAGGCGTAACCAGCATTGCTGGGAGTTATAGTTGGACACAAGCTACAGCTAACGGCACCGTGATAGCTACCAGCACCGACAGTGTACCAAAATTCTGTTTTTACCAATCTGGTATCTATAAAGTCTCTGTATCCGTTGCTTCCATCAATGGTACGTTAGTTGGCATTAGCTCGACAGAGATTAGAGTGTTGCCCTTCATGCCAGCCGAGATCATTTCCTCCAATACCTCGCTATGCGCGCCTTCAGAAAGCGAGGATTATGCAGATTTCAATACATGCGACCGCGTATGCCCAAACAGTGCGGTGGTCTATTCCATAGAGGTTCCGCCAATGCAAAGCGGCTCACCCAATGTTATATGGTCGATCACTGGTGCCGATAGTTTTCGTGTGCATGACCCGCTCCAAACAGCGGTAACAGTGTATTGGGGGGCCTCCGGTTCAGGCTATGTGTCTGCAGTTCTATTGGGCAGTGGCTCTACGCAACAGTGTACGAGCGATGTTAGCCTGTGTGTCACCATAGTAGAAAAGCCGCGTGCGGTCTTTGAGGCAGATCCAGCACCCACAGCAAGCGGCGACACCGTGCGCATTTGCAAAGGGCAAACGGTGTGGTTTGACAACCGCAGCCAGCACGCCGAACGCTATGAATGGCTCTTTGGAGATGACTACTCGGCAAGCACGTCCGTGCATGCACAGCATACTTTTCAGCAACCAGGCGTCTTTTCGGTGCGTTTAGTGGCCATCAGTGGCTGTCAGTGTACCGACACCACAGAGCTGGTGGTAGAGGTGCTGGATGCAGAGTCGCCCGCGTTGGAATGCGTGGGCGACCTGTGCGCAGGTGCTACAGCCACCTATCGGGCAGCAGCGAATTGCTCGGGTATTCTTTGGAACGTCAGTTCAAACGCCACCATTCTGGGCGGAGGCGTACCTGGAGCCGATAGCATCGCTATTCGATGGACCGCTGGCCCTGTGGGCAGCATTTGGCTAACGCCGCAGGCTTGTGCAGGCGCCGCTTGTCCATTTCCCACGTTAGTGCGCATCCCCTTGCTCGACGACAACGCTCAGATACAGGGACGCGACCGCGTATGCCCAAACAGTGAAGAAGTGTACAGCATTGAGTCTTATGGAGGTACCTCGTTTGTGTGGACTTTGAGCAGTGGCGGTTTTATCGTGGATGGGCAAGGTACCTCACGTGTCGTAGTGCGCTGGGACGGTGTAGCCAACCCCAACGCCGTGCATCGCCTCTCTGTGCGCTACAACAACTGCTATTTAGACTGTGGTGGCCAGGATACCATCGACGTGCGTATCCTGTCGCCGTTCTATGTCAACGGGCCAGTGGAACTGTGTGCTAACAGTTCTGGTAATTTCCTTTCGCGTCTGACGGTAAGCAACCAGAACCTATCGAGCCAATGGACACTTACAGGACCTGATGGTTCTGTGGTGTGGACATCGCCTTCTCCTGCTGCTTCAGTGGCAGCACCGTTCTCTGCTGGAGCGGGCTACTATCGAATGCGAGTCGTGCCGGCCAATCCTTTGCAGACCTGCACCGATGAGCGCGAATGGGGAGTGCGCGTGCCTGCGCTACCTGCAATTCCTGCGAGCATTAGCGGGCCAATGGTAATCTGCCCAGGGCAGGTGTTCACCTACACTGCTCAAGGGGTTTCGGTAGGCGCCACAGTGCGTTGGACGGTGCAAAATGGCCCTGGCGTTACGCAGACCCTCTTAGGCAATCCGGTCAATATAACTTGGGGCCCTAATGGCCCGTATCAACTATCCGCTCAGGTGCTGTCGAGCGATGGGTTGGACTGTGCTTCAGCTCCGACAAGCCTGAGCATACAACCACTCAGCGGGGCAACTTTTTCCGGCCCTGATACAGTATGTGTAGGTGAAACGGTTACTTATGGCCTTTCCGGACTGTCGGGCTTGAACGTGCAATGGAGTTTTCAGCCTGCAAATGCGGGCGTTATCACTGCAGGTCAGGGTACTTCGCAGGTGACCGTTTATTGGCCTAAAGGCGGCGTGTATACGTTGCACGCTGTTGCGTGCGGCCAAGTCGCCAGCATGTCGGTAACCGTATCGCCGGTCATGCCTGCGGTGGTGCTACACCCTGTGGAGCTCTGCCCTGGGGAGAGTGCTGTGGTACGCACTGCTCAGCCTTTTACTAACTACCAGTGGCGCGATGCCAACAAGCACCTCCTGAGCATCGCTGACTCAGTCACTTTAGGGCCAGGGACTTACACGATGGAAGCTACTGGCGCCGATGGCTGTCCGGTAAAGGCTTCATTTTCCATTGGCCGGCGGGAGACGCCCTACGTAGCGCTCTCGACCAATGACCCCACGGCGTTCTGCAACCCGCAACCAGTAACGCTGCAGGCAGTGGTGAGCGTAGGCAGCGGGCTGACCTACCAGTGGTTCCACAATGGCACGCCGGTAGGCGGCAATTCACCTACGTATGCGGCGAGCCAGTTTGGGCAATATACCGTTCGCGTTACCAATGCGGCGGGGTGTTCGGCTATGGCCGGGCCATTGTCTCTTGTGCAAGATTGCAGCGGCGGTGGTGGCGGTGCGCCCATTCCCGGAGCAGGAGGCCCCTGTGTGGCAGGAGAGGTGGTCCTGCAGCTCCTACCGTCGGGGCGTTGCGACTCTATGGGGTTTCAGGCCTCAGGGCCGACCTATGTAGCGGGTTCGGCAAAGTGGTACTTTTTCCAGTGGGGCATGGGTGTCCCTGCTCCTGATTCGGGCGATGTGGTGTGGCGCCGGTTTCCAGAAGTAGGTTTTCAAAATGTGCTATTAGTAGCTCGAACGACGAATGGCCAAGCTTGCCACCTTATCCAGCCATTTGCTGTGGAAGCGGTAGCGCGCTTTTCAGCCCCTACAGCATGCGCTAGCGAGTCGCTTCCTTTCAGAGAGGAGAGCAGTCACCTGCCTTCCAGCAACATAGTTGCTTGGTCCTGGGATTTCGGCGACCCAGCGTCCGGGGCGGCCAATACTTCCTCGCTGCGCGAGCCTTCCCATGTTTTTGCCTTGGGTGGCACCTACACCGTCCGGCTGACCGTTACGGCCAGCAGTGGTTGCACGGCAACGACTTCGCGCCAAGTTATCGTGCAACAACCTGCGCCGCCA
>JBEQAD010000250.1:0-4624 GCA_041640515.1 Saprospiraceae bacterium | reverse complement strand
TTACTCTGGCTGTCGCTTCCCTGGTTTTTGCGTTGCTTATGGTGCTGACCAAAAATCCAGTGCACAGCGTCATTTTCCTTTTGCTTACTTTTTTTGCTATTGCCGGGCAGTACGTCTTGCTCAATGCCCAATTTTTGGCGGTAGTGCATATTATTGTGTATGCCGGCGCAGTGATGGTACTTTTCTTATTTGTACTCATGCTGCTTAATCTGAACACGGAAGCAGAGCCCCGGCAGACAGCACGCTGGAAGTTAGCCGCAGCGCTGGCATCGGGCATGCTTTTCTTGACGTTAATAGGCGTGTTGCGCGGTGGCGCGCAATTGCCTATCCCTGAAGATACCGACCCTTATGTAGGCTTAGTGCGCAATTTAGGTAGAGTATTGTTTACGGACTTTGTAGTGCCCTTCGAAGTGGCCGGTATTCTCTTCTTGGCTGCCATGGTAGGTGCTGTATTGTTGGCCAAACGCGAGGTGCGATAATCTTAATTGAGAGTTTCCTCTGTTCTATTTTCACTGAAAACACCACTCAACTCGATATGCTGGATGTTGTCAAATCTGTACCTGTGGACTATTATCTGTGGCTGAGCTGTGCGCTGTTTTGTATCGGTGTGTTTGGCGTGCTCATTCGTCGCAATGCTTTAGTGGTGCTCATGTGTGTGGAGTTGATGCTCAATGCAGTCAATCTGTTGCTGGCGGCGTTTTCCACGTACTTGTCTGATACGCAGGGGCAGATTATGGTATTCTTCATCATGGTAGTGGCGGCAGCGGAAGCCGCTGTAGGTTTGGGCATTCTGGTGATGATTTTCCGAAACACCCATACTACGGATATCTATCTGTTGGATAAGCTGAGAAATTAAACCATATGGACGCACTCATTACCCTTATTCCTTTTCTGCCACTCATAGGGGCCGCCCTCAACGGGCTACTCGGCCCGAGATTATCGGAACGAACAATAGGTTTTATCGGCTCAAGCGCCGTGTTGCTTTCTTTTCTGTTGAGCCTTTACCTTTTTGCGCAAATCAACGGCGGCGCTGGCCCCATGCGCACCATGCTGTATTCCTTTATAACAGTGGATAGTTTTCAGGTGGATTTTGCCTTCCTGGTGGATTCGCTGTCGGTGTGGATGATGCTTATCGTTACAGGAGTGGGCTTTCTTATCCACGTGTATTCGATAGGCTATATGCATGGCGATGGGGGTTTCTGGCGCTTTTTTGCCTATCTCAACCTGTTCATTTTTTCGATGCTGCTGCTCGTCATGGGCGATAATTTGGTGATGCTGTTCTTTGGTTGGGAAGGTGTAGGGCTATGTTCATATCTGCTTATAGGCTTTTGGTATGAAAACCGCGTTTACGGCAGAGCAGCGCGCAAGGCATTCATCATGAATCGCATCGGCGATCTAGGGCTGCTTTTGGGCCTGTTCCTTATTTTCCAAATCTTCGACTCGTTTGCTTATGCAGATATCTTTGAGCGGCTGCCTGCGCTTCGCCTCGATCCTGGTGTGCTGACCGTGATATGCCTGCTGCTGTTGGTGGGAGCCGTAGGCAAAAGCGCGCAAATACCCCTGTTCACTTGGTTACCCGATGCCATGGCTGGCCCAACGCCTGTTTCGGCGCTTATTCATGCGGCCACCATGGTAACGGCGGGCATCTACCTAATAGCACGTTGCCATCCGCTGTACAGTCTATCCCCACAAGCTCTAGAGGTGGTCGCTTTCCTTGGCCTACTTACCTCACTGGTAGCTGGTCTTATCGCCTTGCGACAGAACGATATTAAGAAAATATTAGCATATTCGACCGTGTCGCAGTTGGGCCTGATGTTCTTGTCGCTGGGTGTAGGCGCTTATGCAGCGGCACTGTTTCATGTAACAACACATGCTTTTTTTAAGGCATTGCTCTTTTTAGGCGCTGGTTCGGTAATACATGCCCTGGGCGGCGAGCAGGATATTCGGCGCATGGGTGGCTTGCGGCGCGCGTTGCCCATCACTTATTGGACGTTTTTGCTGGGTACGCTGGCCATTAGTGGAGTGCCGCTGCTATCAGGCTTCTTTTCTAAAGACGAAATCTTAGCCAACACCTTCGCGGGGGCTGGTGTAGCCTGGTGGGTGCTGGCAGCACTGGGTGGAGGGCTGACTGCCCTATACATGAGTCGTCTGCTGTTTGTCGCATTCTTCGGCACGTTTCGAGGTACGGAGGTGCAACGCGAGCACTTGCATGAGAGCCCGCGCGTCATGACGGTGCCACTTGTGGTTTTGGCAGTACTATCGGTGGCCGGCGGGCTGCTCAATTTGCCGCACCTGTTGCACGTGAGCGGTGCGGAATGGTTAGCGCATTTTTTAAGCCCCTCTGTAGGGGAGTCGAGGCCGGCCCGCTTGCTGTTGGCGCATACGGAATGGCTGCTCATGGGCGCGGCCTCGGCGCTGGCTTTAGTCGCTATTGGTTGGGCTTACTGGGCCTATGTGGGGCGTCAGCATGTGCCGCAAGACGAGACTCAGCTTAATCGCTGGGAGCGTGTGCTGGCTGATAAATTCTATTTTGATGAACTATACGATTGGGCTTTTGTCCGGCCGGCGGAGCGCCTGTCACAACTATTGCACTATTACGCCGATACTTGGGCTATTGATGGCGCCGTCAATGGTATTGGGGCGGCAGTCCAGAAGCTGGGCGCTGAATTGCGCCGCCTACAAAATGGCCAGGTAGAATACTACTTGCTGGGCATGGTGGTAGGCGCCGTTCTATTGTTCCTATCGCTGTGGTTTTAGTCAACAACACCATTTCTACTACACATCTTAATTGTTTTTATCGTGTCCCTATTGCTTGTTCTTTTACCGATAATAGTTGCTGTGGTGCTGCTTTCGCTGCGCACCCTGCCGGCGCGTACTATAGCGCTGGCTACTACCGGCGCTAATCTGCTGCTGACGTTTGCCCTGCTGGCCGGTTTTCAGCGCGACGGAGCCTACCAGTACGAGTTAAACCTGCCCTGGATACCTCAAGCCGGCGTCGCCTTTCGGTTAGGGCTGGACGGTGTTAGCCTACTAATGATATTGTTAACTAATCTGTTGGCGCCGGTTATTGTAGTAGCCAGTGGCGTGCGTTCGTACAGGATAGAGAACCGCTACTACGGCTTGGTGCTGCTCATGCTGGGGGCTTTGAACGGCGTATTTATGGCGCTCGATGGGCTGCTCTTCTATGTTTTCTATGAGATGGCGCTCATTCCCATCTATTTTATCTGCGCTATTTGGGGTAACGAAAACCGCATCCGCATTACACTGAAGTTCTTCATTTACACCTTTTTGGGCTCGTTGTTTATGCTGATGGCTTTATTGGCTGTGTATTACCAGACGACTTCAAATAGCGTGTCGGCGCATTCGTTTCGTTGGGAGGCGTTAGTAGCCGCTGAGTTAGACGCGACCACGGCGTGGTGGGTAATGCTGGGTTTTTTCCTGGCCTTTGCAGTTAAGATGCCCCTCTTTCCATTTCACACCTGGCAGCCAGATACTTATGTGAGCGCGCCCATGGGTGGCACCATGTTGCTTTCAGGCATTATGCTGAAGATGGGCATTTACGGCGTCATTCGTTGGATGATTCCGCTGGCGCCAGAAGCCTGGCATCACTGGGCGCCTATTTTTTTAGGGTTGGCAGTTCTTGGCATTATATATGCCAGCTTGATTGCGCTCAAGCAGAGCGACCTGAAGCGCTTGATTGCTTACTCTTCGATCGCTCACGTTGGGCTGATTGCTGCTGGTGTGCTGGTGTGGAATAAGACGGGTTTGCAAGGTGGGCTCATTCAAATGCTCGCACATGGTATTAATGTAGTGGGTCTGTTCTTTGTGGCGGATATGTTAGAGCGCCGCATAGGTTCGCGTGCTCTTTTTGATATGGGCGGCGTAGCGCGTACGGCTCCGCGGCTGGCTGCCCTGTATTTCATCACCACTCTGGGCGCTATTGCTGTACCCCTGACGAATGGGTTTGCCGGTGAGTTTCTTTTACTCAATGGCGTGTGGAACTACCACTATGTATTAGGAGCCGTAGCTGGTCTGACCATCGTTCTGGGCGCGGCCTACATGTTGCGAGCGTACGGTTTGGCTATGTTGGGACAACCTGGAGTACACACAGAGGCAGTCGCTGACGCAGACCGCCGGGAGCTTATCGTGTTAGGGCTGGTGGCAGTAGGTGTGTTGCTGCTTGGCTTTTTCCCCAATTGGGTACTGGCCTTAACCGACGGCAGCGTGAACCGCATCCTGAGCGCGGTGCAACTGTAGGAGCCTATTTGTCTTTTTCCTCTTCCTCTTCCCAGTGGGCGAAAAGGTCGGTCTCGTCGCTGTATATTGGCGTGAGCATAGGTAACTTTATCCAAGTATTCTCCTCTGGACTAATAGCGCCCATGCGCAAAAAGCCCCCGGAGGCTTTGGCTACTTCTTCAGCCAGTCGGAGATAGCTGTTGTAGAGAGTTGCGGCGAAAGGAGGGTCTAACTTAGACAAAATAGGATTGGCGGCGGCAATTTTATCCGCCAACAGCCGGCTGCGGCTGGTGACGTCTGCTGGGAGGTTTTGCCATTCCTGCTCTAAACGCGCAGCAAACCCCTGGGCTACTAAGCGATAGTAATCGTCAAAGCTTCCTTCCTTAGC
>JBEQAD010000249.1:0-4668 GCA_041640515.1 Saprospiraceae bacterium | reverse complement strand
CGAGCTGCTTGCGGGTAGCCGCGTCGAGGTCGGAGGCGAACTGGGCGAAGGCCGCCAGTTCGCGGTACTGCGCCAGCGAGATGCGGATGCCGCCCGAGAGCTTCTTCATGATCGTGGTCTGCGCCGCGCCACCGACGCGCGAAACCGAGATGCCGGCGTTCACCGCCGGGCGGATACCAGCGTTGAAGAGGTTAGACTCCAAGAAGATCTGGCCATCAGTAATAGAAATCACGTTTGTCGGGATGTAGGCCGACACGTCACCCGCTTGTGTCTCGATGATGGGCAGCGCCGTCAATGAGCCACCGCCTTTTACCAAGCCTGCTTTGACCAAGCTGGGCGGCAGGTCGTTCATCTGGCGTGCTACATTGTCGTCGTCAATAATCTTGGCTGCACGCTCTAACAGGCGGCTATGGAGGTAGAACACGTCGCCCGGATAGGCTTCGCGGCCCGGCGGACGGCGCAATAGTAGCGACACTTCGCGATAAGCTACGGCTTGTTTCGACAGGTCGTCATAAATGATCAGCGCCGGGCGGCCCGTGTCGCGGAAGTACTCGCCAATAGCCGCGCCTGCAAACGGGGCGTAGAATTGCAACGGGGCGGGGTCTGATGCCGACGCCGAAACAATGACCGTGTAAGGCATGGCGCCGTATTCTTCCAGTGTGCGCGCCACCTGAGCTACTGTAGAGGCCTTCTGCCCACATGCTACGTAGATGCAATACACCGGCTCGCCGCGCTCGTAGAATTCTTTTTGGTTGATGATGGTGTCAATAGCAATGGCTGACTTACCTGTCTGACGATCGCCAATGATCAGCTCGCGCTGACCGCGGCCAATGGGAATCATAGCGTCAATCGCTTTGATTCCCGTCTGCAACGGCTCATTTACCGGCCGCCGGTAGATAACGCCCGGTGCCTTGCGCTCCAACGGCATCTCGTACTTCTGACCGCCGATGGGACCTTTGCCATCAATAGGCTGCCCCAGAGGGTTAACCACACGGCCTAAGAAACCTTCGCCGACTTGAATGGATGCGATCCTGCCTGTGCGCTTCACTAAGGAGCCTTCGCGGATGCCTGCCGATGAACCCATCAACACCACCCCGACATTGTCTTCTTCTAAGTTAAGCACGATGGCTTGTACCCCCGTTTCAAATTCTACCAGTTCTCCCGCCTGAGCGCGGTTTAGACCGTAAACGCGAGCGATGCCGTCACCTACTTGGAGCACCGTGCCAACCTCATCTAAATTGGTGTCGGCGCCAAAGCCAGCGAGCTGCTGTTTGAGTATTGCCGAGATTTCTTCCGGACGAACGTCTACCATATTGTTCTGAGCAAGTTGTTAGAATGAGTGAAGAAGAGGAAGTATCTAAAACTCCCTTAGATAATGGTTTTTAATAAAGCCTGCCTTCAGCTCAGCCAATCGGCGAGAGACTGTAGCATTGTAGCGTTTATCTTCAAATTCCAAGATGAAACCTCCGATGAGGGAGGGATCTATAGCAGTGGTGATTTCAATATTCTCAGTAGTCAGCCCACTTTGCAGTATCCTCTGTTTAATCAACGCTACTGTGTCCTCTGAAAGTGGAATAGCGCTCACCAGGCGCACTGAGGTGATGTGCTTGAGGGCTTTGTATTGTTGCTCTACCTCCTTAGCAATTTCGACGATGTAAGCTGCGCGGCCTTTGTCAATAAGAAAATCGAGGTACAGCAGCGTAAGTTGGCTCATTTTCCCCTCAAAGAGGGCCCGTATAATGCTCTTCTTCTTATCGGTGGAGCATATCGGCCCTTTGAGCAACAGGTATAAATCGCGGTTTTTTGTGGCCTGCTGCAGCTGCTGCATATCTTGGTATACAGCCTCCACCTCATTGCGTTCTGCAGCAAGCGACAGAAGGGCCTTAGCATAACGCGTGGCGATGCGAGTGATAGACATAGCGCTTTTCGAGTGTTTTTTTACTTCAGACGCATTTGTTCAGCCAGTTGGCGTGCATAAGCCTCCTGAGTAGCTTTATCGCTCAATTCGCGCTGAAGAATTTTCTCTGCAATTTCTACAGCCATCTGGCCTGCAGTATTTTTTAATTCTATAAGCGCAGCCATCTTCTGATTTTCAATGTCTTGCAGGGCGCTTTCCACTCTGCGGCGGTACTCAGCGTTGGCGCGCTCTTTAGCTTCGGCAATAATCTGATCCTTGGCCTCTTTGGCCTCTCTCAACATTTGGGCGCGCTCTTCGCGAGCTTGAGCCAACAGCTTTTCGTTTTCGGCTTGCATCAAAGCCATTTCTTCGCGCGCCTTTTTCGCTTGGTCCAGTGCGTCCTGAATATCCTGTTCGCGCTTTTTGAGCGCATTGGTAATGGGTTTGAAGGCAAAGCGCGCCATCAAAAACCAAAAAATCAGGAAAATGACCACCGTCCAAAACAGCAGGCCGGGTTCAGGCTTGATGACTGAAAAATCTCCCAAAAAAAGCATATTGCAGTATTGTGAATTGAAAAGTTGATTATGTCTGAGCCTCACCTGAGCGTAAAGTGTCCGGCAATAATAGCTGAAAAATCCGGGTCATTGCGTCGCCAACCGCTTCGCGCCGACCCGGGAAGTGCGTCTCTTTAGGCGGCAGCCTTCACAAAGAAGGCCAACACCATAGCGACCAGCGCGGCACCTTCCACGAGGGCCGCCGTCAAGATCATGTTGGCGCGGATGTCGCCCACGGCTTCGGGTTGACGAGCAATGGACTCCATGGCCTTGCCACCGATCTGACCAATACCGATACCGGCTCCAATGACAGCCAAGCCGGCACCAATTGCTGCGTAAGACATGTAGTGTTGATATTTTAAAAAAGGTGATGAATGCTTTGCTTAGTGGTGATGGGGCTCCTCGATAGCTGTGCCGATATACACTGCTGAGAGCATAGTGAAAATGAAGGCCTGTAAGAAGGCCACCAACAGCTCCAGCGTCATCATGAAAAGCGTCAGCGGAATAGATGCCACGATACCCGAAATAGAGCCAGTAAGACTTTCGCCGCCCTTGCCAAAAATGAAAATGAGCCCCACGAAACTGACAATCACAATATGGCCTGCCGTGATGTTGGCAAAAAGACGAAGTAGCAGTGTGAATGGCTTCAGGAACAGGCCGAGGATTTCAATAGGCGTGAGAATGAGAATCTTGAGCACTGCAGGCACCCCCGGCATCCAGAGGGTATGCTCCCAAAAGTGCTTGTTGGCGCTAAAAGTAGAAATCAAAAAAGTGAACACCGCCAGCACAATGGTAACCGAAATATTACCTGTTACGTTGGCCCCACCCGGAAATAACGGCACTTGTCCAATAAGATTAAGCCCTAAAATGAAGAAAAATACGGCCAGCAAATAGGGCAAATACTTCTCGTATTTGGGCCCAATGTTTGGTTTAGCTACCTCATCGCGGATGAAGACGATGAATGGTTCCAGAAAATTTTGCAAACCGCTGGGCGCCTTGCCCTGCTGTTGGATAGCCCTACGGGCTGCTGCACGAAACAACAAGAAGAGCAGCAGCGCCGTGAGCAGCATGGTGAAGACGTTGCGCGTGATGGAAAAATCGTAGAAAGACGTGATGCCACCGCCCATAATGCCACCGTCGAAGGTCGTCTTCGCATCCAGCGGCTCGCATTGGCCATGGATAATGGCGTAGTAAACAGTCTTTTTCTTGCCATCGGGGGTTTCCACTTCCTGGTGCGTGTAGTCGCTCACTGGGAAGGAGCCATGTGCATACTGTGCGTTTTTCAAGCGCATCACGTTGCCGTGCACCAGCACGTAGCCGTCTATGCTGCGCGTACCATTGCCATGGTGGTGTGCCTCAAAAGCAGCAGTAGTAGTTATCTTCCATCCGTGCCCTGGCGCATACAGAATGCATGGCAAGTGGAAATACACGTCTCCGACAATGTGGATGGCATTGGCGTCAGCAATGTGATGAAGCGCCGTTTCACCCGCATCAAAAGGCCGTTCCTCGTTGACCGAGTGGCCGCAGTTGGCGTGTTGCTCGACTTCGTGTTCGTGTTGGTGAGTGACTCCCGTCTCGTGATAATGATTGGGATAGTAAGCATCCTGAGCCAAACCCCGGATGCTTAGCATGCTGAAAACCAGAACTATACAGAAGGGACGAAGTGACATCATATCTGTCTTGGAGAAGACTCCCGTAGAATCGGCGGCAAAAGTACAACGGTCATTTGGTTTCAAAAACGGTGCAAATTTATTTTTCAAAAAATAATGAGGAATGTTCAATGTTTCGGCTTTCTGCCCGAAATTATATTCGGAAGAAATAGGATTGGTTCGCCTTAAAGGTCAGGGCTTAGCCTTTAGGATATGTTAAGGCAGAAGTTAAATAGCTGCCCTGGAGTAATTCTATCAGGCCGCTTGCGTCTAATGGTCATTCTTCACTAAACACGTCTTATTTTTCTTTCTATGTGGAAGAAGATTTTGGCCATGACTACCGTCGTTCTCTTTGCTGTCTGGACGGTAAAAGCACAAAGTAACCGCCGCCCTGCGGCAGAGGGACAAAAAGAGCGTACCGAGAAGCAAAAGCCTGCCGATGTGCACCACCGTGCCGAGGAGCGCTCCCAGGGCGCTGCTTTTAGCGGCAGGGGGCGAGGAGCCGATAAGAACCTGTACGACAAAGAGCATTCTCGTAAAAACAAAAAAGGAAGAAAGGAGCACAAGA
>JBEQAD010000248.1:0-4822 GCA_041640515.1 Saprospiraceae bacterium | reverse complement strand
GCCGTCGGCTGCGCGCGTGCGTCTGACGGTTTGGCGCCGTGGCGGAGGCTATTACCGCCCGCTTCAGAACCAGCCCGAATTTTTAATTACGGCCGAGCCGCTGCCGGGCGCTGCGTTCGAATGGCCCCTTGAAGGGTTGACGGTCGGGGTGTGTACCTCGGTACGCCTGCCTGTAGACGTCTATTCTTCCCTGAAGACCCTCAACGCGCCGCGTTATGTGGCTGCTGCGCGTGAAGCTCACAGGCGCGGCTGGGACGATGCGGTCGTGCTCAATGCCTTTGACCGCGTGTGTGAAGCTACAGCGAGCAACATATTCTGGTGGGAAGGCGACACCTTGTGCACAGTGCCTCTGCGCGAAGGCTGTGTGGCGGGTGTTTTTAGGGCCTTAGTACTGGAGGTGGCTGCTGAGGCCGGTTTGCTTGTTCGAGAGCAAGCCATCGCGCCCGAAGCATTGCGCATTGCAGAAGAAATTTTCCTGACAAATGCTGTTCGCGGCGTACAGCCCGTTCGCATTTTTGCGGGCGTTCAGTTAGGCTGTCAGCGCACCCGGATGCTCTTCGAGCGTGTCTGTGCGCGCTTAGAGGCCGGCTAAAAGAGGCGTTTTTTTTATGAGAAAAATACTCGTTGCCAATCGAGGCGAAATCGCTCTGCGCGTCATGCGCACAGCCCGCCGTATGGGCATTCGGACAGTGGCCGTTTATTCGGAAGCAGACCGCAGTGCACCCCACGTGCGCTTTGCCGATGAGGCTGTTTGCATTGGCCCGCCGCCCTCCTCGCAGAGCTATTTAGTGGCGGAAAAAATCCTCCAAGCCGCTTGCCACACGGGTGCCGATGCTATTCATCCAGGATACGGTTTTTTGAGCGAGAACGCCACTTTTGCCCGCCAAGTAGCCGATGCGGGTCTCATTTTCATCGGCCCAAGCCCGCAAAGCATCGAGATGATGGGCAGCAAGCTGGCAGCTAAGGAAGCGGCCAAGCGCTTTGAGGTGCCCATGGTACCGGGTATCGAGGAGGCCATCACCGACGTAGAAACGGCCAAAGCCATCGGACGTCGTGTAGGCTATCCCATCCTTATCAAGGCCAGCGCCGGCGGCGGTGGCAAGGGGATGCGCGTGGTGGAGCGGGAGGAAGATTTGCAGGAGCAAATGGAGCGAGCTGTGTCAGAGGCAGTCTCGGCCTTTGGCGATGGCTCTGTGTTCATCGAAAAGTTCGTCACCTCACCTCGCCACGTCGAAGTGCAGATCATGGCCGACCAGCATGGCAATGTGCTTTACCTTTTCGAGCGCGAGTGCTCCATCCAACGGCGCCATCAGAAGGTGGTGGAAGAGGCGCCGTGCGTCGTCGTCACTCCAGAAATCCGTCGGGCCATGGGCGAGGCCGCTGCCCGCGTGGCGCGCGCGTGCCATTACACTGGTGCTGGCACCGTCGAGTTTCTCATGGATGCCGAGCGGAATTTTTATTTTCTAGAAATGAATACGCGCTTGCAAGTGGAGCACCCTATTACAGAACTCATTACGGGCTTAGATCTTGTGGAATGGCAAATTCGCGTAGCCCGTGGCGAGGCGCTGCCCTTTCGGCAGGAAGATTTGCGCATACAAGGGCACGCCATTGAGCTACGCGTATGCGCCGAAGACCCACTCAACCAATTCCTGCCCTCTACGGGAGTGCTAAAGCGCTACCGCCCCCCGCGAGGTCTTGGCATTCGCGTAGACGACGGCTACGCAGAGGGCATGGAGGTCCCCATTTTCTACGATCCACTGCTGGCTAAGCTCATCGTGCACGGTCAAACACGCGCCGAGGCCATCCAGCGGATGAAAGAGGCTATTGACCAATACGAAGTAGAAGGTGTGGCTACTACGCTGCCCTTTGGCCGTTTCGTTATGGACCATCCGGCCTTTGTCGAAGGGCAATTCGACACCGGCTTTATCGCCAAATATTACACTGCCGAAGCCCTACATCAGAAGTATGCCGCCGCAGCTTCGGTGGCAGCGCGGCTAGCGCTGCGTTTGTACTTGGAGCACAAACGACGCTTGACGGCTCTGCCTACACGAGCAAGCCGCTGGAGCGAGCGATATTGAGCGCTGCAAAGATGTTTTTCCTTTAGGCAACAGCTTTCTCCAATGGGTTAAGCGGTGGTGTGTCTGGCAAGCTGAGCCAAAAGTTGTTCGGGCCTTCACCTTGCACGAGGATAACCTCTTGAGCGTTGAGCATTTCCAGCAAGGCTAGAAAGGTGACAATAGCATGCATGCGGTTCTCTAGCACGAGAAAGATCTCCTCGAAAGCTGTTTGCTCGTGTGGACGTAGGCAGCTGCGCACATACTCTCGCTGACCCTGAATGGTGTAATTGTAGTTGTAAACCGTGTGTACGCGTTTGCGCTTTTGGCGCTCCTCAAAGCGTTCCATGAGCCGGCTGAACACGCGCAGCAGTTTGTAGGCCGATAGGCTCTCCCATTCAGCGTCGGTCAGCGCCTTTTGAGCCAACTGCGATAGCTCGGCGCTGCTGTAGCCGCGCGGTGCCATGAGGGTGCGTATTTCTTCCAATCGGCGCAGCTCTTCGAGCACACTCTTGTAGCGCTTGTACTCTATCAGGCGCTCCATCAGCTCTTGGCGTGGGTCAATCTCGTTGCCCTCTTCGTCGTAGGTCTTGCGCGGCAGCAGCATCTTGGCTTTGATGCGCATAAGCGTAGCGGCCACGACGATGAATTCCGATGCTACGTCCAGGTTCATGGCCTGCATCTGATGCAGGTATTGAAGAAAGTCCTCCGTGACGCGGGCAATAGGGATGTTGTATATGTCCAGCTCGTCCCGTTCAATGAAGAAGAGGAGCAGATCAAAGGGGCCTTCGAAGACCGGTAGTTTTATAGTAAAGGTATCCACCGCAGGGTTTGAGCCAGCGCCTGAAATGCGTTGGCGCCGTCAGCTGGAGCAAAAGTACGAATACGCAGCGGAGCAGTACTTTTGGGGAGCCTTTCTGTGTATCTTCTACTACCTACTTCAGGCATTGTTTTGGCCCTCTACCTCATACCCACTCCTATTGCCCAGGGCGCTCTCGACACCCTGCCTGCGGCTACTCAAACGGTGGCGCGTCGGCTGGAGGTGTTCATCGTCGAACGGGCAAAGACGGCGCGTCATTTCATCAAGGCCCTGGGGCCACAGCGCCCATTGAGCGAGCTAACCTTTGTAGAGCTCGAGCGCGATGGCAGCCTGTCTCCCGAAGGGACGGCGCTTTTCGAACAGGCAGCCCAAGAAGGGCGTGACGTAGGGCTACTTTCAGAAGCTGGCTGCCCAGGGGTGGCTGACCCTGGTGCGGCGGTGGTAGCCTTAGCGCATCGGTTGGGCGTACCCGTGATTCCTCTTGTTGGACCCTCGGCGCTTTTGCTTGCGCTCATGGCCTCAGGCCTTAATGGTCAGCGCTTTGCCTTCCACGGCTACCTTTCACCTAAACGCCCCGAGCTGATGCGTCAATTGCGCCAACTGGAACAGGTGGCCCAGCAGCAAGGTCAGACACAGCTGTTCATCGAGACGCCGTATCGCGCTCCTTGGGCTTTTGAGGTCGCCATGACGGCGTTACAGCTCGACACCATGTTGGGTATCGCCCAGGACCTCACTGGGCTTCACGCCCTCGTGCGCACGTTGCCTGTGCGTCAGTGGCGCCAGCACCCACCGGAGGTAGCTGCCCGACCTGCGGTGTTTTTGATAGGTAGAGGCTAAGGCCAGTGTAGTCTTTTGTCTTGTTACCGATATTTAACGTCGGAGTAGGGCTTAGAGCATGACCTTTCTCGCACCTTTGAAGCAAAAAAGGAAGGTCGCTCAAGCGGTCGGTTTTTGCCTCCGCCCTGTGGGCGTCTTTTTCGTCAAAAATATTTTTTAAATCATGCCACAGGTTATCCAAACGGCCAATGGGGTAGAAGTACCCCTGATAAAGCCGCGCAAATTTTTAGGTAAGCGCTCTAGTGCGGCGGTGCGCTACACGGTGAACAACGCGCCAGATGTGCTATTTGCCCTGGCGGAAAATAAGCCCTTTCCTGCACGGGTTATTCGGCTGAGTGAAGTCTCGGCCCAGGCGTCGGCTGGTGGCGAGGGTATCCAGTTCGCCGGTGGCCAGGGTGTAGTTAGTTTGCAGGCGCAGGGGCGGGTGTCTTCGGGCATGGCAGTATACCCTGATCCGGCGTTATTGCTGCGCGAGTTAGGGTTGGAAGACGACATTAGTCCAGCGCTGCCTCTCAGCGCTGATGCCGAACATAATTACTTGTTATTGCGCTGGTACTATACCTTTCAGGCTGGTGGTCAAGGCAACGCTGTTTTTGGTGGCGCAGTGGCCGCTTCGGGCAGCGGGGAGGCTCGCAGCGAGGGGGTATTGGCTCTTATCCGACGCCTGCCCAGGCGCATGGGCGCGGCAGAGGCCGTCTTCGAGGCTACACAAAGCTGGCTACTGCCTGCTCAGATTACTTCCCCTGACGACCTGGCGCCAGGTACGTGGTTGGTGGCGGAGGTGGATAGCCGCATCAGCGCAGGGCTACAGGCGCAGTATGGATTTTTGTTCAACTGGGTGCGCGAGACGCAGACCTTGGGGCTGACGGGCGACGTTGGGCTGCGCCTTCAAATAGGCGCTACGGCGGGCGTGGGGCTGTCCGCCACGGGGCGCTTTGCTGTAGTAATTAGTCGAGAAAGCGACGATCCCGCTGAGAAACGGATACGCATCCGCTTATTTAAGCAGCGCCGGCACGGCTGGAATGTCGCTGCCGACTTGCGTGCTGCTGTGCGAATGGATTTATCTCGTTTCCTGCCGCCTGACTTGACCGACTTCGTGCGGGCGACTTTT
>JBEQAD010000247.1:0-4828 GCA_041640515.1 Saprospiraceae bacterium | reverse complement strand
CCTGTCATGTATCTGAAAGGCTGGGAGGTGAAGCAATGGTGGAATCGGCAAGTAGCCTGATGTTCAGGATCTTGTGCCTGGCTTTGCCAGGGCCTTTCGGTGCTCTGGCAAGGCCAGCTCTCTTGACAAGGCCAGAGCCGCTTGTTTTTTGAAAAAAAGTGCCGGAGATGTTTGTTAAAACGAAAATAGCGCATATACCTTTGCCGCCGTTTCCGTCGAAATCCTCTGGCGGTCTTTGACATAAGCCGGATTAGCTCAGCGGTAGAGCAGCTGATTCGTAATCAGCAGGTCGAGGGTTCAAATCCCTTGTCCGGCTCAACGAACAAAGCGGGATGTAGCGCAGCCCGGTAGCGCGCTTCGTTCGGGACGAAGAGGTCGCTGGTTCGAATCCAGTCATCCCGACTGTCTTGTCTTCTAATGCAACTACCCGGAAATGGTATGTTGCATTTTTTTATGGAACTTACGATACAAACCCCGGCACTCCTCTTCCCGGCAGTTTCTCTGTTGATGTTGGCGTATACCAACAAGTTTTTGGCCATCGCCAACTTGATTCGAAAGCTGTATTCCGACTACGAACGCAACCAGCACATTAGTCTCATCGCTCAAATTTCCAACTTGAGGCGGCGGCTCATGCTCATTCGCTGGATGCAAGTATTCGCCGTAGCTAGTATCCTGTTGTGTGTGGTCACCATGTTTCTGGTGTATGAGGGTTTTCAGGTGTGGGCTAAGATTCTCTTCGCCCTCAGCCTCGTCCTCATGATAGTCTCTCTCCTTCTCAGCTTAATAGAACTGTTCCTCTCTGCAGGAGCGCTGCGGCTACTACTGAGGGATTTAGAAGAGAAAATGTGAGTGCCCTTGGGTGCAAGGCATGAAGCACCTCACCAAGGAGCAGCGATAAGCCCGAAAAAATTCTGCTTTTGCTAATGCACATACCCGCCGTATCTTTGCACCAACCTTGCGGGGCATGGCCAACGAAAGGGAACCACGGGTTCCCTTTTTGTTTATGTTGACAGGGGGAAGTTGCCGTATGAGCACAACGGAATTAACCGAACGCATTCATCAGCTCTTAGATGAGCTCTTCACTACAGATGACCGGCTGCGCGATTGCTTTGTAGTAGAAATAAGCCTGCATGCGCGCAATAAACTGTGCGTCTTCGTGGATAGCGACTCAGGCATCAATTTTGACAAATGCGCCATCATTAGCCGGCATTTGGAGGGCTATATAGACGCCCAGGGGTGGCTCGGAGAGAAGTACACCTTGGAAGTCAGCAGCCCAGGTGTAGGGCGACCGTTGCGCTTTTGGCGTCAATATAGGAATAACATCGGTCGGCATGTTTTGGTAACGCTCCAGGATAAAACCACTCACCGCGGCCTATTGAAGGCTGTTGAAGAACATCAAATCGTTTTAGCGCAAGAAGTCACGGAAAAGCAAGGGAAAAAGCGTCAGCGAATACAGGCGGAGCGCCACATCCCCTTCGACCAAATAGCCTCTACTGTGGTCAAAGTAGCGCCGTAAGACGCGAGTGTAGGCACACCTAAAACAATCAAAAACATGCCAGGCCTTATGGCCTCACCCATTTCAAAAAAAGTGCAGTTATGGAAGATTTCGCAAACGTCTTTGCCGACTTCGAAAAAGTCAAAAACATAGACCGCCCCACTATGGTGCGGGTGTTGGACGACGTGTTTCGCACTCTTATTCGTCGCAAATACGGCAGTGATGAGAACTTCGACGTTATCGTCAACGCTACAACGGGCGACTTGGAAATTTGGCGCTTCCGTCAGGTCGTACCTGATGGTGAAGTAACGGACGAGAATATCCAGGTCAGCGAGTCGGAAGCGCGGCAGATTGACAAAGACCTGAAAGCAGGCGACGAATGCTACGAGCGCATGAGCATCCAGGATTTTGGGCGCCGGTCGGTAACGGCCGCTCGTCAGACGCTGGTATCGCGCATCTTGGAGCTAGAGAAAGATGAAATCTTCCGCCGGTACTCCGAGATGATTGGTGAGCTGGTGACGGGTGAAATTAGCCAGGTGCTCAAACGCGAATTTTTGGTCATTGACGACAACACTGGCCGCGAGCTGGTGCTGCCTCGCACGGAAATGATTAAGGGCGACCACTATCGCAAAGGTGATTTGGTTCGGGGGGTCATTCGGCGCGTGGAAATGCGCAACAGCGCGCCGTACATCGTTATCAGTCGCACCGATCCGGTCTTTTTGCAGCGTCTTTTAGAGAAGGAAGTACCTGAAATCGAAGATGGGCTTATTGAAATCAAGAACGTGGTTCGTTTGCCAGGCGAGCGCGCCAAAGTAGCTGTGGAAAGCCACGATGACCGTATAGACCCTGTAGGCGCCTGTGTAGGTATGCGAGGCGGGCGCATTCACGGGATAGTACGCGAGCTGCGCAGCGAGAGCATTGACATTATTAATTACACAAGCAACATTCCTCTCTACATCCAGCGCAGCCTAACGCCGGCCAAAGTCAGCCGCATCGAGGTGGACACAGAAAAGAAGCACGCCAACGTGTACCTAGAGCCCGACCAGGTGAGCCTAGCTATCGGCAAGGGTGGCTCCAACATCAAACTAGCTTCCAGACTGACGGGCTACGAAATTGACGTTTATCGCAACACTCAGCAAGAATACGAAATAGACGACGTCGAACTCGAAGAATTCGCCGATGAGATCGAGCCCTGGGTAATTGAAGCTTTCAAAAAAATTGGATGCGATACTGCTCGTCAAGTGCTTGAGCTTTCTCCCGAGGAAATTATTCGTCGTACTGACCTAGAGGAAGAGACTGTTAAAGAAGTGATGGCCATTTTAGCTCGCGAGTTTGAAAGCGAGTAATCGCCTATTTGTAAGTCATGTCAGCCAAAACAAAGGCATATTATGTCCACTTGTTGGATCTCCTCCGGCAAGAGCGGGAGGAAGATTATCGCCTTTTTTTGCAGACTGTTCGTGCGACACCACTGGCTGAGCGCGTAGCGCAGGGCTACTCGTGGTACCCTTTGCGCGTTGTGCAAACGGGGTTTGCTCTGGGAGAGCGAGCCTATGTTTTAGTAGAACGCACCACGTACACCGACAAGCCCCACCTGCTGCGGGCTGGTCAGGTAGTCAGCCTTTTTACTCTGGAGCCCCACGTGGATAAGCCTGAAAAAACGGGTATTATTCATTATGTGGAAGGTAACCGCATGAAAATCATCTTACAGGCGCGCGACGTTCCCGAATGGGTAGGGCTTGGGCCGCTGGGGGTAGATATGCTCTTCGACGACCGAAGCTATGCGGAAATGGAACTGGCGCTCCAGCGCGTAATAGCAGCCAAAGGCGACCGCTTGGCCGAACTGCGCGACCTGGTGGCCTCGTCCGTGCCCTTGGGTGCTCCGCTACATCAAGCGCCCGGCTCTGCCCAACAAGTGTGGGCAGAGCAAACCGACGCCTTTTTTACTTCTGATGCCGAACTCGATGCGGAGCGCTCCGTGTGGGAAGCCTTGAACCCTTCCCAACGGGCGGCTGTAAAGGCCATTCTGTACAACCGAGATATTACCGTCGTGCATGGGCCGCCCGGTACGGGCAAGACCACGGTGTTAGTAGCGGCTATTCGTCTGCTTTGCCGTCGGGAGAACACCGTACTAGTCGCTGCTCCCAGCAATACGGCGGCCGACTTGCTCACTGAGCGGTTGGTCCAGGCAGGGCTGAGCGTCGTGCGTGTGGGCAACATCAGTCGTGTGGATGAGGCCATCTTAGGGCACACGCTGGAAGGCATCCTGTCTAATCACCCAGAGAGCCGACACATTAAACGAGTTAAAATTCAGGCGGCCGAATACCGCCGGCAAGCGCGGCGCTACAAGCGCAGCCTCCGCTTCGAAGACCGCCGCGAGCGCGAGCATCTCAAAAGCCAGGCGCGGGAACTAGAAGCCTGGGCTAGAACGCTAGAAGAGCGGCTCGTAGAGCAGACGCTTACCTCTGCACAGGCTATTGTTTGCACCTTAGTGGGTGCCGCGCATCCTGTCTTGGAAAAATTTCGCTTTCGCACCTGTGTCATCGATGAAGCCGCCCAGGCGTTGGAACCAGCGTGTTGGATACCTATCTCTAAATGTAGCCGGGTGGTGTTGGCGGGTGATCCCTTTCAGTTGCCCCCTACAGTCAAGAGCCTGGAAGCTGCCCGCCAAGGTCTAAGTACTACCCTCATAGAGCGCTGTATCGCCCTGCTGCCCGACCGGGTGCGCCTGCTTACCGTGCAATATCGCATGCACCAGGCCATCATGAATTTTTCTAACCAGTATTTTTACGGCGGTGCCCTCATTGCTCACGAAAGTGCAGCACAGCGCACCTTGACAGCCCACTTACCTGTTCAGGCGCTGCCACAAATAAATCGCTCGGATAAATGGAGTACGGTGACTTTTGTAGACACCGCCGGTTGTGGCTTCGAAGAGCGCGTACACATGGGCGAAAACAGCATGCGCACCTTCAGCCGCTACAACCCCGAAGAAGCCTTGCTCCTTAGGGAGCATTTGCTGGAATTACTCCAGTCCTTCCTTGAAGCAGAGCAGGCGGCGGTGGCAGAGGGCGGCTCCCACCTTCTTCTGCCCAGTATCGGGATACTTTCTCCCTACCGCGAACAGGTGATACAGCTAAACGCTCTGTTTCGGGAAGATGCGTTGTTGGCGTCTTGGCTGACCCAACAAGCGGGAGGCTCGGCCGATACGTCCGCACTGTTCGGGCGTCCAGAGCCGTTGATTACCATTAATACCATCGATGGCTTCCAGGGCCAAGAGCGGGATATCATTTACATTAGTTTAGTGCGTTCCAACTCCAAAGGCGACATAGGTTTTTT
>JBEQAD010000246.1:0-4841 GCA_041640515.1 Saprospiraceae bacterium | reverse complement strand
GCCACAAAACATTCCTTTAGACATCATATATGAAGATGAAGACGTGCTGGTGGTAAATAAGCCCTACAACATGGCCGTACACCCTGGTGTGGGCATACCTGACAGAACGTTAGTGAATGCGCTGGCGTGGCACCTACAGGAGCAGCTAGATCGGTTGCCCGTGAAGGAGGGCAACGAGCCTAATCGAGCGGGCATCGTGCACCGCATCGATAAGGATACCACCGGCCTAATGGTGGTCGCCAAGAACGAATATGCCATGGCCCACTTGGCTAATCAGTTTTTTCATCATACTATCGAACGGCGCTACTGGGCGTTGGTTTGGGGCAATCCGAGCGAAGACTCAGGCACGGTTGTGGGCAATATCGGGCGCAACCCCAACGATCGCAAAATGTTTATGGTTTTTTCTGAAAATGAGAGCGGCAAACACGCTGTCACACACTGGCGAGTATTGGAACGCTTCTACTATGTTACACTCATCGAATGCAGACTAGAAACGGGGCGCACTCACCAAATCCGCGTGCACATGAAATCCATTGGTCACACGCTCTTTGGTGACCCGCGCTACGGCGGCAACCACATCCTGCGCGGCACTGTGCACACCAAGTACCGCCAATTTGTCGAAGGGCTGTTCAAGATGCTGCCGCGCCAGGCCTTACATGCCAAAGTGCTGGGCTTCGCGCATCCGCGCACGGGTGAGCACGTTCGCTTCGAGTCCGAATTGCCTGCCGACATGGCTGCTGTCATCGAGAAATGGCGCGAGTACGTGCAGGCGCGCCAACAACCGCACTAATCCACCTCATGCAACAAGCTCACCCTTATACGAAGCACGCCTATTTAGAGGAACTTCTCCCGCCCAAGCGCATCGTTTTCTTGGTAAATCCTAACGCTGGCACTCGCGCACAACGGCGGCTGGCAGAGGCCTTGGACGCCCACCTGGACCATCGACAGTTCGTCTACACCCTGTGGCACACCGAGCGGCCGGGGCATGCCACCGAACTGGCCCATCGGGCGCGCGCCGAGGGGTATGACATCGTGGTGGCTGTGGGTGGCGACGGCTCGGCTCACGAGGTAGCTGCCGCCCTCATGCACACCGACACGGCTATGGGCATCTTGCCGGCCGGCTCGGGTAATGGCCTGGCAACCCACCTGGGCTTTGGTCGTCAGCTGGAACGGGCCATCCGGTTGCTCAATACCGCCCAGATACAAACCATAGATTGCGGCTGCATCAATGGGCGACCTTTCGTAAACGTTGCTGGCATTGGCTACGACGGCTTGGTGGCCGAGCACATGAAACACAGCCGCCGGCGGGGCTTCTGGCCTTACTTGTATCACTCCGTTAGGAGCAGCTTTATTTTTAAGCCGGTCTCTTGCACGGTGGAATTAGATGACCAACAGGTGAGCGGGACATTTTTTGTTGTCTCTATAGCCAATGGCTCCATGTATGGCTATCACTTTCAAATTGCTCCTGATGCGCGAGTAAACGACGGCCTCTTTTCTGTGGTCTTGTTCAAAAACGTGCCCCGCTGGCGCTACTTTTTAGCCATACCCTCCAGCCTTAATGGTCGGCTCTACGACGAGCGCTTTGTTCTGCATTTTCAGTCGCGAACAGTAAAAGTTACCTGTCAGGAGCGCACCTTTGTGCATGCAGACGGAGAGAGCTTGGGCATGGACCACAGATTTGTGTGCGAAATTGTACCCGCTGCGCTAAAGATGCTTGTGCCTACGCGCCGTCGACAGGTTTAACCGTTAACACTTCTTCCGGTATGGCCAAAAACAAACAGGAGCCGTTTTCGCGCATTGTCTTTTCCACTCACCCCGATACCCTTCGGTCTTTGGAAGAGGAAGGTGCTTCGTCCGTCGTACCGCCTGAGCAGCAGGTGCTGCGCGTATGGTTAGAGCGCGGCAAGGGCGGTAAGGAAGCTACCGTTATCAAGGGCTTTAGTGGACCGACAGAAACCCTTAACGAGCTAGCTAAATGGCTGAAGAACAAGTGCGCCGCTGGCGGCAGTGCCAAAGACGGCGAGATCATCATCCAGGGCAATCACCGAGACCGCGTGCTGGTGTTGCTCCAAGAACGCGGCTACAAGAACGTCAAGAAAGCGGGCGGATGAAGCGCTCGGCCGTAGGCAGACAACTACATGCGAATGACCACTCACACTACCCTGTACTAATTTATGATGGACATTGGACGCGGACTGCTGGGCATGGGTACCCTGCTGGCCATAGCCTATTTGCTTAGCCGAAATCGCCGTGCTATCAACTGGCGCTTAGTCGGAGCAGGGATAGCCCTGCAAGTGATGTTTGCCGTGCTCATCCTGAAAGTACCGGGCATCAGCTGGGCGTTTGATGAGTTTGCCAAAATTTTCACTCACATCATCAAGTGGTCTGAGGCTGGAGCTAAGTTTCTTTTTGGCGATTTGGCGACAGGAGCCAATGGCTTCGGCTACATCTTTGCTTTTCGAGTACTGCCTACGGTAATGTTTTATTCAGCGTTATCGGCGGTGCTGTTCTATTTTGGCATCCTGCAAAAGGTGGTGTATGGCATTGCGTGGGTACTAACGCGCAGCATGGGGCTGAGTGGCCCAGAGAGCCTGGCGGCGGCAGCTAACGTTTTTATTGGCCAAACAGAAGCACCGCTCATCATACGGCCTTATTTGGCTGCCATGTCGCGTTCGGAGGTCATGTGTTTGATGACCGGAGGTATGGCCACGATTGCGGGCGGTGTTTTTGCTGCTTATGTGGGCTTTCTGGGCGGCGACGATCCCCAACGGCAATTGCTCTTTGCCCGCCACCTGCTGGCGGCCTCCATCATGTCGGCGCCGGCGGCTGTGGTGTGTGCCAAGATGCTGTTTCCTGAGACAGAGAAACAAGACTTGGACAAGCTAACGCATATTGATACGCATACGGGCGATAATCTATTGGATGCCATTGCTAAAGGGACTACCGATGGCCTACGCTTAGCTGTGAACGTAGGCGCCATGCTTATTGTGTTTACTGCCCTTATTTTTATGCTCAACTGGCTGCTCCAAAACACTGTTGGTACGTGGACGGGATTGAACGGCACCATTGCTCAGGCTACCAACGGGCGCTTCGAAGGATTAAACTTCACCTATCTGCTGGGGCTGCTTCTGGCGCCCATGGCCTGGCTGTTGGGCACTCCTTGGGCCGACTGCGCGCTCGTCGGCCAGCTATTGGGTTTGAAGACTATGATTAACGAGTTTGTAGCCTATGCAGAACTGGGAAAGATGCAGCAGGTGACCGAGATGCATCCAAAGTCCGTCGTTATTGCGCTATATGCCTTATGCGGTTTTTCTAATTTTGCTTCCATTGGTATCCAGATTGGCGGTATCGGCACGTTAGCACCTAATCAGCGTCGAACCTTGACTGAGCTGGGCTACTGGTCACTCATTGGCGGTACGCTAGCGTGCTTTTTGACGGCCACTATAGCCGGAATGCTGTTATAACTCACTGAGCGCCCTGCTCCCATTTCTTCACTCCACCCTACCCTTCTTCCCATGCCTACCATAGAAGTGCTGCTACAATCTTTCCAAAAAATTAAAGTGCGCGTCAGCAAGAGCGAGCTGGAAGAAGCATTGGAGGAGTTGGCCGGCCTGCTTCCGCAGACGGGACTGGAAATAGAAGATGAGGTCCTTGCGCTCCAACAACAATACTTTTTTGCGCAAAAACAAATAAACCTCAACCTTATCGAAAACAGCGAGTACTCGCGCACCCTTAGCAACATCAGCTTTGCCGCGCTGCGTCTGATTACCACCATTTGCAAACAGCTGCAGCAACAGCAAACTAGCGGCGCTGTACCCTCCGCGGGCATTTCCGTCACAGAAGCAGAAACAGAAACAGCACCCACCGCTGCCCAAAACCTGCCCCCGCTACTCCAGGAAGGGCTGCAAAAAATGGACGCCAGCGACTACAGCACCGCCCTCCAGTGCTTCTCGGCTTACTTGCAAATAAACCCACGCTCCTGGCACGCCATGCATTATTTGGGCAGCCTACACGAAACATTAGGCTTGTGGGACGAAGCCGTGCATTGGTACTCCGAAGCCCTCAAAGTAAACCCTGCTGACGCTATTGCTGCCAACAACCGCGGCAACATTCGCATGGAGCAGCTGGCGCAATACGACAAGGCATTCAAAGATTTCTCCACCGCCCTCATTGCCGATCCTGCTCTCATAACCGCGCGTTACAACCGCGCGCTGGCGTCTATGTACCTTAGTCAATACGACTCTGCCATTGCCGACCTGACCGCCTGCATTCAACAGCATTTCATGGAAGATACGGCCTATGGCCTGCGAGGCATCTGCCTAAATGCCATGGAACGCCACGACGAGGCCCGCGAAGACCTGAAAATAGCGCTCCGAGCCGAGCCCGAAAATGCTACGTACTGGTCGTCGTACGGCCTGTGCGAATACCATAACGGCCGATACCAAGACGCCATTGGCCTCCTTTCGCATGCCCTCTCGCTCAACCCCCAGCAACCCGAAATGCTGAACGTGCGCGGCATGTCCTACTTTTTCCAAGAAGACTACGCTAATGCACAAGCCGATTTTGAGGACGTTATTCGCCAAAAGCCTGATTATGCCTACGCCTGGTATTTCTTAGGGCTGTGTCAGAAAATTCGAGGCAATGCCACAGAAGCCATCCGCTACTTAGCCGAAGCCCTGCGCTTGAACCCACAACTGGCTGAAGCTTATGCAGTACTTGGAGTAATTGCCTATGTAAACAATCAGATAGACGAAACTATACGACTCTGCGAACAAGCGCTGTCCATTAAAGACGACGTAGCCGTAGCCCACGAATACCTGAAAAAAGCCCGAGAAGCGCGC
>JBEQAD010000245.1:0-4878 GCA_041640515.1 Saprospiraceae bacterium | reverse complement strand
AGCTTCACCTCATGGAGCCCTGTTTTTTGCACTGATGGGGCACCGGCACGACGGGCATCGTTTCTTAGAAGAGGTCTACCGCGCCGGGGTTCGGCAGTTTATAGTTAGCCGCGAAGTATCGCTATCAAACCTCCCCGAGGCAACGGTGCTGTGGGTGCCCGACACCTTGGCTGCCCTGCAAACGCTGGCAGCGCACCATCGCCGGCAGTTTGACCTACGCGTGGTGGGCATTACAGGCAGCAACGGTAAGACCATTGTCAAGGAATGGTTGTACCAGCTGTTGGGGCATCGGCGCGAGGTAGTGCGTAGCCCGAAAAGCTATAACTCGCAGGTGGGCGTTCCGCTCTCGGTTTGGTCCATTGGCCCTGAGCATACCCTCGGCATCTTCGAAGCTGGCATTTCACAAATGGGCGAAATGGAGCGCTTAGCGCGCATCATCCGCCCACACATAGGCATTTTTACCAACCTTGGACCGGCGCATCGGGAGGGCTTTCCATCCGAAGAAGTCAAACTACAAGAAAAGATGCGGCTGTTCGACGAGGCGGAAGTGCTCATCTTTTGCGCCGACCACTCATCCATTGCCGCTGCTGCACGCACCTGGGCAGCCCAAAAACCAGGGCGGCACCTGTTCTCCTGGACAAAAGCCGGAGCACCGGCCGACGTCGCCTTCTCAGATATCCGCCCACGCCTGCGGGGGCAGCGCGGCCTTTCCTTTCGTCTGTCCTGGAGCCGCCCAAATGGCATGACAGAGCAACAGCGCCTCGAGGTGCCCTTTTCCGATGATGCGTCCCTGGAGAACGCTTGCCACTGCATAGCGGCCCTATTGGTGTTAGGCGAGCCCATGCGAACCTTTCGACGTCGCCTAAAGCACCTTGAGCCCGTGGACATGCGGCTATCGTGGAAAGTAGGCATCAACCGCTGCGCCATTCTGGACGATGCCTACAGCAACGACCCCGCTTCGTTACGCATCGCCTTACAACTGGCCCGCCAGCAATGGCGCGAGGGCCCGCTAACGCTCATTCTCTCTGATTTTATGCAAATCGGCCCAGGAAAGCGGCGTTTATATGCTGAGGTGGCGCAAATGCTTCAAGATCACCGCGTCAGGCGCCTCATCGGAGTGGGTACAGATGTGCATCTGTTGGAAACACTTTTGCCCTCCAGCATCACTACGGCTTTTTACTCCGACACGAATGCTCTGCTGCAAGACCTCCCCAATCTTAGTTTTCAAAATGAGCTCATTGTGATTAAAGGGGCGAGAGTATTCTCTTTCGAGCGGGTGGTGCGGCGCTTGGAGCAGAAGGCTCATCGGACGGTATTGGAAGTCAACCTGAACGCCGTGGCGCATAACCTGAGCGTTTTCTTCAAGCGTCTTGCTCCAGGGGTGAAGCTCATGGTGATGGTAAAAGCAGCCGGTTATGGCAGCGGAGCCGTGGAATTGGCCCGTGTGCTGGCATTCCATCAGGTGGACTATTTGGGCGTGGCTTACGCCGATGAAGGCATTGAACTACGCCAGGGTAACATACGCTTACCCGTGCTGGTGCTTAATCCTGAGCCAGCTAGTTTCGATGCCCTTTTGCGCTATCACCTGGAGCCAGAGATATACAGCCTCTCGCTCCTCGACGAGTTAGTGCGCGCCGTAGGCAAGCACCGCACTTTACCTATACATCTCAAGCTGGACACGGGCATGCACCGACTGGGCTTGACGGCCGATGACTTGCCCGCACTACTCGAACAGATCAAACAATACCCCAACCTGCGGGTAGAGTCGGTCTTCTCACATTTGGTGGCAAGCGAGGATCCAAAACACGACGCATTTACTCAGGCCCAAGTCAGAGCATTTGTCCGTTTGTACGAGCATATTGCTCAAGGCATAGGGTACCGCCCTTTGCGCCATATTGCCAACTCGAATGCCATTGCGCGCTTTCCAGAATACCACTTCGACATGGTGCGGTTGGGCATCGGTCTGTATGGCGTTGGCAGCGCTCCCCTGCAGTCGGAATTGCGCCCTGTTCATACCCTAAAGGCTACCATTAGCCAAATTAAGAACGTACCAGCAGGCAGCACCGTTGGCTATAACCGCCAAGGACGCGTCGAGCGCCCTAGTCGCATTGCCACCATCAGCATTGGATACGCCGATGGGTTCCTGCGCTTGGCTGGAAATGGTCGCTTTTCAGTGTTAATTCGGGGCAAACGCGCTCCTACCGTAGGTAATATTTGCATGGACATGGCCATGGTGGACGTAACGGATATCCCCTCAGCTAGCGAAGGCGATGAGGTCATCGTCTTTGGCGAGCAGCCTTCCTTGCAAGAGTTAGCCAGTTGCCTGCAAACCATTCCATACGAAGTACTTACAAACATTGCCGGCCGTGTCAAGCGCATCTACTGGCAAGAGTAAAACGCGCTCGCTAACAGCCCCCTGCTGTACTAACTTTGCCTCATCATGGAACGAATTAGCGTCTTCGACATCTTTAAAATCGGCATCGGCCCTTCCAGTTCACACACTATGGGCCCCTGGCGGGCCGCTCAGCGCTTCGTGCAAGACATTCGCCACAACGGCCAATTAGACCACATCGCCTCAATACAGGTGGATCTTTACGGCTCTTTAGCCAAAACCGGCAAAGGCCACGGTACCGACCTGGCCGTCGTCCTTGGGCTTAATGGCGACGACCCTGAAACCATCCCCGAAGATGCGGTGACCAGCACCTTCGAGCGCATCTGCCGAGAGCAACGTCTGCTTCTTGGCGGTCAACAAGCGCTGGCTTTCGACCCACAGCAAGACATCTTTTTTCATTATTCTCAAACCCTGCCCTACCACGCCAACGGCCTAACTTTTCGGGCTTTTTTTCGCAATGGGTCCGGCCTCAGCCGCACGTATTATTCCGTAGGCGGTGGTTTTGTCGTTCAAGAGGGAGAGCAGGACGCTCAGAGCACCGTCACCCTGCCTTTTCCCATCGACCGCGGCGCTGAATTGGCCCGTTGGTGTCGACAAGAAGAAAAGTGTATTTCCGACATTGTTTTACAGAACGAGCAGACGTGGCGACCGATCGAAGCCATTCGCACGGGCTTACTGCGCATTTGGAACGTTATGCAGCGCTGCATCTACAAAGGCAGTCACACTCAGGGGGTATTGCCTGGCGGCTTAGGCGTAGTGCGCCGCGCTTATACGCTCAACTCCCATCTGCTGAGGGGGCGATGCTCCTACAGCGACATGGAGGGCTGGATGACTTGCATTCGCCAGGAACGCTGGTCGTTCCGCGATATCCTCAACTGGGTCTGTTGTTTTGCCTTAGCCGTGAACGAGGAGAACGCCGCCTTTGGTCGGGTTGTCACCGCGCCCACCAATGGCGCAGCGGGCGTCATTCCAGCGGTGCTCATGTACGGCGTGTGCTTTTGCCCTGAGTTCCGCTCCGACGATGCCGTAGTGCGTTTCCTTCTGACCGCCGGCGAATTGGGCAGCTTGTTTAAAAAAGGCGCTACGATATCAGCGGCTATGGGAGGATGCCAAGCGGAAATTGGCGTCTCTTCTGCCATGGCGGCGGGCGCGCTGACTGAGCAGCTGGGCGGCTCACCAGACCAAGCCCTTATGGCCGCCGAAATAGCAATGGAACACCATTTGGGTATGACCTGCGATCCCATCGGCGGCTTGGTACAAGTGCCTTGCATCGAGCGCAACACCATGGGCGCCATTAAGGCCATCACTGCGGCTCAGATTGCTTTGCAGAGTGACCCAACTAAAGCCAAAGTTACCTTAGACAATGTCATCAGGACCATGAAAGAAACAGCGCTCGACATGAGCCACAAATACAAAGAAACAGCAGACGGTGGACTGGCCATTACCGTAGGGTTGGCTGAATGCTGACTTGCAGGGCTGCTTCCGAGGCCGCCGCTATCGCAGCATTCAATTCCGCCGATCGCGGCGGTCTTCGCGGCGGTCGCGCCGATTTTCGCGGCGATCGCGTACATCTTCCCAACGGTCACGAACATCCTCGCGCCGATCGCGACGGTCTTCTAAGCGATCTAAAGCGCCGCCCTGACGCTGAGCATCGCGTACATCTTCTCGACGGTCACGAATATCCTCGCGCCGATCGCGACGGTCTTCGCGGCGATCGCGTACATCTTCCCGACGGTCACGAACATCCTCGCGCCGATCGCGCGCTTGTGGGGTGGTGGTTTGTGCTGTGGCCTGTGCGACTGACAGCATCACTAATGCTATCAAAGACAGCCAGAAACGTGATACCTGCATATTTTTCCTTGTTTAGATAACGGCTTCAGAGACCGCGGGACACCATTAAGGTTTAATGGCTAAAAGAAAAAATATTATCTCTTCAGGCCGCAAGCGTCTCGATGCCCCCTATACCTGCCATTTCCTGTACGAAAGAACCGCAACACTGAATAGACCAGCGCCCCCACCGGGCCACCCAGCAACGTGAGCAGCAGCGTGGGCACCACCAGCCAATGCGGCAACCGGTTGGTTTGTGCATCATGCACCTGCCAGATGCCTACTAGGAGCGAAAAGGACAAGTAATTGAACCAACCTGTCATGAGCATGGCTGGATACCGGAACAGGTTCTTCAGCCCCTCGGCAGAAAGCAAATGCCCCTCCCGGGCGCCATCCGTCAAAAAGACGTAGGTGAAATACGCCGCAAGAAGCGATAAACCCAGCGCCGACAGAAAGGCTATCGTAGCCGTGTAGCGCCAGCGCGGTGCAAAGAGCAACAGCGCCCAAGGCGCAAAAATGAGCACTGAGATGTAGGTGTAAGATTGGCTGACATCCATAGCACTGGGGGGGTCAGACAGAATACTTTAGGAAGTGATAGCCGCAATTTTCAGGCTCATATCCAGCGGCTGAGCCGAGTGCGTCAGTGCTCCGGAGGAGAC
>JBEQAD010000244.1:0-4909 GCA_041640515.1 Saprospiraceae bacterium | reverse complement strand
GGGCCTGCCCCCCAGGACAGATAGTCGTTGGCGATTTTAGCGGCGCGTGGCGTATTGGGACGGGTTTTGGACGCCAGGGCAACACAGTATTCCAGAACATTGTCGGCTACGGGGATTTTTCGAATGACCTGCTGAAACTCGAGAATTTGCCCGGCGTTGAGCACGTGTCGCAGCGACACCTCGCGTGCAGAAGTGGTGTTTCTTACCACCATTACCTCTTCTTCATAGGCTGGATAGTCGAGCGGGATGTTAAACATGAAGCGGTCCAACTGTGCTTCCGGAAGCGGATAAGTACCTTCTTGCTCAATAGGGTTTTGAGTGGCCAGTACAAAAAAGGGCGCGGGCAGCTCGTGGCGTGTGCCACCCACAGTGACGGCGCGCTCTTGCATGGCTTCCAACAGGGCTGCTTGCGTTTTTGGCGGAGTACGGTTGATTTCGTCAGCCAGCACGATGTTGGCGAACACAGGGCCGCGCACAAAGCGGAAGCGACGCTCTTCGTCCAGAATTTCTGAGCCTGTAATGTCCGACGGCATCAAGTCAGGAGTGAACTGTATTCGTTTAAACTCCAAGTCGAGCACCTCGGCAATCGTGCTGACCAGCAACGTTTTAGCCAATCCAGGAACACCAACCAGCAGCGAGTGACCATTAGAGAAAAGTGAAATGATAACGGCTTGAACGACCTTTTCCTGACCAACGATAACTTTGGCGATCTCCTGGGAAAGGTCACGATACGACTGGGCGAGGGCATCTACGGCTTCTACGTCAGATTTAAAGTGGGACATAAACAGTTGCGGTTTAAAACCTTACGAGGTCTTTTTTTGAAAAATGCGGTGTAATTGGCTCGGCAACAGGCGTATACTCACGCCCAACCAGCGCTGCAGCGACAGGACCAGTAAGGCGTAGCCTTCCGTGATGCCGGGAGCAGGTACGATAATAACGACAAAGAGCGGCAGAAAACGCGGCAGGTCTCCCAATTGTTTGCGCGCTTGGGCGAGTTCCTTTGCGGTGGGTTGCCGTTGAGCAATAGGGAACACCTGCGCTGCACCCCAACGCGCATAGACGTCGATCATCCTTCGCGTTTCTATTCCTTCCATCACCAAGGCCCAGAGCATTAAGCGAGGTAGGCGAATAAGCTGCTTGAACTGCGTGCGAAAAGGCATGGAGCGAGAGGAGCCAAGGGGTAAGCTCAAACAGTCATGATTTCCTTTTCTTTAGCTGCCACCAGGTCGTCAATCCGCTTGACGTAACGATTGACCATCTCCTGCAGGTCGTGTTCAGCGCGTTTGGCCACGTCTTCTGGTAAGCCTTCTTTAGTAGCTTTTTTGATGTGGTCCAGTGCCTTATGGCGCGCATTGCGCACACCAATCTTGCTTTCCTCACCGGCGTGCTTCAGCTTTTTGACCAGCTCCTTGCGGCGCTCCTCTGTCAGTGGTGGAATGGATAAGCGAATGACCTCGCCATCGTTGGCCGGCGTGATGCCCAGGTTGGCGTTGATGATGGCCCGTTCGACAGGCCCAAGCATGTTGCGCTCCCAAGGTTGAATAACAAGGGTGCGAGCATCAGCCACCTGCACACTGGCTACCTGATTGAGAGGGGTAGGGCTACCGTAATACTCGACGATAATGTCCTGTAGGATAGCTGGCGACGCTTTACCTGTGCGCAGCTTAACCATTTCGTGATTCAAATGCTCGATAGCCTTTTCCATGTGCGTCTGAGCGTCCGACATGGTATGGTTGATATCTTCCATAAAACGTAGATTTTAAAAGAACACTGGATCCGGTGTTGATCCCCATTCGGGCCGCAAATTTGTCAAGTTTTCCCTGTTTGTGTAGAGCCTGCCGCTAAAATACCCCCCTTGTTTGTTGGCTTTGGGCTTTAACGCGCAAAAACCCTAAATGGCAAACTGTAGATTGGTTGTATTTTTAGCCCCAATACAAGGACAAGCCACAAACCTACCTGATGCAAGAAGAACTGACGGCGTCTATTCGGCAAATATCTCGCATGGAGGAATTAGAACGCGACCTTTATCGCAAGCAGCTTCAGCTGAGCTACTTGCTAACGCTTACGCAGGCCATAAATGAGAATGTGGCGGCGCCGGAGTTGTACAATATGTACAGCGAGTTTTTGCGCTGGCATATAGGGATTTCCCGGATGGCGCTCTTCTTCAAGGAAAACGACCGCTGGCGGTGTGTGAAAATAGAGGGTATCTCTGAGGATTACTTGCAGTATGACTTGAGTCATGTGCTTTCGCGTTTCCACGTGAAGACACGGGTCAGTGGCGACGAGCACCCGTTTGTGGGGCAGTTTGACATGGTGGTACCTGTCTCGCATAAAAACGAGCCTATTGCTTACGCCTTCTGGGGTGGGATGCTTGAAGAGAACGCATACAGTGACCTGCAGGTGGCCATTACCCTTACGCACGTGCTCGCTGTTGGTATCGAAAACAAACGCCTTTTTAAAAATCAGCTGCAACAAGAGCTCTTCCACCGCGAAGTACAATACGCTGCTGAAATCCAGCAGGCATTAGTGCCCGTGCGGCTGCCGTCCAGCTCCCATTACCAGCTGTCTAGTATCTACAAACCGCATTTTGCCGTTGGAGGCGACTACTATGATGTTTTCGAGTTGAAAGATGGCTCCCTGCTTTTCTGTATTGCAGATGTTACGGGCAAGGGCATTCCGGCAGCCCTGCTGATGTCTAACATTCAGGCAACATTGAATGCGCTGGTAACGCGATGCCAGTCGCTGGAGGAAATGGTTGTCGAGATGAATAGGGCTATCTTCCGAGTAACAAGAGGAGACCGTTTTATTACCCTCTTTATTTGCCGTTACGAACCTCATCACCGCTCGCTCCACTACATTAACGCTGGCCATACGCCACCTTTACTGTTCTGCGAAAACGAGGTTATCCCCTTGACCAATGGCTGCACCATCCTTGGCTACATGGACGAGCTGCCTTTTCTCGAAATCGGTGGTCTGTGCCTGACCCGCGATGCCACCCTCTTTGCCTATACCGACGGACTAACGGATGCGCGCAACGATGCTGGAGAGTTCTTCAACGAGGAGCGCTTGATTGACTTTTTGAAAGACAATAACCGGCTGGACGCCCGAGCACTTAATACTAAACTGTTCGAGCACATCGAGACTTTCCGACAAGGGCAATCGCTCACTGACGATATCACCGTACTGACCTGCAAAATTTTCCTCTAAATCGCTTATGGCTGCAGAAGCAAAAAACGAGCCCTTTCACATCACGGTCAACGATCAATATTCTTTAGACGTGCTTCCTGAGGAGGCCCATGCCTTGGATGTCGTACCCGATGGGCCAGAGCGCTACCACGTCCTCAATCAGAGCCATGCTTTTTGCGTAGAAACCTTATTTGCCGATTACAGCACGCGTACATTTGCTTTTCGCATTGATGGGCAGGTGTTTACGGTGCATATTGCCGACTTCTACGCCCGCCTTGTTCAGCAATTGGGCATGGCTAAGGCCAGCGGACATCGGTCCAATGTAGTGAAGGCGCCCATGCCTGGCTTGGTATTGCAGGTGCTGGCAGCTCCCGGACAGAGCGTGCAAAAAGGCGATCCTTTGCTCATTTTGGAGGCGATGAAAATGGAAAACGTTCTCAAAGCAGCCAATGACGGCGTAGTGAAAGAGGTTCTAGTGCAAGGAGGCCAGACGGTGGAGAAAGGTTCAAACTTGATGGTGCTGCACTAACCTCCAAAAGCCTACCTGACGGAGCGCTTTTGAAAAAATGCGCCCACTTGCCAGGTGAATTGGGTCAGTGTCGTTTACACACACCAGCTCCTCGCCTTGCGGAGGGAGCGCATTAGCCGAAAAACATCACCTGCTGTCGCAGGTTCGGGCCAATTTTCCCTTCTCTTAAGTGGCTTTGTTGCTATGAATCTTTCTGAACTTTCCCTAAGCCGCCCCGTGTTGGCCACGGTGATGAGCATCTTCATTGTAGTATTTGGAGTGTTGGGGTACACCTTTTTGGGCGTGCGCGAATACCCCGCTATTGACCCGCCTACCATTAACGTGCGCACCACGTACACAGGCGCTAGTGCAGAAGTTGTTGAGAGCCAGATAACCGAGCCTTTAGAGAAAGCCATCAACAGCATCGCCGGCATTCGCTCCATCAGCTCGCAGTCGTCGCAGGGGACCAGTTCCATCACTATCGAGTTCGAGTTAGGAGCAGACTTGGAGCGCGCTGCCAATGACGTGCGCGACAAGGTATCGCAAACAGTCCGTTCGCTGCCTCAGGATATTGACGCGCCACCGGTAGTTACTAAGGCCGACGCCAACAGCGACCCCATTATGTTTATCCCTATCCAGAGCAGCACGCGTAACGTTACTGAGCTGTCTGATTATGCCGCTAACGTGTTGGCCGAACAGCTGCAGACCATCCCAGGCGTCAGCGAGGTACGCATCTTCGGCGACAAACGCCCGGCCATGCGCCTGTGGATGGATCCTGCCAAGTTAGCTGCTTATGGCCTGACCGTGCAAGACGTTCAGCAAGCCCTCAACCGGGAAAATGTGGACTTGCCCGCGGGCAAGTTGCGCGGTAATGCGATAGAGCTGACGGTCAAGACCTCTGGCCGCTTGGAGACGGAAGAGGACTTTAATAATATGATCATTCGGCAGCTACCTCCTGCGCAGGGCGGCGGCACTATTCGTTTTGGCGATGTGGGCGAAGCCGTTCTCGGCCCAGAAAACGAAGAATTTAGCGCACGGCGTAACAACGTACCTAACGTTTCCATGGCGTTAGTGCCGCAACCGGGCGCCAATATCATCGAAATCGCCGACGAGTTCGAGCGGCGCTATGCTCAAATCAAGAAAAACCTTCCCCCCGACATCATCACCGAAGTAGGGCTTAATCGCTCCATTTTCGTGCGTCGTGCCGTCTTGGAA
>JBEQAD010000243.1:0-2747 GCA_041640515.1 Saprospiraceae bacterium | reverse complement strand
ACGACTTCCTGGATGCGCGCCCCACCGGAGTCATTAAGACCAATGACAGGAGCGCCGTTCTTAACAGCCAGATCCATGACTTTGCAAATCTTCTCAGCGTGTGTTTCGGAGAGGGAGCCACCGAAAACCGTGAAGTCTTGTGCAAACACATACACCAGCCGCCCATGAATGGTACCATAGCCAGTAACTACGCCATCGCCTAGTACCAGCTGGTCTTGCATGCCAAAGTCACTGCAGCGATGGGTAACTAACGCCCCTAGTTCTTCAAACGTACCGGGGTCTAAGAGGAAGTGGATGCGCTCGCGAGCCGACAGTTTGCCTTTTTTGTGTTGTGCCTCGATGCGCGCAGCGCCACCGCCTTGCTTGGCTTCAGCGAGCCTTTGTCGGAGGATTTCGTTTTTATTGCTCATGGTCGGTGTATTGTGCGGTGATTAGCGTACTAAAGAGATGTACTGAAGACCAGGTCGGTGCTTTTGTTGTAAAATAGTCAGGATGTCGTTGAACGCTTCGGAGTTATGCACGAAGTCGGTTTCATTCAGGTCGAGTAGCACAATGGGTATTTCGCTTTCTTGCTTGAAATATTCTAGGTAAGCGCTTTGCAGGCTGTGAAGATAATCGTTGGGTATCTTGTGCTCCATGGAGCGCCCTCGTCCTTGGATGTTTTTTTGCAACACTGGCACAGGGCGATGCAAATAGAGCAGGAGATCGGGCTTAGGAAAGTGGGCGTTAAGCACCGAAAAAAGCCGCTGAAAGAGCCGAAACTCCTGTTCATTCAGGTTATTTCGGGCGAAAAGCAAGGTTTTGAGAAAAAAATAATCGGCAAAAGTGAGCGAACGGAACAAGTCTGGACGAGCAAAGTGTTCCGAAAGTTGTTTGTGGCGTTCCGTCATAAAGAAGAGCTCTACCGGGAAGGCATACCGCTCCGGCTGCTCGTAGAAATGTGGAAGGAAAGGGTTATCGGTAAACTGCTCTAATAAGAGCGAGCCTCCCAGCTGCTCAGCCAACATCTTGCACAGGGTGGTTTTGCCGGCGCCAATGTTGCCTTCAATAGCAATGAATGCGTACGGAAGCACGGGCTATTATGCAACGCGGAGGAGTGGAGAAAACAGTAGAGCGGTCAACGGCGGAAGCCGCGGGGATTAGGTATGGGAGGCATTTTTCCACCGCCTTTGGTCAACTGCTGCATCATTTTGCGCATATCGTTGAAATTCTTGATAAATGCATTGACTTTTTCGAGCGGCAAGCCACAACCCATGGCGATGCGTTTTTTGCGGCTAAGGTTAAGTAAATCTGGGTTTTTACGCTCCTCAGGCGTCATACTCTTCACAATTGCTTCGATATGGGCCATATGCTTGTCGTCGATGTTGATGTCTCGCAGGGCCTTATCCATGCCAGGGATCATGCCTAGCAGGCTCTTGAGGTCACCCATGCGTTTGATTTGCTGCATCTGGCCGAGGAAATCGTTGAAATCAAACTTGTTTTGCTGGATGCGCTTTTCCAGGCGGCGTGCTTCCGCCTCATCCATTTCCATTTCGGCCTTTTCTACCAACGACAGGATGTCGCCCATGCCCAAAATACGCCGCGCCATGCGGTCTGGGTGAAAGACATCCAGTGCTTCTAATTTTTCGCCCGTAGAAACAAATTTAATGGGTTTCCCTACGGTGTACTTGATGGACAGGGCTGCCCCGCCGCGCGCATCGCCGTCCAACTTAGTCAGGACTACACCGTCGTATTGGATGCGATCGTGAAAGGCAACAGCGGTATTGACTGCATCCTGGCCCGTCATGGAGTCCACCACGAAGAGTGTCTCTGTGGGGGCTACAGCATTCTTGATGGCGGCTACCTCCGCCATCATGGCCTCGTCCACCGCTAGACGACCAGCCGTATCCACAATGACAACCTGGAGGCCGTGTTCACGTGCGTAGCGGAGGGCATTTTGGGCAATGGCTACAGGGTTCTTGTTTTCGTCCTCTCGGTAAACAGGCACACCAATGGACGCTCCTAATACGCTTAATTGGTCAATAGCAGCCGGACGATACACATCACAGGCCACCAGCAGCGGCGTCATCTTGCGCTGCTCTTTGAGGTGACGCGCTAACTTGCCGCAGAAGGTCGTCTTACCACTACCCTGCAAGCCAGCCACTAACACGACACCAGGGTTGCCCTTGACGTTGATGCCTACCGATTGGCCTCCCATCAATTGGGTCAGTTCGTCAAAAACAATCTTGACCATCAACTGCCCAGGGTTTACATTGCGCAGGACGTTCTCTTTGCCCAGCGCTTTGTCTTTGACTTTGTCCGTAAACTCTTTGGCTATCTTATAGTTAACGTCAGCAGCCACTAAGGCACGCCGAATTTCCTTGATACTCTCGGCAACGTTGAGCTCGGTCAGGCGGTTTGTGCCTTTGAGCAATTTAAAGGCTGACTCTAAGCGGTCGCTTAAACTTTCGAACATGTCGCACGAATAGATTTGTCGGTGTCTAATCTGGGTGTGCAAAGGTAGTGCGATGGCGCATGCTGCCAAGCCATCAGCGCTTCAAAACGTTTGTACTTTTGGGCCAAAAACCTGCACCCTCTTTATGAAGCACACGCTACCAACGCTCTTTTTATTGACTTTGCTTTGCATCAGTGATCTTATATGGGCACAACCGATGCACAGCCTGGCCTTTCGACCTACTATATACAACTACCACGCTCCGCTGCGCGACAATACTCCTTCTTTTTCCGATATCTATGGAAAAAACAGT
>JBEQAD010000242.1:0-4936 GCA_041640515.1 Saprospiraceae bacterium | reverse complement strand
TGGGCTAAGAAATCAGACCGCAGCATTTGAAGGCAGCGAAACTCTGCCTCAGTGAACGCCGTGAAATGGCACTCCTGGGTATATGGTATATAAAGCACCAGGGCACTGGCGGAAATCATCTTTCGCCGGAGCCCTGGTACAATAAAGTTATGCCGAAGAGCCAAGAGCCTCTTTTTTAATCCTTCGCCTTAATTATCATCTGCTGGTGAAGGATACGCCCGGGTTGCTCTGCATCCATCAAAAGCACAGCGTAGAAGCCCGGCGGAAGGGTCGAAAGATCGAGCATCCCTTCTTGCAGCCGCACCATGCGGTTGATACGGCCATCCATACTGTGCACCATAGCCATTAGCGGCCTGTCGTAGTCGCCCGTGTAACGCACCACATCCCGACACGGATTGGGCGACAGCACCGACGCCTCCCGCCCGTCGCCCAGGTCTATGACCTGCGTGGTTAGCGGCTCACCATCGGCAGAAATCCGGTGCAGCGTACATCTCCAATCATCATTGAGATAGGTAAAACACCTCACCAGCACTCCTTTGTTGTTGTCCAACGCTATGATCTGTATAGGATGGTAATACGAGTCCGGCTCGTTTACAGCATACTCTTTCGACCAGATTAACTGCATATCGGACGTGTACTTCTGCAACAAAAACTTCCTCAGGCTCGGATGCATCGCTTGAAAGTAGATGCTCCCATCCTCCGCCTTTGCAAAAGGCATGTTGCCCGCGTATTCATAACCGCATTCCTTGACGCGGAAGCGCCGAATGAAATTAAAGTTCAAATCTCGAATCTCGATGGCCACAGTGGGCGTTGGGCAGCCACCACTGGCCAAAGAACCTATATCATGGTAGGAGAAGAAAAACTTGTCGTCTATTATACCTCCGTTCATGTACAAGGGAAACTGGTCAGTGATTGCCCAGGCATTGATTAGTTTGCCGTTGTGGTCAAACCAGCCAAACGTACCAGGTGAAATGTAAAAAGGAATAGAAGGGTCTGTGGGTATGAGGCCAATGACATACAAGTGATTGTTTCGAAAGAAACTGACAAGCCCTTGGCAGTAAATCGGGTGCTCCTCCAGCACCTTTCCGTCCAGAGTGCCCTTGAAGTAGTGGTACTGCGCTCCCAAGAAATTGAGAGAACTGTCTAATATCCAGTAGTCTCCAGCCGCATAGAAGGTATCGTTATATATGGTAAAGTCACTCCGAAATCCAATGACTCCTGCTTGACCAATTAACCTAAAGACTCCTACAGATTTTTGATGATCCTGGAAAAGAGGGAACTCAACCTCTCTTGAGATATTAAAGTTGCTGTCTATCTCAAAAACTGCATAACGCTGGCTGTAGAATACATTCTTGAGCCCAGAAAAGCCCAGGAAATACAATTTTCCTTTGTCGTCGACAAAGGGTATCCCTCCGAAACGAATCTTTCCTCCCGAAGTCAACTCAATGGAATCCATCAGGGTTCCGTCTTCACTAATCCGATAGAGCCGATCTGTGGTAACCGAAATACCACCTTGTCTCTCTCGGTAACGATTATATAACACATACCCCTGCGATGTCTTTATCATGTTAGACAGGGTGCCCATCCTCCCTGAAATAGGCGAAAAGTGGTCCAAATAGATTTGAGCCGGCAACAGGGAGGCCACAAAGGGCAAAAAAAGCAGTAGAATAAATACTTTTTTCATAGGAATTTTTTTAAAAACTCACAAAAGCGGAGAGCAGCAAGGGCTGCTCTCTGCGGAGGAAGCGCTACATTTCATGAATAGGTAAGGTTTCTCCCGGAGTAGTAGGAAGCGCAACAACGGCAAAGTAATGCTCCACTATATGTTGCTGCCATTTCGACTTAGAAGAAGAACCAGAACCTTGGTTACCGACATTATGCACCACTCTTGTACAAACCCAGGGACGATCAAAGAAATGCGTTATTATCTTGACTGGCGGAACATATTGTTTCCCATTTTGGGCAAGGGCGAAGTTCCCCGAAATAAAATTATCTACCTGCTGTGGAGTCAGGCAATTCCAGGGCGGAACACTGTCGCCATAGGCTATACTATTGTAGTGAAGATTCTGTAGCGAAGTTCCGAAAGTAGGAATATTGTACATCTGTGGGTAAGGTATCGGCGGATTGTAAGGCAACGGAAACAATTGGTGGACGCCATATACTATTTTGGACACAACTACCCCTTTTCTGGGTTGGTTCCCTGAGCTCGGACCGGCGTTTATCCCGAGATAAAAACCGCGGGCCTCATTAGCTCGAGCGCCTATGGTGTCGTTCGCCGCGCCCGAACACGGTGGGTTTGGAGTATGACCTATCGGCGCTGGAGCCCATCGAAGATCGTCATCAGATAGCTCCGGCAGTTGCTCTATGGGATTTATCCCCATATGGAGCATGATTCGCCCCACTGTATTGCCGCCACTCTCCTGTGGGTAACTCAGTGAAAGAAGGTGGAATTTCCGACTTGTGCCCTCCAAGGCCTGTTGCACGATGGCCTTGACGCCGTCGTAAAAAGCAACTATCTGGGCAGGCGTCCAGCTCTCGCTTCCACTGACGGTCAACTCTTGTTCAACGCTCTCGTAATGCCTAAACGCTCTCGTTACATCACCTAAGTAAAAATTGAAGGCGATTTCTGTCTTATCGATAACTTCACCCGCGGGCATCGACTCACCCGTGGGTGCGCCGCGCCAAGTGTGCACCTGAGCGCGAAAGTTAGCAACGCCCTGCAGATGCTCCTCAATAGCAGCCTGCTCTTCGGGGGAAAATTCACCGCCACCCGAACGCGACAGGGCAGCCATCGAAGGTAAACTGGTGCCCGAAAAGCGAGCGGGCAAAGCCGGCTCTTTCAAACAACTGGAAAAACTCAGAAACGCAGCCAGCACAGCGGCCACGGCTAGCAGGGTTAGGTGGTTACCCCCCCCCCGCAGGAATCGGTAGTGATGAAAGTGTACGCATAATTCGTGAGTTTTAAATTTAAGATTAATGAATGTAGGTGAGCATGCTCAAAGTTGTCAACGGCAAAAGAGGCGTTTTGGTTTAATTTAACACGGCTAATTTAATGTTTAAAAAGGCATTTTAACAATAGGGCCTTTGAATAAAAAATTTTATTTTTATGCATAGATGTAAACAGCACACATTTAGCAAAAAAATTGGGTACTGACTTTGTCGGCTTTGTTTTCATTCTTTAGGGCAAGAAGCGACGGATAACGATGCGCGCTTGGGGCAACTCCACGTGGTGGCTGCTGCGTGGGAGGGAGCAACGCTGTGAGGAGCCGAGCAGTTTCTTCAGATTGCACCACGCCCCTTTATGGGGGAGCAGGGCACCTCATTTTAACCGTCTGAAAAACAGACTATTCACGGTCGGCTTGTTTTTTAATAAAAAAATATCTGGGCCATAAAAGCCCTTATTATCAGGGTTTTATTAAAAAATATTTCGACAAAATTGGACGATGGCTTGCTGGAGCGAAGAGGTCGCCCTACCTTTGCCGCCGCTTTTGAGGAAGCCGCTAATTTCCACTTACAGACATTCACTTTTTTAACGACACATAACAAGCATGGATACGCTGAGTTACCGGACAAAATCGGTCAGCAAAGAGGAAGCCGAGCACAAGTGGTATGTTGTGGACGCCGAAAACCAAGTGGTAGGGCGTCTGTGCAGCCGTATTGCAAGCATTCTGCGCGGCAAGAACAAGCCTACCTACACTCCGCATGCCGATACAGGAGACTACGTCATTGTCATCAACGCTGACAAGGTGCGCTTTACAGGCAAGAAATGGGAACAAAAAGAGTACAAAGACTTCTCCCACTGGCCCGGCGGCCAGAAGTTAACGCCGGCAGAAGTGATGCTGGAGAAAGACCCGCGCCGCATCATTGAGCGCGCCGTGCGCGGCATGCTGCCCAAGAACAAACTGGGGCGGCAGGTCTTCAAGCGCCTTTTTGTGTACGCCGGCCCTACGCACAAGCACGAGGCGCAAAAGCCGGAACACCTCCAGTTCTAAAACAACCATTCCTAACCGTTCAATCATCAGCCTAACATACGTATGGAAATGATAAATGCCGTTGGGCGCCGCAAGACGGCCGTAGCCCGGGTGTATTTGATGAAAGGGGAAGGCAAGATCACGGTAAACGGCAAGGACTACCGCGAGTACTTCCCACAAATTCACGTTCAGCACAACGTCGTTGACCCTTTTGCTGTGGCCGGCGTAGAGCCAGCCTTTGATGTGAAGGTCAACGTGCGCGGCGGGGGGTTCAAAGGCCAGGCCGAAGCTATTCGCATGGGCATCAGCCGTGCCTTGGTTAAGTTGAACGAAGAGTACAAAAAGCCGCTCAAGGACAAAAAGTTCCTCACCCGCGACAGCCGTATGGTGGAGCGCAAAAAGTACGGCCGCCCCAAAGCGCGCAAACGCTTCCAATTCTCCAAACGCTAACCTTCAACTCGGACACGCATGCAAAAGCCTACCTATAAAGAGTTGCTCGAAGCCGGTTGCCATTTTGGTCACCTGCGCAAGAAATGGAACCCCAAGATGACGCCCTACATCTTCATGGAGCATAAGGGCGTGCACATTATTGACCTCAACCGCACGGCTGAATGCCTCGAGCGCGCCGCTCAGGCATTGAAAATCCTGGCTAAAAACGGCAAGAAAATCCTGTTCGTAGCCACGAAGAAACAAGCGCGCGAAATCGTGCAAAAGGCCGCAGAAAGCGTGGATATGCCCTACGTTACTGAGCGCTGGCTGGGAGGCATGATGACCAACTTCATGACCATCCGCAAGTCGGTCAAAAAAATGCAGGCCATCGAACGCATGCTGGCAGACACCACGCTGACCAGCATCACCAAAAAGGAACGCCTCACCCTATCGCGCGAACACGCCAAACTGAACAAGCAATTGGGCGGTGTGGCCAACCTCAACCGCCTACCCGCAGCCGTGTACATCGTGGACAT
>JBEQAD010000241.1:0-4982 GCA_041640515.1 Saprospiraceae bacterium | reverse complement strand
CCTTCAACACCTGCGGAAAACGGTAGTTCTCATCCGTGATGGCAATCTCAAACGTGCTGGGCAGCGTGGGGCTCTCTGGCGTAAAGCGCGCGGGAACATCCTTTACCAACGGATAAGCCCGCGTGTTCGTATTGGTCACATCAATGAAGCCTGTCAGCACACCATTGTTGCCAATCTGGTTCGACAGCCACACATACGGCGGGCGACCGGTGAAAATGCCCACACCACCGCGCAACTGAGTAGTCCGCTTGCCCGTAACATCCAGGTTAAAGCCCAAGCGAGGCTCCCACAGCAATTGGGGCTTGGGCAACTGCCCTGTGTTCACTTTCAATGGGTTGCCGTTGATATCCAAGAAAGTCGAGTCCTTGATGATGTTGTTCGTCAGTGCTTCCGTCTCACCCAGGTCAATCAGGCTACCGCGTACACCCGCCGTCAGGGTCAGGCGCCCCAACTGGATTTGGTCTTGCGCGTACAGGTCGTACTTGTTGGCAATAAGCACCTGCAGTGGGTCAGCACCGCCAGGCAGTGCCGAGTAGCGGTACTGGAAGCGCTCTACGCGCACCGAGTCGCCGCGAACCGCACCAAAAAAGTCACTGAGCGAGCTGAAGATGTACACCCCGTGCGAACCCGGGAAAAAGAGGTTGTTCGACTTGAAGCGCTCGTAGTTAGCGCCTACAACAATGGTATGCCGGCCAGCGTAGATGGACAAATTGTTCGTGGCGTGGAACGTGCCGTAATTCAACTGGTTCTTCGGCGTGAAGGGGTCGAAACCTGCAGAGATGTACGTGAGACCATCTTTGCGGATGTCGATCGTCGGGAAAACTTCTCCCTTGTAGCGGCGGTCTTCGTTTTGATAGTCGTAGCCGACACTAAACAGGTTCGATATGCGATCGCCAAACATCGAGTTCAACTCCGCCACTATTGAGCGCGTGTTGTCCGTGATGATATAACCCGAATTTTGGTACGACATTGAATTGATGTTCGTTGTGCGGCTACCGGCTCCCAACGAAGCGCTATTACTAATATTGATGTCTGCATCGGAATCGTGATGCGTGTAACGAAGCATCAACTTGTTGCGATCGTTGAGGTTGAAGTCGAGGCGAGCCATGAACTTGCGCGAATTCGTCAGGTTGTTATACGCTTCGTAAGGCCCCGTCACATACCCAAAAGTGTTGAACAACACCCGGCTCACCGAGTCCAAATCGCTCTTTAGCACCCGCGTCACCTGACCCGGATTGGTGCTGCCGTTGGCTACCCACGGCGTGGCCGGTTCCGACTTGCCTACCACCTCGCCGCTAAGGAAGAAAAAGACTTTGTTCTTAACGATAGGGCCTCCCACGCGTGCACCGTAAATGTTCTCTGAAAACTGCGTAGAGCTCACACTCACATTGCGTGCCTTATTGCCGTACATGTTGGCCGAGCGTCGAAAACCGTACACCGAACCTTCTAACTCGTTGGTGCCCGAGCGCGTCACAGCGTTGATGCCCGCACCCACAAAACCCGTTTGACGTACATCGAAAGGAGCCACATTGACCTGAACTTCCTGAATGGCATCCAGCGAAATAGCCGTCGAACCCGTGCGACCACCGGCCTGCGCCTCACTGCCCAGACCAAAACCGTTGTTAAACACCGAACCATCGATGGTAAAGTTGTTCAACCGGGCATCCTGAGCGCCGAAAGAGCGACCGTCGCCGTTGGGGTTATACTTCGTCACCGAGCTGATGGCACGACTGCCAATCGCAGGCACCGAAGTGACTACTCGCTCCGTGAACGTGGAAGCCGCACCCGTCCGCGCCGACGAGAACAAGTCAGCGCGATCAGCGCGAACAACGACTTCCTCGAGCGAAACGCCCGACTCGCGCAGATTAAAATTCACACTAGAGGCCACCCCTAAGTTGGTGTAAATGTTTTCTTTTGTCTCGGGTTCAAAGCCTGTGTAGGTGGCTACCACAGTGAATGGACCACCCACGCGAACGGCAGGGAGGGTGTAACGACCCGAGGCATTCGTCGTCGTGCCATAGCGCGTGCCTGAAGGTACGTGCGTAGCCACTACTGTAACTCCTACGAGGGCTTCTCCACGGGTATCCATAACGACACCCGTGATGGTAGAAGTAGTTACTTGTGCAAAAGCCGCCAGACCACTCAGCAGCAATACTGCTAGCGTCAAGCTCTTTCGCACACGCATAGCCATTGAACAGGTAAGCGTAGCGAAGTTCATACGAAAAAGAGTGAGTTTAGTGAACGATTCGTGAAAAGCGAGAGCAAAGGTAGAGCAGCTATGTTAATTTCCGATTAAGTTTAAACACACATTAGATGCCGCTTTTATCTCAGAATGTTTTTTGAATGGTGTTTTGGAATCTCTTTTATAGAACAATATTTGGATAATAGCGCCTACTCAGCGGTGCCAAGTCACCTCGTAGAGAGGCCGGTTTTTCTGACTTTTGGCCTTGTGGCTATATTTGAGCTGTTTTTTAATAGCCATATCAAACACTTCCCAAGACATGAAAAAACAGCTACTTTCCTTGGTGAGCGCCTGCTGTCTGACGTGGGCGGCTCAGGCTCAAATCGTTATCACCGAGATTATGTACAACCCTCCGGAGGCAGGTGTGGATTCTTTGGAGTTCTTAGAATTCTACAACAAAAGCAACGCCCCTGTCAACCTGGAAGGCTGGTACTTGTACGGTGTTAACTTTACTTTTCCGTCGGTCGTCCTCAACCCAGGGCAGTACATCGTGACCGCTGTGAATGCCACCGCGCTGTTTAATCAATTAGGCGTTTCCGCCTTACAATGGGCTGCCAACAGCGCTCTAAGCAACACGGGCGAGCTGCTGCTACTGCTCAATCCAGCAGGGGACACCATTGTCCGCGTACAGTACAGCAATGCGGCACCCTGGCCAACAGAGGCTGCAGGCAACGGCGCTTCGCTTGTCTTGTGCGACCCCAACAGCGACCCCAGCCTACCAGCCAGTTGGCAGGCAGCCTCCACGCCCACCGGCGTAACCATCAATAATCGCTTGATTTTTGCCAATCCGGGAGCGCCATCGCAGTGCCCCACCAACGTCACGGCCAACGACGATGTGGCGGTGGCGCCTTCGGGCGAACCAATCGTCATCAACATCTTGCAAAACGACATCTTACCCGGGCCGGGCAACTTCACCGTTACTATCGTCGCCGCGCCCAAGCAAGGGACGGCGGTGGTTAACCCCAACGGTACCCTCACGTACACCTCCAACGCGAACTACTGTGGCGCCGATACACTCACCTATCGCGTATGCCAAGGTAACGATTGCGCTGAAGCACATGTGCGCATCACCGTGCGCTGCTATCCGACCTATACCATAGACCAAGTCAATAACATTAACAACCAAGGTGTAGCGGACTCCCTTGGAGTTTTCTGCCAACTGACAGCCACAGTGTATGGCGTCAATCTGCGCGGCACCGGCGGGCTGCAGTTCACTATGATTGACGACAACCACGACGGTATTACGGTCTTCAGCGCAACCCGCACGTTTGGTTACACGGTCAAAGAAGGCGACAAAATCACCGTGCGAGGAGCCATTGCCCAGTTCAACGGGCTGTTGCAAATCTTTCCCGACACCTTGTGGAAAATATCGTCGGGTAATCCGCTGCTGGCTCCCATCGAAGTCATCAAACCCAGCGAAAGCACCGAGAACAAGCTCATTCGTATTTACGCGTTGCGCTACGTGGACATCAACCAGTGGTCGCCGGGCGTAGGAGCAGGTTTCAACGTGTTCATGGTGAACGACAACTATCCCAACGACACCGTACTAGTGCGTATTGACAACGACGTAGACCTCTTCAACCAGGCTCCGCCACCGGCGCCTTTCGACCTGGTGGGCATCGGCTCACAATTCGACGTGGATACGCCCTACACGGGCGGCTACCAAATTTTGCCGCGCTATATTAGCGACGTGTCCACCATCGATAACATCCGCGAGGTGGACCTAAGCCGGTGGGTGCAAATAGCGCCCAACCCTGCGAGCAACGTGCTTCGCCTTCAGCTGAGCAAAACCTTCGACCGCGTCCATCTCTTTACGGCCGATGGTCGACTGTTGACAGTTCTTTTCCGCCCACAGGGGGAAGTGTTGCTGCCAGTGCAAACACTGGAGCCGGGCGTCTATTTCCTGCGTTTTGAAAAAGACCAGACCTTTTGGACAACACGCTTTTTGAAGCAATAGGCCCTCTCTCCTTGTCCTCAGCGCCTGTACTCGTCTCTCATCAATCGCGTGCAGGCGCTGCTTTTTTGAACCGCAACCTTTGTTTTCGAAAACCCTCAGCGCGCCAGCTTGTTATGGCCGCCAACGTTGTCGCTGTAAGACCCTGTGTGTTAGTGCTCCTCAGGGAAAGCTGTCGACAATGGCTTGTATCCCGAAAAGCTACCAGCCCTGTCACCTAATCTTCCTTTTTTGTTATGAAATACCGACTGTTTGGAAAATCCGGCCTGCGCGTTTCTGAGCTTTGTTTTGGGGTGATGACTTTTGGCACCGAATGGGGATGGGGAGCCGACTACGAGGAGAGTAAACGCTTGTTCGATACCTACGCTGAGGCGGGTGGCAACTTTTTGGACACCGCCAACCGATACACCGAGGGCACCAGCGAGCGTTGGTTGGGCGAGTTTATCCGCTCTGACCGTCACCATTTCGTCGTGGCTACCAAATACACGCTGCGCGACCGCATGGGTGACCCGAACTTTTGCGGCAATCACCGCAAGAACATGATGCGCTCAGTAGAAGACAGCCTGCGCCGTCTGGACACCGAATTTGTGGACGTCCTCTGGGTGCACGCCTGGGACGGCATAACACCGACCGAAGAGGTAATGCGCGGACTGGATGACTTAGTGCGCAGCGGTAAAGTGCATTACATCGGCATTTCCGACACACCAGCATGGGTCGTCAGCCAGGCCAATACCCTGGCCGAATTGCGCGGTTGGACATCTTACGTTGGCTTGCAAATCGAGTATT
>JBEQAD010000240.1:0-4984 GCA_041640515.1 Saprospiraceae bacterium | reverse complement strand
TCTGCGGTCTTTTGGCATGGCTGACGCAAATCTTTCTCCGCCACTTAGGGCTTACAAGAGCCGTTGCGCTCACCTTTGTCGCCGTAGGTTCGTCATTGAAGCATGACCAAAAACACACGAAGTACTGGAGCCATCGCTCTGTGGGCGATAACCCGCATCGGCGGGGCGATGGTAGGTCTGCCGCTTGGCTGCAAGGTGAGCTGGCTCACTGCGCTGGCGCTGTGGCTCGTCGGGCCAACGGATGGCCAAACCCAAGCAGCCGACACGGTGAGGAATGCTGCGGCTACCCTGGACACGACAACTCTGTATTATCTCCACGCCAAAGCGCCGGAGCGCGCTTACCTGGACAATGATACTTTACCAGATGCCGCCTTTCGCATGTATGACCCAGCAAGACAGCCGTTGATTGACTGGGGCACCCTGGGCAACATCGGCGCTTCGGCGCGACCTCTGTTTTTTCAGACCACTCCTCGCCGCGGAGCATATACGGGGTATCAGGTGTTCGATTTGTATCGCCTCCAAGCCGACGATTTGCCCTTTTACCCCAACAGCCGCGCTCTCACCGACTTGTTTTTTTCGCAGGGGCGCACCCAAACTGACCTAATGCTGCGCGCCAAATTCTCTCGCACCTTTTCGCGCGGCGTCAATTTTTCCCTATTGCACCAAAACCTCAACCACACCGGTCAGTACCGATATCAGGCCGTCAAGCATATGGCCCTAACATTTGGCCTTTGGTATCCGGTTGGCCGGCGCTTCGATAGTTTCCTTATTGCCACACGCAATGTGAGCAAGCAACAAGAGAACGGAGGGCTTGCTAACCCAGACGAAATCACTGGCGGGCAATTTGGCGGCCCCATTACTGCCTCCATACGGCTGCCCGACGAGCAAGCGCTCACCCGGCATGCCTCTACGGCTATTACCTGGGTCAACCATTGGACGCCTCTGGGTGGCTCAGCTGCGCAAAGGCGTACCCTGCGCCTAACCCATCGCACCGATTGGAGCATAGCGCGCTTCAAGTTTTCTGACCCGGGGAGCCGCCCCAACATTCCCATGCGCAGCGACACGGCGTTCTTTGACACGTTTCTGGTGGACCGCCGCGGTCTGCGCCACTACGCTGAACTGGAACGCGTAGACAATAGCGCTGAGCTGGCTGCTTTCAAACGCAAAAATGCCACAGCGCCCTCCGAGATGCTGGCGGTAGGCGTTCAGCACACTTTTTTTCAATGGCGCCAGGAGCCTTTTGCCGACACGTCTTTTCAAAACCTTTTTCTGACAGGGCGCTTAACGGTGGCACCTACAGAGCGCTTCGCTTTAGTGGCGAACGGCAGTGTTGGGCTGCTTCCCAACTTCGGCGAATACCAACTACAAGGGCAACTCCACATAGGTCTAGGCGCCTTAGGCGCGCTCCGGGCAACGCTGATTAGTCAGCGCTACCCACCCGCCTTGCTGGCACAACGGTTAGGCGTGAGCCAGCAACCTTTCTGGCAAAATACTTTTGAAAAACCCGTCGAGAACATGCTCTCGGCTACGTATACGCTGCCTGTCATAGGTCTGTCGCTTTCGGTGCAGACGCACCAGGTAAACAACTACCTCTACTACGACCAACGCGGCTTGCCTGCTCAGACAAGCGCACCAGTACAGGTAGCCCAGTGGCTTGTGCGCGAGAATCTGCGCTTAGGCCGCCTGCGCCTCGATCTTACCCTGGCTGGTCAGCGTTTCAACCGCAGCGATGTGGTGCGCTTGCCCGAGGGATTCGTCAAAGGCGCCCTTTATCATTCCGGCTACCTCTTCAAGCGGCGCCTTTTGCTCGATGCTGGTTTTGATTTTCGCATCAACACGGCCTTTCGCGCCGATGCCTACCAGCCACTGACAGCGCAGTTTCATCTGCAAGACACGTTTGTTGCTCAGCCTTACCCATGGGTGGATGTGTTTGCTGCTTTCAAGGTGCAGTCGTTTCGTTTCTTCTTTCGCTATGAAAATGTAGTCACTATTTGGGCAAGCAATCGTCTCTTTTTCCAAACGGCTTACTATGCTCAACCCTTTGGCGCTGTGCGCTTTGGCATCGCTTGGCGCTTTTTGGACAGCAACTCAACCGATGCCCCTACAACGTCTAATGGGGCATCAGGAGGCCGCTCGCAATGACACTGCTCCCTAAGGGCATAGGTAATTTTTTCAAACTTTTCTGTCTTTATCCTGTTTACGCACCCAATCCTTTACCTAAAAACAAACCTTGATCCATGGTACAAGAATTCACGGACAACAATTTTGAAAGCGAAGTGCTCAATAGCGACAAACTGACTATTGTAGACCTGTGGGCCGAGTGGTGCGGCCCTTGTAAGCAGATGAATCCTATCATAGAAGAGGTGGCTAAAGAGTACGAAGGGCGTGCCGTTATTGGCAAAATAAACGTAGACTATAACCCTGAGGTACCACTCCGCTATAACGTGCGAGGTATTCCTACTTTTCTGTTTTTTAAAAACGGTCAACTGGTGGATCGCATCGTTGGCACCAGGACGAAGAAGGAGTTTTCCGATAAAATCAATACGCTGCTGAGTTAAGACAGCAACCCTCTGTTGAGGCAGCGGCAGTGGTGTCTTGCTTGATATGGCAAGACACCGCTTTTTTTAGGCTAGTCGGGGCTTACCTTTGCCTGAGAAATCATCTTCTTCTTTTCGACATGGACAACACCGAAGTGGCAAAAGTCAGCGATATAACCCTGCGTGTCGGGTTAGATAAGGAACGTATCCCGGTCAAGATTGAATGGGCCGCCACAGACATGCATACTCCAGGCCACATGGACGAGTGCAAAGCCATGGCCCTGGCTCTTTTTGACAAAAATAGCCGCGACACATTGCGCATTGACTTGTGGACGAACGAGATGCAGCTACAAGAGATGGACCGCTTCATCTATCAAATCCTTCGCTCCTTAAGCCAAACGTACCTGCGCGCTACCAACAATAAGGACTTGGCCGAAGACATGGCGCGCTTTGCCCACTATTTCGGCGAGAAAACGGAGATTCTCTCCAAGACCTCCTCTTAGTAGTTAGCCTTCTGTACGGCGGCGCACCATGGTTAGGATAGTAGCAATGGCTACCGTTTCGCCAGTCTCGTCATAAACGTCCACCAGCCACTTGACAATACCGCGAGGAATGGCTGCTACGCCTTCGCGCGTAGGGTCGTGTTCTTGAGCGATCTTCTCCTTTACCGTCAAGCGCACGCCGATGGTCATGCCGGGATAAACGGGTTTGGTGAAGCGGCACTCATCAATGCCATAGTTGAGTAAGACGGGGCCTTTTCGGGCGTCTACAAACAGGCCAGCGGCTTTAGAAAGCACGAAGTAACCGTGGGCTACTCGCCCCGTGAAAGGCGTTCCTTCCAGCGAGGTAGCGTCCATGTGAGCATAGAAGTGATCTCCACTGACGTTGGCGAAGTTGTGAATATCAGCCTCGCTAACGGTATGTTTGGCGGTAGTGAGCGTTTCGCCAATGGCGAGTTCTTCGAAATATTTGCGGAAGGGATGCACCGGCGTTTCTGTTTGTTGGGCGCCAGGCTGATACTGGTTGGTGATATTAGTGATGTCAGAGGGATGCCCCTGGATGGCTGTGCGCTGCATGTAGTGCAAGACACCGCGGATGCCGCCCATTTCTTCTCCTCCACCGGCATGTCCGGGGCCTCCATGTACGAGTAGGGGCATAGGCGAGCCGTGGCCGGTGCTCTCGGGAGCGGAGTCGCGGTTGAGCATGAGGATGCGCCCGTGGTAAGGTGCAGCTTCTAACACATACTCGCGTTGGATGCGCCGGTCGTAGGTACAGATCGTAGTTACCAGTGAGCCTTTGCCCATGCGCACAATTTCTATGGCCTCCTCAATCGTGCGATAAGGCATAAGGGTACTGACCGGCCCAAAACATTCCGTCTCATGCGTTAGCGTATGGCGCAGCGGTTGGTCATTGCGCAGCAGGAGAGGCGGCAGGAAGGCCCCTCGCTCGCGGTCGGCTCCAACGACTTCGAACGCCTCGGGGTCGCCCCAAACGACAGGGGTAGTTTGGGTGAGTAAGCGTAGTTTATCAAGAACACGACTCAGCTGATGGCGATTGATGAGGGCACCCATGCGCACCCCTTGAACCGATGGATCGCCTATCGTCGTCTGAGACAAGCTTTTACCCAAGGCTTCCTGGACGGCATCTATTAGCTTTTCGGGTACCAGGATGCGGCGCACTGCGGTACATTTCTGCCCCGCTTTGGTGGTCATCTCGCGGCGCACTTCCTTGATGAACAAATCAAACTCTGGTGTACCAGGCACGGCATCTTCGCCCAACACCGCGGCATTGAGCGAGTCGGCTTCCATGGTGAAAGGCACGCTGTGAGCGATGATGGCCGGATGCGCGCGCAGCTTTCGGCCTGTTTCGGCGCTGCCCGTGAAAGTAACGACGTCTTGGCTCTGTACGTAGTCGAGCAGCCCTCTGCCCTGCCCTACCAGCAGCTGAAGGGCACCTTCGGGCAAGATGCCCGAGGCGATGATGTCGCGCACTACACTTTCAGCCAGGAACGACGTCTGCTCGCTAGCTTTTACCACCGCCGGAACACCTGCCAGCAGGTTCACGGCAATTTTTTCCAACATGCCCCATACGGGAAAGTTAAAAGCATTGATGTGTATAGCCACCCCGCGCTTGGGTGTCAGGATATGATGGCCCACAAAAGAGTTCTGCTTGGATAGGCGCACCGTTTCTCCTTCAACAAAGTATGGCTCGTCGGGAAAACGGCGCCGCAGGCTGCTGTAGGCGAATAGGTTTCCGATACCGCCCTCGATGTCTACCCAAGAGTCAGCCCGCGTAGCGCCCGTCAGGTGGCTGAGGGCGTAGTATTGCTCTTTGCGCTCCAGCAGATACAACGCCAATGCCTTGAGCATGCGGCCGCGCTGTGGGAAGGTCATGCGACGCAGCGGCGGGTTGCCTTTTTGGCGAGCATATTCCAGAACAGCTCCGTA
>JBEQAD010000239.1:0-5000 GCA_041640515.1 Saprospiraceae bacterium | reverse complement strand
GCTCCGTAAGTATTTACCCGCCCAAAGTTGACATACGAGAGGAGGAGATCGGCGCCTCGGTTGCCATCCGGCATGGGTGCGGTTGTCGTCAGTTCTGAGATGGCCTGGTTGCCGCGTTTAACGGCATACCCGCGATAGCGCTGAATGGCCGGTGTATTGGGATTGTTGTCGTGGTCAATTAATTCACCGCGGTCAGCCGCTACGTTCACGGCAGGGCTGAGGAAGTTTTCCGACATGTTGTAGTAGGCGTTGGCGTCGAAGTAGATGCGCTTGCCCAGCTGTGTTTTATAGCCGAGCTCCAGGGTGCGGATGCGCTCTACCTGCAATTTCCCCACCGTATACTCCCGGGTTACCGAGCCATCGCTCATGTCGAACTCGCGAATAGTGAAACCTGGACTATTTCCCAACAGCAGGCCACCGAAGATGTTGGCCTCTAAATTAAGGATGGTTGGGGCGGCTATGCCTTCGCCGTAGGTCAGCCGAACAGCGCTCTTGTCTGTGTTGTACACCAGGGCCGCCTTAGGGATAAAGTTAAAGCCATACAGCTGGTGATTGTCGGCGCGTGCGGCCAGCACCAACCGGAAGCTTTCTGCCAAACGGCGTTCCAATTGCAAATAGCCACCTATTTGGTCGATGTTAATGGTGCCGTTTTTATCCAGCAAATAAGTGTTGTTGCTGTTGGCCATATCGCGTTGGTACTGCACGCCGACGATGTAGTCAAAAAGCTTACCCAGCGAGTTGTTGTATTGCACCTCGGCATTCAAGCGGTCCGACCGGTCTTGGAAGAGAGCACCGCGCGGGAGCTCCAATCCCAAAAAGTACTGGGTGGATAGCGACTTGGCCCGAGCCACCTCCTCAGAAAAGCCAGCGGCTTTGTAGGACTGATAGTTGAGGGTGCGGCGGTTCATAGCATAGGTCGAGTCAGTGCGGCTCATGGTATAGTACACGTTGGCAAAGAAGCGCGGCGAGATGTAGCGCGCTTGGAACCAATGCACGCGCCAGTCGCGAATTTGGTTTCGGCCAGCATTGGTATTGCCAATGTTGTTGCTGTTGCTGCCGCCATAGCCCAAAATGACCGTAGAAGCGTCGTTGACGGTGTAATACACCTGCGCTTCGCCGCGCAGCGAGTTGAAATCTCGGTCGAGCAAGTACTCAGGGAAGGCGTTAGCACCTGAATAGACCGTATCGGTATACTCGAACTCTGTGCCGCGGGTATACTCCCCACTCACTTTGAAGGCCAAGCGATTGCCTAAACGCATAGCGTGGCGCAGGCGCCCAGTCAGCACGTTTTGGTTGCCCGCACCCAGGGCAATGGTGGTGCCCTCTGAGGTGCGCGGGTCTTTAGTGATGGTGTTCAGCAAGCCGTTGTGGGCGTTTGGTCCATACAGTGCCGAAGAAGGCCCCAGGATGACCTCTACGCGCTCTACGTCCTCCTTGACGGTGGTGCTTAGCGCCCCCAGCGGAAGCCCGGTAGCAATGAGCGTCGAAAAACGGTTGTCATTGATCTGCAGGTTTTTAGGGTTAAAAGCGCTGTTAAAACCGCGCGCATTGACCCCAATACCTAACACTCCTGAGCGCACATAGTCCAGCCCTTTTTGCCGACCCAACAGCTCGGCCACGTTGAACGAGGGCAGCTCAGCAATAGCCTGAGCGGTGATAACAGAAATCGTCGCCGGGGCGTTGGTCAACTTCTCCGCGCGACGCGATACCGAGACTACCACCTCGCTGCCGCGCAGGCCCGTAGCCTCCAGCGTCACATCGACAGTAGTCGTCTGGCCTGCCACGACGTTAACCCCAACGGTAGTGGCTTGATAGCCAATGAGCGATACCACCAGACGGCGCTGGCCCGCCTCCACCGAGAGGGTGTATGAGCCGATTCGGTCAGTAGCCGTGCCGCCCATGGCGCCATCCACCACAACGGTGGCTCCGGGCAGGACTTCGCCCGTAGCACTATCGGTAACCTTTCCGGTAACCACACCGCGCTGGGCATTCAGCCCAACGACCCCAAAAACAATAAGCAGAGCAGTAAGCAAGTGTTTCATAGCGATAAAACGTGAATAGTGAAAAGTGAAAATTTTTCTGAAAAGGCAATCCTTACCTTGGGCAGGCATGCCTGCCATTGGCGTTCCTGCCGCGGCCTCCTCCCTCCGGTGGGCGCTGGTCAGCAGGTGTGAAATAGCGTGGTGCGATTATTCCTCCAAAAAGGCCCTAATAGCATCGTTGACCGCCGCTGGCTGCTCCCATTGGAGCATGTGACCGGCTTTGGGGATAAGGCGCAGCTGACTCCCGGGAATACTGGCTTGTGCGCGTTGAGCAATTTGAAGCGTGTTTTGCGTTGGATGTAGAATACGATTGGGAATAAGGGCATCCTGCTCGCCGAACAGAATGAGCGTCGGCGCCTTAATTTCGCCCAATCGGCTAAAGACCGGCTCATCCAGCATGGCGCGCACGCACTGCGGAATCATGCGACACCACGCGTCGTACTCCACCGTTTGGCGCAGCGCCAAGCGGTCGTTGTACAGGATTTCGGCAGTAGTAGGCCACTCATAGAAGTTGGCCAAAAAGTTTTTTCGGATTTGCTCGGTAGTCGAATTCTTCAAAACCTCAGGCGTATAGATAGCCTTTAGCCAGTTGGCTTCAGTTTCGTTGAAGGTTTCGATACCCGCTGGTGCCAACAGCACCAAACGCTCCACCAAGTCGGGGCGCTGCAGGGCTAAGGTGATGGCAATCTGACCGCCCATCGAATGGCCCACCAGCACTACCTTGCTTAGCCCTAACTCGGCGCAAAACAGCGCCACCTGCTCCGCGAAAAAGTGCATAGAAAAAGGATAATCGCCCTTGCTGGATTTACCGTAGCCGGGCAAGTCCAGCGCAATACAGCGGTTGCGCATGGCTAAGCCATCGGTGTTGTGCAGCCACGCCTTTAGGTAAGTGCCCAAGCCGTGCAGTAGGATGAGAGTAAACGGCCCCTCGCCGCGGTCTACGTAGGCAATCTCAACACCGCTGGGCAGCGTTATTTTTCGCGTATCCAGCGGATAAGGCAAGTCTTCCATACTTTGTGCTTGAACCTTTGACCCCAAGAAGGCCAGAGCAACTGACGATAAAAAGAGCAACAAACGAGCGGACTTTTTCATGACGTAGTCTCTGTTTTTGAGGCGAAAAGTAGAGTGCGCGAGACAAGCCACGTAGCCAGTGCCCCCGCTGCCACAGAGGAAAGAATAGCTAGCGACGCCGCTACCGCCGGATTGCGCACAGTGCCACTGGTGTAGGAGGTGAGTCCTCCGTAATACACGGTAAAATGCACTACCACAGCCGTTACCGAGGCAGCCCACACGGCCTGTGATGGGGTCTTTGGGAAAAAGATACCAAACAACACCGGCATGAAAGCCGCTGAAAAGAAGGCGTAAACGCCGTTTTGCGCCAAAATGGCCACGCTCAAATTGGGCTGCACCAGCTGCTGGTGGCTCCAGATAATGGCCACCCCTGCCAAAGCGGCAATGACAGCGCGGTTGAGGCGGGCCTGCTGCGCCCCGCTTAAGGGCCAGCGTTTGCCCAACCAGGGACCGATCAAGTCGGCCGTCAGCGTAGTAGAAAGCGACTGGATAAGCCCCTCCAGCGTGGAAAGCCCAGCCGACAGCAGCCCCAGCACCACCACCAAACTGGCCCCTACCGGAAAAACCTGTACTACATAAGCCGGAATAATGCCGTCCATAGGCAGCGCAGCGCCGTTGGCGCCCGTTATGTCGGGAAAAGTCAGGCGCGCGTAAAAGCCCGTAAACAGCACAGCGAAAAACACCACTTCTGCCACAATACCCACGAGCAAATAGCGACTGACATCGCGCTCATCGCGCAGCAGCAGCGAGCGCGTTACGATGTGGGGCTGACAAACGACGGCTACCCCTACCACGAAGTTGCAAAAAGCCACCTCGAACCAGTCGCGGAAGAGCGCGCTCTTCGGGTTAGTGGGTTGCGTCAGCAGCGGGTCTATGGCGGCCACTTTTGCCCAAAAGGCATCCCAACCACCAGCCCAATGCTGCCACCCTGAGCTGAGCATCAGCACAGCCACTATCAGCATCAGCACGGCCTGAACCGCATTGGTGTACACCATTGAATTGGCTCCGCCAAACATCATGTACCCAAACACAAAAACCACCAGCCCAACCAGTACCGGAAACTCGGAAATGCTCAGAGCCGAGGCGATGACCTTCGTCAGGCCGACGCAAATGAGCACCACGAACGTCAGCAGCAGCAAGGACAATACAGCAAACCAACGGCCTAGCGCCTCGCTGTGATAGCGTTTCTGCATCCATTGGGCCAACGTTAACGCGCGCACATGGGTGCCATAGCGCCGAAAACTGCGCGTCAGTACGATCAAAGAGCCTATCAGGCCTATGGGCAAAATCACGCTCATGGCCAGAAAAGCACTCCATCCATACAGCGCTACAAAGCCCGGGTTAATGACAAATGTCGCTGCGCTAGTGACGCTGGCGGCCAGCGACAGCCCTACAGCAATCGCCGGGAAACCCTGACTGCCCACGGCGTAGTCGGCCAACGAACGCGTTCGCCGTGCCGCTCGGATGGCCAGACCTAACAGGACTACCGCGTAGCCCACAAGCATCAATGCCATAGCCCAAGTCCGTGTTTCCATAGCGCCTGTATCGCCAAATTTTGCTAGCCGCGTCAGGCCATTTGACCAGCCAAAGTAGAGACTTAACGGGCATTCGTAGAACGCCCTTCCTCGACTTCCTGCGTGGCTTGCTGTTCTTTTTTGGGGTTGACTTTGGAGCAAAACTAACCCGCCCCCAGCGACATTCCAGCAACTGCTGTTTTTCATAAAGGACAGAAAATAAAGATTTTATACCAAAAAAGCCCTTCATCTCACCGCTTCAACACGCTGCAAAGTACCCTATTGACTGCGCAACCTCGCTACCATGCGCCCGGTGGCTTTGGCCTAACGCTCCACACTACTTTTGCCACGCTGCGGCACTTGCGAGCCGCTC
>JBEQAD010000238.1:4686-5036 GCA_041640515.1 Saprospiraceae bacterium | reverse complement strand
CATGGGCCGTCGTTAGCGGGGGCAGACCTCCATATGCTTACTTGTGGAATACTCAAGACAAAGACTCGTTGCTCGTTGGTTTAAAGGCGGGCTTTTATAATTTAACAGTAACGGATGCCAATGGCTGTACTATAGTGCCTCCCGCGGTTGCAGTGACGCAGCCGACTTCACCCTTGCAAGTTCAGGTTGTGGTGGTCCAGCGCGCATGCTTCACTGGTGGTGGGGGCATCGCACGAGCAGATGCTGGGGGCAGCAATGGCCCTCCTTACAGCTATATCTGGAGCAACCAGACTGCCACCGCTACCGCTACTAACCTCTCAGCCGGAACGTACACCGTTACCGTTGCCGAC
>JBEQAD010000238.1:0-4676 GCA_041640515.1 Saprospiraceae bacterium | reverse complement strand
GACGCCTTAGGGTGTACAGTGGCACAGTCTGTTACCGTTGACCGTTGGGATAGCATCGTAGTATCTATTGCTGTCATTGCACCCACCTGTCCGAACAGCCAAAATGGCCAAGCAGGGATCAACAAGTTAGAGGGCGGTGCAGGCAACGGGATTCGGGAAAACTACACGCTGCAATGGAACGTGCCCGGTGTTGGCGATACCATCTACCTGAGCGGCCTTAGCAGCGGACAACGCATTGCCCTGACGGTGACCGATAATGCGGGCTGCACGGCCACTTTCGAGCGCAGCATAGACAGCCTGCTGCCTATACATCCATTTCTTCAGGTAGACAGTATTGCTTGCTTCGGCTACTCTACCGGTGCTGTGCGGGTGACGGGCGTGCAAAGTGCTCGGCCTATCCTCACCTATTTGTGGAGTACCGGCCTTGGGGGGCTAGCCATCAACCAGCTCCCTGCTGGCACTTACACCATTACCGTAACCGATGGGCAGGGCTGTAGCGGCACGGCCTCTGTCGTACTTACAGAGCCGCCACCGCTGGAGGGAACCCTTCAGGTGCAGTCTATTGCCTGCCCTGGCGACCGCAACGGCCTCGTGCGTGCGCTGCCATCTGGCGGCACACCGCCCTATGCTTTCGCCTGGAACACGGGTGCTTCTGCCGACCGCATCGAAAACCTCGGCCCCGGTACGTATACCGTGACTGTGAGCGACCACAAAGGCTGTACGCGCGCCATCGCGACAGAATTGCAGCCGCCCGCCCCCCTCTCGATAGAGATACAGACGTCGCCTCCGACGTGTTTCGGCTACCGCAACGGTTGGGCTGCGCTCTTGGTAAAGAGTGGGCTGCCCCCTTTGCGCTATCGCCTGAATGGAGGAGACCTCAGCGGCTCTAACACTTTCCTTGGCCTATCCGCAGGGACCTACGTGGCTGCCGTGCTCGATGGTAAGGGCTGCCTCACGGAGGTGCCTTTTGATATAGCTCAGCCATTACCCGTTGGCGTGGTTGTCCCTGCCGATACTACCATCGTCTTGGGCGACAGCTTACTGCTGCAGGCCGATGTGTCCAATGCCGTAGGAGGGGCAACGCTTGCTTGGCAAAGCGCCTTGGTGGACTCGGTGCGTTGCGCAGACCCTCCCGAGTGCACTGCTGTATGGATAAAACCACCGTACGCTAATACGTACACGGCTACGGCCACAGATGCCAACGGCTGCGTAGGCAGTGCGAGCGTGCGCGTTCAGGTGGAAAAGCCGCGGGGTGTGTACGTACCTACGGCTTTTTCGCCCAATGGCGACGGTCAAAACGATCGCCTGTGGGTGCATGGGAAAAGTCGGCAAATCCGCCGTGTCCACCTCTTCCAAGTGTTCGACCGTTGGGGTGAGCAGGTTTTTGAGGCGCGCGATTTTGCGCTCAATGATGAAACCAAGTCCTGGGACGGCTTCTTCCGAGGTCAACCTGCTCAGGCGGGCGTGTACGTATGGGTGGTAGAGGTGGAATACCGCGACGGCTACCAGGAACGCCTGCACGGCAGTGTGCTGTTGGTACGCTGACTCTTGCCACTACTGGCGTTTGGCCGATACTTTGGCTGTCCTGCATGCGCGGCATTTGGCGGCTAAAGGCAGGCGTCGTTGCTTTGCAGTCGTTTTTTCACACACAAAAAATTGAGCTAACCATCGCATGATAACTGAACCCGCAAACGCTGCAACAACAGTGTCCACCGACACTCGCCAGCCTGTACCTATTACCGTTACGTATGGCGACGGCATTGGGCCTGAAATCATGAAGGCCGTCCTCTTTATTTTAGAGAAAGCCGGCGCCCGCCTTGCGGTGGAGACGGTAAGTGTTGGCGAGCAGGTGTACCTATCGGGCAATACATCCGGTATCCCAGAGGAGGCGTGGGCGTCTATTCATCGCACGCGCGTGCTGCTGAAGGCACCTATCACTACACCGCAGGGATCCGGCTATAAAAGCCTGAATGTGACTATGCGCAAGACGCTCGGGCTTTTCGCCAACGTGCGCCCATGTGTCAACTACGCGCCCTTTGTGCCCAGCAAGCATCCGCACATGAACATGGTAATCATCCGGGAAAATGAGGAAGACCTCTACGCCGGCATTGAGCACCGCCAAACGGACGAGGTAGTGCAATGCTTGAAGCTTATTTCGCGCCCAGGTACGGAGAAAATTATCCGCTATGCCTTCGAATACGCGCGCCTGCACGGACGCCGCAAGGTCACTTGCATGACGAAGGACAACATCATGAAAATGACCGATGGCCTCTTCCACCGCGTCTTTCGCGAAGTCGGTCAGGAGTACCCAGATATCGAACAAGATCACTACATCATTGACATTGGCTCGGCGCGCATTGCTGATACGCCCGACCGCTTCGATGTGATTGTTACGCTCAACCTTTACGGCGATATTATTTCTGACATCGCCGCGCAAGTGAGCGGCTCCGTAGGGCTGGCTGGGTCGGCCAATGTGGGCAGCGAATACGCTATGTTTGAAGCCATCCACGGCTCGGCGCCCGACATCGCCGGGAAGAACATAGCCAACCCCTCAGGTTTGCTTATGGGGGCTTTGCAGATGCTGGTGCACATTGGACAAAGCGATGTGGCCGAAACCATTCACAACGCTTGGCTGCGGACGCTCGAGGATGGGTTCCATACGGCAGACATTTTTAATGATGCCCACAGCAAAATCCGGGTGGGTACCGATGCTTTTGCTTATGCTGTAGTTGAGCGTTTGGGTGAGCGTCCACATTACTTACCGCCGGCCGTGTATGCCAAAGGCGGAAGCCAACGGCGCCTGCAAGTCCATTGTGCGCCCACGGTGCGCACCAACAAGCAGCTGGTCGGTGTGGATGTGTTTTTGCATCACCCGGAGCGCAATGCCGAAGCTTTGGGCGGCCGATTGAAAACCCACACCCAAGGGGGGCTAAGTCTGCAGATGATTACCAACCGCGGGGTCAAAGTCTGGCCACAAGGCCATCCAGCAACGTTCTGCACCGACCACTGGCGCTGCCGTTTTCAAACGCCCGACTACACGCCAACCACCTACGGCGAGGTGTTGCAACTGCTCGACCAACTGCATAGCGCTGGCTTCGACATTATCAAAACGGAAAACCTCTACACGTTCAACGGCGAGCCTGGCTTTTCCTTGGGGCAGGGACAGTAGAAAGGGCTGTTTGCCAAAGGGTAGTTTTTTCCCAAAAAAATACCTGCTTTACTTGGCGCCCTCCGCAACATGCGACGGCGGGCGCCAAAATTTTAGGAAAGAAAACCGCGCCTTGCTCTGGCCACAGGCAGCTGCCTAGCTTGGGCAAAAAACGTCTTTGATAACGGTGGGCAAGAGAGCAGCCTCTCTACCTTTACCGTCCTAAAAGCAGGAAAAAACAGGTTATGGCCAAAAAATACCCTGTCAAAAAGGCGGCGCGGGCGGCAAAACAGCTCCCCTTACCGGCCAGCGCGCAGCAGTGGTGGAAGTGGGTGCCCGTAGCAACAGCGGTATTGCTCTACGCCACTGGGTTAAACAACGAAATGCTCGGCGTGGACGATCACAGCGCTACGGTAGACAACCCGGCCGTACGCGAGTGGCGGCTTTTTTCTCAGTTCAACTTGGGGATGTACGCGCCGCTGACGTGGTTGGGCTATGCTTTGGCCTACGCTGTAGGTGGAGATAGCTCTCTGTGGTATCATCTGCTCAGCTTGATAGCCCACGCTGTAAACACGTGGCTGGTTTACCATTTGCTGCTTCGCCTAACAGGGCGGCCTGTGGCGGCTGGCTTGGTGGCGTTCATCTTCGCGGCTCATCCTATTCAAGTAGAGTCAGTGGCCTGGATAGCGGGCTTCAGTACGCCGCTTTATGCTTTGTTTTATTTGCTGGCCTGCCATCGGTTCTTAGATTTTCGCGAGCATCCGAGCGAGTGGCGTGCCTACGGTTGGGCATTGCTCTTCTTTGTCTTGGCCTGCTTGGCCAAGAGCGCTGCGGTTACCCTACCGCTGACGCTGGCTGTGTTAGACCTCTGGCGTGGGCAAGCGCTCCAGTGGCGACGGCAGCTGTTGTCATACCTGCCGTTCGGCGTGCTCGCTATAGGATTTGGTGCCCTGACGATTTACAGCCGCGAGCAGGCTATGTTGAAGATGCCCCTGCTGACCGACTCCATCAGCGCCTGGGAGCGCGTGCTGGTAGTGTGCTACACACCGTTGTTCTACTGGGTTAAGCTACTTCTACCTGTGCAGCTGAACATCTACTATTCGTTCGACAAAGTAGATGGTCATTTCCCATGGACGTATTACGCTGCACCGGCAACGCTGGCAGTGGCATTATGGGGCATATGGCGCTACCGCCAGCAGGCACCCTGGGCCTGGCAAGGCGTACTGTGGTACTTTGCCGCCATCGTGGTCATGTTGCCCTTCCGCTCGCTGGGTACGTTTGAAATGCGCGCCGACCATTACAACTACCTGTCGCTCCTTGGCTTCGCCTGGGTCGTTACGGAAGGCTGGCAGGCCTTGCGCCGGCGTTTTCCGCGCTTGCCGGGCATAGGCGGTGTGCCCTCTATTGGGGGAGTGTGGTTATTCATGTTGCCGATATTGTCGGTCATCCAAATACGGACATGGAAAGATACCATTAGTGTCATCACCCATGCCATAGACAACGGCTACACTCAGAACGGTCTGCTTTA
>JBEQAD010000237.1:0-5071 GCA_041640515.1 Saprospiraceae bacterium | reverse complement strand
TTCGTCCAACTGTAGGTCGGGTTGCCCGAGGGGCTGCTGAACGTCACCGTCACCGGCTGGCCCGCGCAGGCCGTCTGGTTGCCCGGGTTGTTCACCGTCGGCGCCGGGTTAACGGTGATGGTAAATGTTACTGGTGTACCCTGGCAGCTGCCTTGCGCCGGCGTTACGGTGATGTTGGCTACCTCCTGGTTGGCCGGATTGGCCGCAGTGAAGTTGATGTTGCCCGTGCCCGAAGCCGCCAATCCGATAGCCGTATTATCGTTCGTCCAGCTGTAAGTGGCTCCCGGGCTTCCAGAAAAAGTAACAGTTACTGCTTGGCCTGCACACACCGTCTGGTTTGCGGGCTGGTTCACCGTAGGCGGAGGCACGATGGTCACCGTGAATTGCTCCTGGTCCGAACAGCCCGGTCCGTTGCTATCGAAGGCATATAGAGTAATGGTGGTTGTAATCACATCGCCTGGGTCGTATTTTGTACCCGACCCGTTGGGGCCAGTGAAGTAGGCAGCGTTCGGTGTCAGGTTCGTGCCTGGGACGGGGGGCAGCGTGTAAGAGCCACACGCCGTTACGTTGGGGATAGGGTCAATATTGGGCCTCATGGGCGGAGCGGATGCAGGCGGAGCCACGCAGCCGTCGTTGCCGAAGGTACCGTTTAGCGGCAGCATGTACGTGCCATTACCCATAGGCACCTGCTGCAGGTCGTAGGTAATCGTCTGGTTGCAGCCCCCGGCAATGGAGAATTGGGTTGTCCGTATGCCGTTGCCGCCACCGTTCGTGAAAGCACCGCCGGTGCGCACACACGTACTCGATATGACGAACACGCACTGCCCCCCACCGCAAAGGTTGGAGAAGTTGTAGGTGTTGGGCTGAGCACCTGCGCTGGTCTGAAGCACGACAATGGCGTTCGGCGGAATGTTTACGCCCGGCCCAACCGCTATCAAGTTGGGGCAGCCCGAATAGGCGCCCGTGAAGCCCGCCGTTAGGCCACAGGGCGAGGGGTTGATATTGATGTCGTTGTTTTGGGGGCCAGCAAAATTATTGTTAGAGTCAAAATCCAACTCGATATGCGCCGTATTGAAACCTCCGCCAGAGTGAATAATAACGAACTCATTCAGGTGCTCTGTGCCACAAGCATCTATCATGATTGCCTCGATTTGCGGGCACTGAGCAAAGAGGGTTTGAGGGAGGAACAGCAACACTGACACTGAGGCCAAAATTGCATAGAAAGAGGAACTCCGAACCATAATGTGTAGCTAAAAAATAGGTAACCGGCTAAAAATTAGCCAACAAAGGTAGTCTTACATGGGGCGCCTTCAAGGAGTTCGTGGTGTTAAATAACCATTTCTTCAAGTACCTCAGCCGCGCTACTTTTGAGCCGCTGCTTGACACAACGCCTATTTTCTTGTAAAGAACAGTTCCTCCGCCATGCAAATCATTCCTTCGTTCGACCTGATGGACGGCCGGCTTGTGCGGCTGCGACAGGGCGACTTTGAACAAAAAACGGAATATACCAACGACCCTTTGGAGCTGGCGAAAGAGCTAGAAGCCGCTGGCATCCGCCGCTTGCACATTGTTGACCTTGATGGTGCTCGCGAAGGCCGGCCCGTCAACTTGCACATTTTAGAAAAAATTACTGCCCATACCGACTTGGAGATAGACTACGGCGGCGGCTTGCGCTCTATTCCCAACCTGCGCCAAGTATGGGATGCCGGCGCGCACATGTTCTCTGTGGGCAGTGTAGCCGTTTTGGCACCCGATGAGTTCAGCGCATGGATTGAGCGCTTCGGTCCCGACCGCTTCCTTGTCAGCGCCGACGTGCGCAACCGCATGGTGGCCGTCCACGGCTGGCGAGAGCAGACCAACCTACAGCTTTTTGACCTGCTTCAACGCCTGCAGGCCTTGGGCATTCGCCACGTGTCGGTTACTGACATCACGCGCGACGGCGAGCTATCGGGCCCGGCTATCGAGTTGTACAAGGACATCATCCAGCAGTTTCCGGGCATTGCTCTGGTAGCCTCTGGCGGTATTAGCAGTGTGGCCGACCTGGAAACCCTCCGCGATATTGGCTGCGCTGGCGCTCTCGTTGGCAAGGCCTTTTTTGAAGGCGTTATTCCTATCCAGTATTTCCGCATCCATTCCAAGACGGAGTGAAGCCGTTTCTGCCCCTGTATCCGCTAACCACCCACAAAAGACAGGAGCGCCTCGAGCGTTTCTTTTACAACCAACCGCTTGTACGTTTTATGCGCATATCTGCTTTTTTTCTCGTGTTCATGATGAGTATGGCCAGTACTACTCTGCTGGCACAAAAACCCACCCTCCAGTTTGCTTTGCTCAAATACGCTGGTGGTGGCGACTGGTACAACGATGTTAACTCACTAAAGAACCTGGCTCGCTTTTGCAATCAAAACTTGCGCACCAACTTCAGCCTGGAATACACCATCGTCGAACCGGGTAGCGCCGATATTTTTAACTACCCTATCGTGTATGCCACAGGCCACGGCAATATGGTTTTCTCTGACTTGGAAGCCAAAAATTTGCGCGCCTATCTTGAAGGAGGCGGCTTTCTCATCCTCAATGACGATTACGGCCTCGATCCGTTTGTGCGGCCAGCCCTCAAAAAAATTTTCCCTGAACTCGACCTGGTGGAATTGCCTTTTAGCCACCCTATTTACCACCAGAAATACGAGTTCAAAAACGGCTTACCTAAAATACACGAGCACGACGGAAAACCTCCGCGCGGCTACGGTCTCATCTGGCAAGGCCGCCTAGTCTGCTTTTATAACTACGAAACCGACTTGGGCGACGGATGGGACGATGTGCACAACGACCCGGAGGACATTCGCCAAAAAGCGCTACAAATGGGGGCTAATATCGTGCGTTTTGTATTTAGTCAGTAGCCTGCAGCAGTATCAAGAAAATAAGCCGGCCCCGCCTAAGGCATAGCCCTCTGCTTAGCTATTGCCCTAAGCGCTCAGAAACAGCGCGCTTAAGGTGAGTGAGAAACCACAGAGAGAAGAGCTATTGGGAGAGCAATCGAGCACACCAAGGTGCGAGTACGTTCCTGCGGCTCTCTTTTCTTTCATATGACGTTAACCAACGACATTCGCCTTTTAAAAAAGACTGAGCGACCATGGTTATTAACATCCAGAGCATTCACTTCAAAGCTCCCGAGACGCTGGAGGCGTACGTACAGGAAAAGGTTGGCAAGCTATTCTCTATCAACGATAAAATTCTGAGAGCAGAGGTTGTTTTGTCTGAAGGAAGCGATAGTGTCAACCGTTGCGAATGTGAAATTCGGCTCATCATGCCCGGCAAAGACCAGATTGCCCGAAAAAGCGCCGATACGTACGAAAAGGCCGTACACGGGACGATGAGCACGCTCCGGCGTCGGCTGCGCGACCAGAAAAAGCGATGAAACGCCGCTCCTTCAAGAAGCATTAAAAGAGATTATACGCCGGAATGGCTCCTTCTGTCGACCACGGCCAGCTCTTCTGGCGCGAAATGTGATAACTTTGTGCATGTTGGCCTGTTATCCGTTTAAACAAGGCTGAACGTGACCCCTTTTTATTACTGTACCTTTTTATTTTGCTATTCATGGATCCATTAAAGCAACTGTTTTTTGAGAAAGCACAGGCATCGAAGAAAGAGATTAAGGACATCCTTCAGCAGCACGGCCATGTAAAAGTGGATGAGGTCTCTATTGACCAAGTATACGGCGGCATGCGCGACATCATCTGCATGCTGTGGGAGCCCTCGCTGCTAGACCCTCAAGAAGGCATTCGCTTCCGGGGCTTTTCCATACCGGAGTTGCGCGATAAGTTACCCAGCGCTCCCAAAGGCACAGAACCTCTACCTGAAGGGCTCTTCTGGCTGCTGTTAGTAGGCGAGATTCCTTCGCGCGACGAAGTCAAATGGCTGACTGAAAACTGGGTGCGCCGATCCAATGTACCAGAGCACGTGTTCCGCGCCATCGAGGCACTCCCGGTAGAAACCCATCCCATGACCCAACTATCGGTAGGGGTCATGGCTATGCAAAACACCAGCGTCTTTGCCCAGCGCTACAACAGCGGCATGAACAAGACGGAGTACTGGGACGCTACTTACGAGGATGCGATGAACCTGATCGCCCGCCTCCCGCGCATCGCCGCCTACATTTACCGCCGCATTTATCACCAGGGCAACACTGTGCTGCCCGATATCTCGCTGGACTGGGCGGGCAACTATGCCCATATGCTGGGCTTTGCCGACCCTGGGTTTAAAGAATACATGCGCCTATTCCTGACTATTCATGCTGACCATGAGGGCGGCAATGCCTCAGCGCACACCATGCACCTGGTAGGCTCCACGCTGAGCGACCCTTACCTGTCGTTAAGCGCCGCCTTCAATGCGCTGGCAGGCCCGCTGCACGGTCTGGCCAACCAGGAGGTCATCCGCTGGATCCTCAAGATGGTCGAAACGCTGGGCACCTCACGCCCCTCGCGGGAGCAGATCGCTGACTACGTGAAGAGCACGTTAGCCAGTGGCCGAGTGATTCCTGGTTACGGGCACGCTGTGTTGCGCCAGCCCGACCCGCGTTTCATGGCGCAACGTCAATTTGCTGAAGACAACGCCTCCGATAGCGACCTAGTCAAGATTGTGTGGAAAATCTTCGACGTCGTGCCGCCCATTCTGGGCAGCCTGGGCAAGGTGCGCAACCCCTGGCCGAATGTAGATGCGCACTCCGGAGCGCTGCTCATGCACTACGGCATGAAAGAGCACAACTACTACACGGTCCTCTTCGCCGTTAGCCGGGCGTTAGGGGTGTTGGCTGCGCAATGCTGGGCCCGCGCTTTAGGACTGCCGTTAGAACGACCTAAATCCGTGACGACCCAGTGGATCAAGGAGTTTTTGGAAAAGAAAGTGCAGGAAGGCGACGCCGCTCCTGCGCGCCAGGCATAAAGACATGGTCGCCATCATCATGGGTTCGGACTCCGACTTGGCCGTCATGCAAAAGGCAGCCGATGTGTTAGCGGAGCTACAGGTGCCTTTTGAGATGACCATTGTGTCGGCGCATCGCACCCCTGAACGCATGTTT
>JBEQAD010000236.1:0-5073 GCA_041640515.1 Saprospiraceae bacterium | reverse complement strand
ATCTCAAAAGGTTGTGACATAAAATGGAGAAGTGTTATTCGGGCCAGAAGCCACTTTGAAGGGCAAAGCTGAAGGCCCGTAGGCGGACGCACCATCGAGCCATATCGAGCACCATCGCCTCGCGGTTTTGCCAGGGCAAAGTTCCGTGCTTTTCAACCAATTGCCGGTAATGCGCTAAGCAAAAACGCGTCAGCACGGCCAGCAGTCCTACCTGTGCCCTGCTGACGAGGCAATTCCGTGCCGATGCGGCTGGCGCAGCCCGCAAGGCAGCATCGAGATGTTGCCATGCTTGTTCGAAGTGTTGCGCTGCCTGGTCGAGCTGGCCTGCCTCTGCCCACCAACGCGCAGGTGTCCACAGGTGCTGGCGCGCGTCGTGCCATAGGTCGAAAAGGTCATCACTAGCCTGCACAAAAGTGCCCAAAGCCAGGGCAAGCTGGCAGTCCGTCGCTGAAGGCGGAGGCGACAGCAACAGCCTAAAAAGCAAAGCCGAATGTCCGCCCTTTTGGGCTGCCATTTCTACCAAAAGCCCTGCCGGAGGAGGCACAGGGCTCCGCCAACATTCAGACGTCTCTACATCGAACACGCGATGCAGTGTTTTTTCGAAAAAGACAACGACTTCAGCAGGCAAGCGATCTCGTATTTTTTCCAAGAAAAACACCAATATGCCCGCAGGGTCGGCCTCACGAGCATAGGCATAAAGCGCACAGGGCACGGTAGTACTGGCGGTTGAAGACATTACAACCCGCACCGAAGCCGCCTCTGAGGCCGTCTCCGAGGTGTCATCAAACAAAGCCGCTAGCGCAGCAAGATGAGCAAACTGCTGAAACTCATCGCTTCGCATAGCGCATCCCCGCTGAGCCGCAAACACCGCTCCTAAAAAAACGGCACCGCGGAAGTAGTGCCGACATCGGCGCTGCTGTTCGGACGTGAGGCGACGGTACCACAGCGCATCTCCTTGAAGACGCAGCCAGACTTCGGCGCGCAGCTGATGTTGCAGGAGGTACCCTACAGCCATGAATAAGGCAAACCAGCGCTCCATTCCGGAATGTTAAGGGCAGGTGATTTCTAAACCGTCGTAGCCCAACGATACCCCTGGAGGCAGCTCTGCCTCCAGGATGCGGGCCAGGCCGAGCTCGTGGCTGATGTGGGTAAGCCAGGCATGCTCTGGGCCAATTTCCTCAATAAGGGCAAGCGCCTCCTCTAACGTCAAGTGCGTAGGGTGCACACGCCGCCGCAGCGCATTGATGACCAAAAAACGCGTTCCTTTGACCTTTTGCAGCTGGTCGGGTGGGATCGTTTTTACATCGGTCATGTACGTTAGGTTGCCGAAGCGAAAACCTAAGATAGGCAGTGAACCATGCCAAATGCCGATAGGCTCTACGTGTAGGCCATTCAGTTGCAAGGGAGTGTCTGCATCGATGAGGTGCAAATCGATACGAGGGAGACCTGGCCCTGGGTTGTCAAAAATGTAGGCGAAGCGATGGCGAACAGCCTCCGCCACGCGCGGCTGAGCGTAGACGGCCATTGAGCGACCGGTGCTAAAGTTGAAGGGGCGCACATCGTCCAGGCCGATGACGTGGTCGTTGTGTTCATGAGTCAGCAAAATGGCGTCCAGATGGCGCACATGGGCGCGCAGCATTTGCTGGCGAAGGTCAGGCCCAGCGTCTATGAGAATATTGGTGTTGCCGTAGGTCAGTAGAGCAGCGGAGCGCAGGCGCTGATCGCGCAGGTCGTTGGAAGTGCATACCGGGCATGAACAGCCAATGACGGGCACGCCTTGGGAAGTGCCCGTGCCGAGCAGGGTGAGTTTAAGTCTATCCGCCTGGGTTTGCATTGTTGTTCACGTCGCCTACCTTTACGCCAATGAAGTCGGCGTTTGTTACGTTCTGCTGCAGGTTAGAGAACTGCAAAACGCCTGCCGGCAAGCCGCCTGCAAAAGGTGTGGTCGGGTCTGCGAAGGTGGTAGTTGCCGGGAAGAAGCGCCACGAAGGTACGACGGGAAACTGCGCGCTCAGGGCTAAGATAACTTTTCGTGCGTCTAAGAGGTCGGACGTGGTTACTGAGTTACTGCCGTTAACGTCAGCAGCGATGATTTTCCACGGGGAGTCCAACATTTCCACCCCTAGGATATGCTTGTTGGTTTGACTCAAGTCGAACGTGGTTACTCCATTCAGCGGGTTGGTATCGCGCATGACTTGGACGGTGTAGTTCTGCCCTGGGCTTAGATTGCCGAACACATAGTGGCCAGAGGCATCGGTGCGTGTGGTGGCACTGATGGCCCCGCTGAGCTGCACTACCACGTTGGGCATAGGCATTCCCCAGTGCGTGCGTACCACACCGCTTAGGCTGAGTTGAGCGGGCGGCTGGGGGTAGCCATTCTGGATCAGCGGATTAGTGGCGGCCGGGTCGAGCCAATCGCGTAGGCGTGCGCTAGGAGTGGCACCTTGATCCCAGGACAGGTCAAAACGCCCAAACCAGCTGCCGCTAACGGTACACGTATTAGGGTCTAAATTGCCGCCGTGCAGCTGTCCAACTACGCGTTTGTTCTGGTCAAACAGTACACAACCCGAAGAACCGGGCTGATAGATGCCTTGGTCGGGAATGACCAACCAGTGTGTATTTGGCGGAGATACACCAAACCCCCCACCCCAGTTGATAGACTGCGGAAAGATGGTGGCCGGGTCATCATCGCGCGAGATCTTTTGAATATCGCCTGCAGGATGATGGATAAACGTGCTGTTTTGCACCAAGCTGTTCGTAGCCGGTGTGCGGTTCCAGCCATTAAAGTACACGTTGTAGCCTGCGGGTATAGGGTTGAGTTTGAGCAGCATAAAATCTGTCTCCTCCCGGAAAGCAATGCGCTGGCACCCCAGTACGGAGTTGCGCGGTGGCTCGGAAGACGGATTAGCACACCCCGAAGCCTCGTAGTTGAAATCGAAGCGCCATAGATTAAAGTTGGGGCTAGAACCGATAATCTGGCAATGGTGGGCTGTCAGGAAGTATGGCTCTGCAGTTCCAGCCGTATTGGCCATTAGCGAGCCTGAGCACCAGCCGGCTCCGTTAGAAAAAATCATAAGTATGCGTGCCACCCCGCGCTTTTCGTCTTGCCAATTTTGGCCTAACGGACAGTTAATGTTGATGTTACAGTTCAACGACTCGCCAAAGTCTTCCGGTGCTCCCCCCGGCCAAAGCCCTGCAGGGTCATAGACATAGTCTATGCGATTGAGGTGCAGCGCGGCCGATGCTCTACTGTGTGCAGCTACTACCAGCTCCAGCACTGCTGTATGGCCCGGTACAATCCCAATGAGGAATTCGCCCGAAGGCAGGCAGCTCTTTTCTGTGTAGGCTCCTGCTACGAAGGACTTATCGGGAGAGTAAGCAAAGAGGCGATTACCAGGCGGCAGTGATAGACGGTCGAACAGCAGCAGCAGCCCCAGCGCATCCGGAACGTGCACAACGCATTGCCAGACTCGATCGCCATTGGGCAACAATACCCACCGGCCGGCCGTTTCTGGCGATACGTCTACGGCTCCGGGCACAGGCACCGCAAAACGGCTTCGCTCCGGGTTAGCTGCGTCGTCAGCCAACAACCGTTTGATATCCACTCCGGGCCAGGTAAGGATTTCGGGAGGTCCTGCCTGAGCAAAAGCGGCAGCATTTTCAGATAAAAAACTGGGCGGAAGACCGCCTTCACTTTCTTGTGCTACAACCTTTGACGCTGAGAACAGGCCCAACGAGAGAAAGAGCAGATAGGACAATCTGACCATGGGATGAGTAAAGTGTTTGAAATAGAAGCTGCGCATGTAGGATTATCAGAAAAAAGCCGGTTTCAAAAATGCGAAAAAATCAGGCCAAAAATAGCGAGCCGATCCTCCCTTCGAACCTTGGAGGCTCGCCTTGTAGTTAAATTGAACCGCCTAAAGAGACGCCCAACCAACTGCTCTATCTCCGCAGGCTATTTTTAGTCCACTAATTTTTTATACACGCTAAGTACCTGTGGCTCTACGCACTGGCCTGTCAGCTGTGTATTTGTTTCTTAGGGCAAGCTTTACCTTGTGGATTAAGCGGTTGTATTGTTAGGTGAATGTCATTTTATTCGTCTTGTATTCCACTGGCCTGATGACATCTATTAGGTGCATTGCGGAAGTGGAATAACCCTGTTGCGGCGTTAAGCAGACCGGCCCTATGCTTCCACTGAATAAAAGAAAGCCCTCCCTTCAACCCTTAAGAAGGGAGGGCTTTTACGTGAGCAACAATGGCCAAAAGCCCTAAGGCAGAAGCGATGTCTATTCGTCGCGTCCGTTGCCGTTGGTGCGGAAGGGCTGGCCCACGGGAGCCACTTGAAGGCGGTCAAATTCGCGCATGCCCGTACCTGCAGGTATTCGCTTGCCAACGATAACGTTCTCTTTTAAGCCCAGCAAATGGTCGCGCTTGGCAGAGATAGCCGCGCTGCTTAGCACCTTTGTTGTCTCCTGGAAAGATGCCGCCGAAATCCAGGAATCTGTCCCTAACGAAGCCTTAGTAATGCCGAGGATGATCGGCATCGCGGTAGCGGGCACGGCATCGCGGTACTGTACTTCGCGCTTGTCGTTGCGCTTAAGAATAGAGTTTTCTTCGCGGATTTGGCGCAAGGGCACCAGCATGCCCGCACGAAGGCGTGTGCTATCGCCAGCATCAACGATGTACTTCTTATCGAAGATTTCGTCGTTTTTATCAATGAATTCTATGCGATCTACTGGCTCTTCGGCAAGGAAGGGCGTATCGCCAGGGTCAATGATTTGTACCCGGCGCATCATTTGCCGAACGATGACCTCGATGTGCTTGTCGTTGATGTTGATGCCCTGCGAGCGGTATACCTCTTGCACGCCATTTACCAGGTACGAGGATGCAGCGAAGGGCCCTTTGATGGCCAGAATGTCTTTAATGGATACAGAGCCATCCGTCAGGGGAGTACCCGCGCGTACGAAGTCACCTTCTTGTACTAAAATGTGTTTGGCCACAGGAATGGAGTACTTGCGCCGCTGGCCGTCTTTAGCTTCTATGATGCATTCGCGGTTGTTGCGCTTGATAGGG
>JBEQAD010000235.1:0-5112 GCA_041640515.1 Saprospiraceae bacterium | reverse complement strand
CTCCGCCCTTGAAGCCAGCGGGCTTCAAGGGCTTTTTTTAGCCTAAAGTGCCACGTTTTTAACCGCTCTTAACAACCAGCGCAGCCAGAAAAAAACCAGGATAGGTACTACAATAAAACTGCCGGGGTTGTAATAGAGTGCTGATTCAACATCTAGGTGAATCAAGTGCATCACTGCACGGGTCATCCCACACCCCAAGCACTCGAAGTTAAAAAATTGCTTGGAGGGGCACACAATCACGCCCTCGTCGAAGAAATCAGCTGGTAGCCATAGCAATATAACAGGCACCAGCACCAATAAGGCTATCCGTAGCCAATGCCACCAGTTTTTTTTCATATTCATAGACGCTTAAAATGCAAAAAGCCATCGAACAGGTAGGCCGTTCGATGGCTTTGAAGCACTTCAAAAACGGTTTATTTGTAGTATTCTTTCATTTTAACTAAAGCATGGATGAACCCTGGTAACCAGCACAGTAGTGTAAGAATAAGATTGACAATCCAGTCAGAACCACTCCAGTTGGACTTAACTCCCATAGCAATCCATGCTAAACCCAGAATAGCCAATAAGATGTAAAGCCCTTTACTGATGCCATCGTCTTTTTTCATCTCCTTCTTGAGGAATTTTTGAGCGGCTTTCAGCTTGAGCGTGTTCCGAAAACCTAAGCGCTCCCCGGTTATTTCGCGATATTTAGCTGGCGTCAGGTTTAGAAATTCTTCTACACCCATTTCGATCATTTCTGGGGTAAGTGTCTGGATTTCGGGAGCATGACTGAATGCCTGCAGTGTCTGTCGCTCATTTTTTTCGATGGCTAGAACCGAGTTGAGGGAAAGAATTCCCATGAGGAGCATTGAGACGAGATACTTCATAATAAAGCACGTTTTTAGTTTAGCCTACTCTATCTAAGCTTTTCGGCATCCGCTTGATCTTGACAGCAAAATCGCTCAAATTTACAACCTTAGAAGCCCCGTTTTCTTCTAAAACTGTGTCAAATAATTTTTAATAAACTTTTAAGAGCGAAATAGTCAACAGCGCCATATCTTTACTGCCGCTTTTGAGGAAGCGAGGGGAATTAGCTCAGTTGGTAGAGCGCTTGCATGGCATGCAAGAGGTCACCGGTTCGAGTCCGGTATTCTCCACCAATCAGATAAAAAGTGGCTGTGGATGGTCCACAGCCACTTTTTTTAAATCGGTATCTTATTCGAAGAGAATTCGTTTAGCTGCTACTCCTTGCGGGAAGTAGAGCTTAGCTACATACATACCATTAGGTAAGCCATCGCGCTGCAAGGCATAACTGCGCGCCTCTATGCCGCGAACTTGGCGTACCATGCGCCCACTGATGTCAAACAGCTCAAGGCTCTGGATAGGGTGGTCATTATCAGCATCAAACCACACTTCGCTCTTAGCTGGGTTTGGGAAAACCGTCAATACCATACCGGCATCAAAAAGCTCTTCCGCCTTAACAGAAATACCGGGGCAGTCTAAGCCCAGAGCACGACAAGCGCGCGGAGCATAATAAGCAATGATAGTATCAATAACAGCGCGAGCCGTAACGGAGTCTGTGCTACAGTTTAACGGAACAATTTGTCCACCGGGCAACTGCGTATTTGGAATAAATCGGTTCCATTCCCACGGAGCTGAATTTGTCTGCGGACGTAGGAAGGGATAAAAACCTTCTCTTCCGCCATTTATTGTCCGCGCATACACAGATAGTGGGTCGTTGAGCAAGCCACCCAAGCTGAAGACGCTGTTGTTGCCCAGTGAATCTTGTATGGGTTGAACACCACAAGAGCCTGTTACGTTAACTACAGGAAAGTTTACACCGGGCACAACAACCAAGCCGTCACCGCAAGGTGCAAAGGGATCTGCCGGGACGTGGAAAGAAAGGATGGGTGGAGTATTCCTGTCCAACCAAGCCTTATCACCTAGGGCTCCGCCAAGGTTAACCGCTAACTTGAAGTCGGAGGAATAACCGATGTGATTAGGAATGTATAACGTGTCGCCTACAGGGAAACCCGTTGCTTGACTATACAAGGCGTCCACAATGCCTGGCGTCGGTTGAATAGCGTAAGGGTCACCATTGTAGGCCTCGATAACCATAGGTACGCCATTAATAATGAACTTGCCTGGCTCCGAGGTAGCCAAGATTTCGCTATATTTATCTAATGCCGCCGTGTTCAAGGAAATATAGCCTCCGGTTCCTTGTCCAAACACTACAATGCGGTTGGGGTCAATGCGGAATTGATTGTTGTTCGTAGCTACATCCCGTCGGAAGAAGCGAATGCACGTTCGAGCATCTTGAATGCCTCGATAAGCCGCATTAATAAGCGTAAAACGGCGCTGCAGCTCGTCTAATAAATCAGGACGCCATCCCAAGCGATAATCTACAGAAGCTACTACATAGCCCATCTTGGCCAGACGAGTGCATATTTCCACAGCAGCAGGGTCATTACGCGTACCACCACACGACTGATTGACGCTCAGCATCGTTTGAGGGTTAATCCACGGCAAGAAATTACCCGTGTGGAAATACAAAACCAGTGGACGCTGAGCAAGCGTATCTCCGTCCGGTTCGTAGACATCCATAATGAGCGGCTCTCGGAATGTATGGCCTATAGTGCTGATAGTAAGCACAGTATAGTTCTGGCCATATACTACGCCGTTCGTTCGCTTTATATTAGTGAATACTTCACCAATATAGCGCTGTGCAAATGCAGGCAGCGTCAGCAAGAGCATTACGCCAAGCAAGAAGAGTGTGGATTTTTTCATAGGAAATACTATTTAGTTAGAATTAAATGAGTCAAAAGAGATGGTCTTAACATAAACTACTTTTGTCGGAAGTCATATAACAGCGTAATATAGGCTAATCGTCCAATCCTCGGCCCTCCGTATGTCTGAAATTGTTTCTTGTTTAATACATTAGATGCTCCTATTTTTAAAGTAGTGTTTATACGCGGAAAGACGAAATTCACTTGGGCGTCTAATAGGTCATATGTAGGTATGTATCCAGTGAATTGAGGTGAGCCTTCAAAAGTAAAACCTTGTATCCATTTGTAAATGACATTAAAGCCCCATAGGTTTTTTCCACGCAAGGGAAGTTCCCTGCCAGACAATCCAACATTGTACTTATGTTCAGGCGTATTGAAGGCGGGGATAATTGGGTCGTCAGTCTGTGTATTTAAGCGATTCCACGAGTAATTGGCCTGCGCCATAAAGTAATTGGCAAAGTAATAGTTTAGACCAATAGCAACGCCTTGCGTAGTAACTTCACTCTTAGCGTTTGTCGCAACTCGGTAGATGCGTAACCGATTGAATTCAGGGCCAAAAAATCCGATAGGCAAATCAATACCAATATTGTAGCCAATAAAATCATTATAGAAGCTAAAGTAATAACCTGCGTCTAAGTACAGCCGGTCGAACAGGGTAGTGCGGACACCAAATTCAAGCGTTCTCACTTTTTCAGGCTGTATAGGTGCGACGTTGAAATACTTCAACAAGTTGATACTGCCTCCGGGACGCCGGCGATATTCCTGCAAGGACTCTAAGGTGATAAGGCTGTCGAAGCCTTCCAGATTGCCCACTAAGAAGGCGCGTCCCACATTAAGGTTAAGGTATTGATCTGACAGCGTCGGGTTGCGCAGGGCGCTAGAAAACGAGAGCCTGATGAAGGTATTGGGCTTTGGGTTCCACACTACAGAGGCCGCCTGCGTACTCACCATTCGGAAGTTTTGGTTTTTATCCACGCGAACGGTACCGTTCAATTTAAATTTACCGAGTGTGTGTTCCACACCTGTGTAGGCGCCCCACTCAAGGTTGGTTATCCGTATACCTGCGGTGTCCTTGAAAATAGTCCCTTCTGAATTTGGTCGGTACATCCGACCGTTAGCCCCTACTACCCAACGGTCGAGAAAAGAAGGTTTGAAAATGTATTCACCGTGGACGTGGTACAAAGCTGATTTATCAAAAAAACGCGTTCCCCCTTCTGTTGATTTCTTACTGGTGATTTCTTGTAAAAGGGAGTCGAAGCGCGCCGTTCCAGGCTGAAAGAAATCTTGGGTCGGGAATGAACCAACGGGATTGCCTACATTGGCAGCTGCCTCTGCTAAGCGGTGCCAGTACGCCATTGAGTCGCGATACGTCTTCATCCACGCGTAAAGGGCTGTCGTATCGCCTAAATCCGGATAGCCATTGGGTACCATACGATTGAAGTAAATGTAACCCAGATTAGAGGCAGTCCACCAGCGCTCATAGTCGTTGGCCCATTGTTCGTTAGACTTCGATGCCTCTTGCATACGCAACGCGGTAAAGTAGGGGTCATAAGACTGCCCCGCATCCTCATTAGTGGCATAAGCCCGAATGAAGAATCGGTCGCGTTGCCGGAACTCAATTCGATTTTGAAAGAACAATATACCGCGTAAGCTAAAACGGTTGTCACCCTGATACACCGTTGTACCTGACCCGAAATTAGAGGAAATAATAAACTCAGGAGAATCAAAGTCTCTCTCTGGGCGAGTCCTGAAATGAAGCGCAACATTAGCCTTTAGGTTTTTCGTGTTATAGTCTACGATATCTACTTCGCGATACCCTGTCCGGTGATAAATGCCCAAACCTGCGCGCGTATTGTTCCACCAACTGCTGCCACTTGCGTCGAAACGCGGCTGGTACTCGTCGCCATAGATATTGACGGCGTCGTATCGGCCAGGATTCTCTGCGGTTGTGTAGAAATACCCCCCAGACTCCGTGTTAGTTACCGGATCGTAATTGTCAGCTTCCCAGTCGTCTGCTCGCAAATAAAAAAGGTTTATCTTGCCTGCAAACCAGTCTTTTCCGCTTTTATTTTTCAGTGAGCCTGCATAGCGAATAGCAGCCTCAAAGAGATTACGCTCTCCTCCTTTTATGGAGGCAGCTAACCCTTTATGAAGAAACGGATTTTTAGTTTCCATCGAAATAACGCCGTTGAAAGCATTCGGACCAAAGAAGGCAGAACTAGCGCCTTGCACTAAATCCACACTATTAACATCCAAGTCACTGGAACCTAAAAAGTTACCTAAAGAAAAGTTTAGGCCCGGTGCCTGGTTATCCACCCCGTCAATAATTTGGAGCGTGCGAACCGGA
>JBEQAD010000234.1:0-5135 GCA_041640515.1 Saprospiraceae bacterium | reverse complement strand
GGTCGGCGTATAAGGTGCCTACTACGCGGTTGTTCTTAGAAAAGTTGTTGTTTTTGTAAAACAAGTCAGCCGCTGGGTTTCCGATAGCCGTACCAAAAAACGTCGGGTCAGAAAACTTGCCCGTGGAGTCTCGTTCGGCGTACACGGGCGGCATCCAGAGAGTCGAAAGCAACACGCCCGGCGCATTTTGGCTGTTAGCTGCAGCAAACGAGAGATTGTTGCCCAGTCGAACAGCCCGATTCACCTGGTACTCGTTGTTGAGGCGCAGCGTTACGCGCTCAAATTCCGACCCGCGCAGCACGCCCGACTGGTTGAAGTAGTTGCCCGCTACGTTGTAGGTGTACTTGTCTGTGCCTCCGTTGGCGCTCAGCTGCACGCTGGCAATTGGCGCTTGGCGGTACATGACGTCCTGCCAATTGGTACCTGCACCCAGCGCCTGCGGGTTCGGGAAGTGGGTTTGCCCTACCAGCTCGTTGTACATCTGGGCGAACTCTGCGGCGTTGGCCATGGGCACCTGATGAGTCAGCGACTGTGTACCATAGTAGCTGTTTAGAGAAATGACCGCGCGCTCGCCAGCCTTACCGCGTTTGGTGGTGATAATGATGACGCCATTGGCCCCTCGGTTGCCATAAATGGCTGTAGCTGAGGCGTCTTTAAGTACTTCGATGGATTCCACATCCTGAGGGTTGACGAACGAGGCGTCTTCGAGCAACATGCCATCCACTACGTAGAGCGGGTTGGCGTTGTTGAGTGTACCCGTTCCTCGAATGCGCACCACGGCGCCGTCGCCGGGCCGCCCACTGGCCGGCACGACATAAACACCGGCAATTTTGCCCTGCAACGCTTGGTCTACCGAGGCTGTCGGGATGCGCTCGATGTCGCGCGTCTTCACCGTACTTACGGCGCCCGTTAGGTCGCTTTTGCGCTGCGTGCCGTAGCCTACCACCACAATTTCACCGATAACCTCCACCTGGGGGCTAAGCACGACGTCCAACGTGTTGCGGCCCAACAAAGGTACTTCCTGTTCCATATAGCCGGTGTAGGTGAATACCAACACGGTGTTTAGGTCGGGCACCTCCAGTGTGTAGCGCCCATCTATATCGGTTACGGTGCCCATGGCAGCTCCTCGGACGGTAACCGTCACGCCAATGAGTCCTTCGCCGGTCTCAGAATCGGTCACCCTGCCCATTACGCGCTGCTGAGCCAACGCTACCGCAGAGATGGTGCAGCATAACAGTATAATATATAGCAGCTTCATAGTTCGGATAGATTTTTGTAGAGTGAAAAGATAAAGCCGTTTGTACAGGCTGCCCGGCGCATGGTGTTGGCCGGTTGGTTTCAAAAGCCTGGGATTAAGGCAACAGCTCCACCCGGACGGATTGCCCGTGGGCAGAGCTAGCGCCAACGAATAAGTCAAATTCCCCCGGCTCGCTGCCGAACGTCATGTCGCGGCGATAGAACCGCAGGTCAGCCTCCGTGAGTGCGAAGGTTACGGCGCGGCTTTCGCCGGGTTGTAGATGCACGCGCTGAATGCCCTTCAGCTCGCGCACGGGCCGTGTAACGCTGCCTACGAGGTCGCGTACGTATAGTTGCACCACCTCTGTGCCTGCGCGACTGCCCGTGTTGCGCACACGCACGCTCACGAGGAGCGTATCGCTAGGGCGAAAGGTGCGCCGCGAAACGGTAGGCGCCGAATACTCGAACGTCGTGTAGCTGAGGCCAAAGCCGAAAGGAAACAGCGGGCTGTTGGGCGAGTCAATGTACTTGCTCGTCCATTTGCTGTTGGCGTCATAGGGGCGGCCTGTGTTTTTTTCATTGTAAAAAATAGGGACTTGTCCTACAGAGCGCGGGAATGTCATAGGCAATTTGCCGCTGGGGTTATACTCGCCAAAAAGCACATCTGCTAAGGCATGGCCAGCTTCAGTGCCCAACCACCAGGCTTCCACAACAGCAGTTGCGCGCTCCACCACTTTCGGAATGGCTAGAGGGCGCCCATTCATGAGTACGACAACGACGGGTTTCCCCGTGGCCGCCAGCATTTCCACCAGCGCTTCTTGCACACCGGGCAGCGATAGTTCTGTGCGGGAAGCAGCCTCACCGCTCATATATGCTGCTTCACCCACGGCCACCACCACCACATCTGCTTTTTTAGCAGTCGCCACAGCCTGGGCAAAATCCCGGCGGTCGTTGCCTTCCAGCGCACAACCGCGGGCATGCATTACTACGCCTTGAGTGGCCGCGCGCAGTCCTTCCAGCAAGCTCACGCAGTCGTTACTGTTGCCCGCTGCACTCCAACTGCCCATAAGTTCGCTCTTGTTGTCGGCCAGCGGGCCTATGAGCGCTATGCGCCCCTTTCGCGAAAGCGGCAGCACTTTCCCTTCATTCTTTAGCAAGACGATGGACTTGCGCGCCATATCGCGAGCCGCGGCGCGGTGTTCGGCGCAGAGTAGCAGCTGCTTTTCGCGCTCCGGATGGCAAAATTTGTACGGATTTTCAAACAACCCTAAGCGGTATTTGAGCAGTAGAATGCGGCGCACCGCCGTGTCTATTTGTGCTAAAGAGACCTTGCCGGCCTCTATGGAATTTTTCAAAAAGCGCTGAAAGACAGCACCCTGCATGTCCATGTCTACGCCGGCTTGCAAGGCTAATTCTCCCGCCTCCTGCTCGTCTTGGACCACGCCGTGGGCCACCATCTCGTTGATGGCGGTGTAGTCGGTTACTACGAAGCCGCTGAAGCCTAGCTCTTGGCGCAAGACGTTGGTCAGTAGGTAGCGGCTACCAGTGGCGGGCACGCCGTCGTAATCGTTAAACGAGGTCATAACCGTGGCGGCGCCTGCGCGTACAGCGGCCGCATAGGGTGGCAAGTAGTATTCGCGGAAGAAGCGCTCGCTCATGTCCACCGTTCCGTATTCGCGTCCGGCTATGGGGGCGCCGTAGGCGGCGTAATGCTTCACACAGGCAGCCACGGCATCGATGTGGCCAAGCCCATTGCCTTGGAAGCCGCGCACGCGCGCTTCGGCCACGCGGCTCCCCCACCAGGTGTCTTCACCGGCGCCTTCCATGACGCGGCCCCAGCGTGGATCGCGGCTAATGTCTACCATGGGAGCAAACGTCCAGTGCAGCCCTGCGGCTGCCGCTTCGGTGGCTGCTATGCGCGCTGAGCGTTCGATGGCTTCCAAGTCCCAGCTGGCAGCTTCGGCCAGTGGGATCGGGAAAATGGTCTTATAGCCGTGAATAACGTCGTAGCCGAACAAGAGCGGAATTTTTAACCTTGACTCTTCTACAGCAATGCGTTGCAGTTCACGCGTGAAGGCCACCGTGTGGCTATTGAAGAGCGCCCCACAGCGCCCTTGGCGGATGTCTTCGCGGTAGCCTGCTCGGATGGTCGGCCCGGTGGCTTCCCAATCGGTGGTGAAGAGTGTCATCTGGCCGATTTTTTCTTCGACCGTCATCTGGGCCATTAGCGAGTCTACGAAGCGCTCTGCCGCATCAAAGGGTGGTTTCCCTTCCAAAGGAAACGTTTTGGGTGTAATGAGCAGCCCCAACGTGGCAACAAGGCCAAGGGCAGCCACCACCTGAAGGCTTCGCGTCGAGATAGACCAATGCGTAGGATTGAAGGACCAATGCATACAGCGGATTTTGAGCCGTGAAGAGTTAACCGGTAAACGTAACCATGACCCACACGACAATGGCCACCACCAGCGCAGAAGCCAGCACATCCCAGAGGTTGTAGCTGGCCTTTAGCTCGGCGCGGTGCTCATCGGACAGCGTAGCGTAGGTTAAGCCATGCACTTGTTCCTCCGGTTGGGGCGGCGTCAATAAGCTGACGACTACGCACACCGCTACACAGAAGAGAAAGAACCACACGGCGAACGTCAGGAAGTTCAAATCGCCAAAGGCATACCACAGGCTGTTGGGATCGAGCATGGGCCGACTGATTTCGAGCACCAAGCGCACGAGCGCTACAGCCAAGCCGGCGAAAAGGGTAGCCATAGCTCCCTTAGCGTTGATGCGGCGCGAGAAGATGCCCAACAAGAACACAGCGGTAATGGGCGGAGCTATGTAGGCTTGTACTGACTGCAAGTACTCGTACAACACGCCCGATATGTTTTGCATGATGGGAATCCAGGCTATGCCCAGCAAGACCACCATAGTGGTGGCAATGCGCCCCACCCGTACCAGCTGCTCCTCAGGCGTATGAGGGCGCAGTTTTCGGTACACGTCCACGGTGAACAACGTGGAGCACGAATTGAACACTGACGCCAGCGAACTCATCAGGGCAGCTAACAAACCGGCAGCCACCAGCCCACGCAAGCCGTGCGGCATAAGGTGCACCATAAGGGTCGAAAAGGCCTGGTCAGGCCGATCGAGCACCAGCTCACCGCGGTTTTTGAGTGCCAGGGCGATGACACCCGGCAATAGGAATAAAAACACCGGCATCAGCTTGAGCAAGGCGCCAAAAATGGTGCCTCGCCGGCCTTGCTGTAGGTTGCGCGCTGCCAGGGCGCGTTGCACGATGTACTGATCGGTGCACCAATACCATATGCCCGCAATCGTGCTGGCCACCACCAACGACGGCCAAGGAAAATCTGGGTCGGTGGCAGGGCGCCACATGTTGAGGTAGCCAGGCTCCAGAGCAGCGCGCATGCCCGACCAGCCGCCTACAGCCTGCAAGCCAAAGAGCGTAAGCGCCCCTGCGCCTACGATTAGCACAACGGTCTGTAAAGCCTCTGTGTATACTACTGCGCGCAAACCACCCAACACGGTGTAAGCGCCGGTTAACACTACTGTGATGAAGGCGCCCAGCCAAAAGTCAATGTCCAGTAAGGTGGAAATGACGATACCACCGGCGTAGATGGTTACCGATACTTTGGTGAGCACATAGGCCAGCAGCGAGAACACCGTCAGGAACCAGCGCGCCTGGGGACTGAAACGACGCTCCAGAAACTCCGGCATGGTAAACACGCGGCTGCGCAAGTAAAAGGGCAAAAATACCCAGCCCAACACCAGCACTATCCAGGCGTGCAGTTCGTAAATAAGCATTGGAATCTTGCCACCGGCGCCGGCCCCGGCCAGCCCGACGACGTGCTCCGAGCCGATGTTGGAAGCGAAAATGGAAGCACCTACCACAAACC
>JBEQAD010000233.1:0-5149 GCA_041640515.1 Saprospiraceae bacterium | reverse complement strand
TAAGGGGAAGTTTAACAGTGCCTCGGCTATTGGCAGGCGTCCAGCGGTATTTCTGCAGGAATTGCTCCAGCGGTTGTCGCTGTACGCGTTGCAAAGGTGGCTGCGTAGTTTCCATGGTAGCCATACTGTCAGAGCCGACACGGAGCACCACGAGCAGGCTGTCCGGCTTGGGCGCGCCACCAGACAAAGACAAGGCAGCGGAGCGGTATAGATCCATGAAAGCACTCCACCCTTCTACGGGTTCTAGAGAGGGTAACTCCGCCAGCTCGCGCTCCTGGTCCATTTTCGCTGGCATCTCCATTCTTTCCGAGCGGCGAGAGGTGCGCAGATAGGTGTCCGAGACAGCCGCTCCTGGCCTTGTCTGGACAGCAGGCTGGTCTGGAAGTGCGGTTGCAACAGTTTCCTTTTGCTCGTCCACCGTCTCTTCAACACCTATAGGCATAAAGGCTTGCTTGCTAACCTCGTCTCGGGCCGGGGCCACTGCTGAACGCTGGGTGCCTGGGAGGGTCTCTGGCACGCGGCCTGTACCTTGGGTTGGGGCGGCATTGCTTTGCAGTTCCTGGCCCTGAGGAGATCTGGATGGTGCTGTTGAGGCAGGCTTGTCAGGGGAGAGCACATAGGCTTCTTGTCCTTCCTCGGGCGTTGGTCTTGAGAGAGCACGTCCCTCTGAATCGGTTACCGTTGTCTGTTCTGGAGCTGCAGGTGCCTCCTCCCACCACCAATACAGCGCGCCGGCAAGCAAGAGAAGAGCCGCTGCTGCCACACCTTTTCGCCATAGCGGGGCAAGCTTCCGCTGTACCGGGGAGGTGTAGGACAGCTGCTGCTGCAAGCGCTCCAGGGCCGCATGATGTGCTTCTGACGGCAGCGCCCAGAAGCCTTCCCAAGCCTCTCTCCGAAACGCGTCGTCGTCCGTCAGGCTGCGCATGACTTTCTCATCCTCGCGCGTGAAGGTACCCACCACCCAGCGCTGCAACAGCGCCAGGAAACGCACATCCTCGTCCTGTGACCTGTTGTTCATGACCGCTGTTTTTCTAGGCACAAGCGCAAATTGCGCCGACCGTTTTGAATATAGGAACGCACCTTGCCCACGTCCTCCTCCAATTGTTGGGCGATTTCCTGGTAGGATTTGCCTTCAAAATAAAACTGTTGTATGCTTTCGCGCTGCTTGCTGGGCAAACCTTGCAGGCAAAGTTGCAGCCGCTCAACATCACTAGGGCAGGCCATTTCAAACTCACTGGCCGGTGTAATGGCGTCGTAATGCACCAGATTCTCCGGCGGGTGATAGTCGGTAGGCATGCGCTTTTTTCGCCGCAGTTCCATCAAACAGTAGTTGCGCGTGAGCGTGTAGAGCCAGCCACGGAAGACCTCTATCTGGTGCGCCTGCACCTTGCGAGACAGCTCTTCGTAAATGCCCATGACCGCATCTTCCGCTGCGTGTGCATCACGTAAAACATTAAGGCAGACTCCATAAACCATAGGCAAATAACGCTCGTAAAGTTGCCCCAAGTAATGCGCTTCCCCCGAGCGCTGGTAATGTTCCAGCAGGTCTTCGTCGGATAAGGCCACTGGGCTCTGGGTACGGACAAATCGGAGCATGCGCGCTGCGCGGTTTTTCTCGCGCCCAAAGGTAGGTAAAGAGATGCCGGCAAGGCCGTTTTTACATAGCCGAGCCGCGCCTTAATGTCCTTATCGCGGCTGCCGTTGTTCGTCTTATGGAGCGTGTTTGCCGAAATGTGGGCGAAAGTTATCTATCCTTGCCCTGTGCAACTCGGCTAAAAGTCGTATTTAGCACCCAAAATTCTTCTCGTCTACTTAGTGCCCTGCATCTATGTTTAAAAAGTATGCGCTTAGCCACCTCCCCCTGACGGCTGTGCCACTAATTCTTGTCGGTATAGCTGGCTATGTGTTTTTTCCTAAGGTCATTCAGGAGTTTTCTCATTGGCTCATCGAGCTAATGGTAGTAGTCTCAGGATTGTTTTTGAGAAGGAAAAATTGAGCGCGCGGTGGCTGGCGGAAACGCTGCTAAATTTTTTTATTTAAATATTTTCGGCCTTGTCGGCCTAACGCTTCAGGCCTTTTCCTCTAAAAGAAGTACCCTCGTCTGTATGCTTATCTCGATTGAGCATCTCAATAAGACCTACATTATGGGCTCCGAAAAAGTAGAAGCCCTCAAAGATATCAGCCTACAAATTGACCGCGGCGAGTATGTGGCGCTCATGGGGCCATCGGGCAGCGGTAAATCCACGCTGATGAACCTACTGGGCTGCCTGGATTCGCCTACCCACGGTAAGTATTGGCTCAACGGCATCGAAGTAAGCACTATGAGTGATAGTGAACTGGCCGAGGTACGCAACCGGCAGATAGGTTTTGTCTTCCAGACGTTCAACCTCTTGCCTCGGTTGACGGCGATGGAAAACGTAGCCCTACCTTTGGTGTACGCAGGTCTGCCCAAAGAAGAGCGCCTGAAAAAAGCCCGCGCTACGTTGGAAGCCGTCGGCTTGGGTGATCGTATGCTGCACAAACCCAATGAGTTATCAGGCGGCCAGCGCCAGCGCGTAGCCATCGCCCGCGCCTTGGTCAACAACCCGGCCATCATCCTGGCCGACGAGCCCACAGGGAATCTGGACTCGAAAACCTCCCAGGAAATCATGGCGCTCTTCGAGCAGATTCACCGCGCCGGCAATACTATTGTGCTCGTCACCCACGAACTAGACATCGCCCAACACGCCTATCGGATTGTGCGCCTGCGCGATGGCCTAGTGGAGTCTGATGAAGTCAACGAGCACGTGGCGCAGGTCGCTCGCTGAACTGGCCGCTCAGGAGTGCTCCTACAAGCCCCCGCAACTATTCTGAGTAAAGACGCAGGATTTGGCCCTTGGTTTGAACCATATAGCAAAGCAGCATCGTTGTTGCCTTCAGCGAATGACACATGGCCACACTTGCAAAACACCTTTTAGCATGGGTGCTAACTTTTAGACTGACTGGGCAACTTTTCGGTTTTCAAATAGCCGATGGAGTGCCTGAGCATGTGCCAGCATCGGAGAGGTTCATTTTTTACTGGGGCAATGCTCAGGCGACATTAACCGTCGAGAACCAGTATCGCGCCCAGTGGAAGCTCAAGCCAGCTGCTTTTCAGCAGATGCTATTGCAACGGCCACGCCTTTGGAATGGGCGCACCATGGAAGAGCGCGTGTGCTTTCGGCTGGAGAATGTTCCTGTCGTCGCCACACGCGACGAGGCGGAATACGAGACTTTGCTCTCGGAACTGCATAAGCGTTTTGCCATAGAGGCAACCCCTGGTCAGCGTTACGCTCTCACGGATCTGGCCCTGACACCGCAATTGCTGGGCAACATTGAGATCCTGATAGAGGAGGGGACTCCCTCGAGACAAGACCCCTCCGCCAGAGAGCAACGCTACTCCGGTTTCTGGATGGACCAGCGTCTCTTAGCTGCCGTGACGTGGGGATGGGGAAGCAGCGAGTCCTACCATCGCGACTACTTTACGCCTCAGGAGGCTCTGCAAATTCTACTGCAGCAACCCGCCGTAGTGTGGCAAGCAGGCGTAGCGCCGCAGCCCGTTTACGCCGACATTCAGTTCGCCTGGGACGATGAGGGACAGCACAGCTTTAGAGCCCTTCTGGACGACCCGGATGCCTACCAGCAGATTATCCAACGCATTAACCGCTACCTCTTTTTGCTGCGACCGGGCGTGCGAGTGACGTTGTCGCTGTACTCCAACCGATACGACCGACTTTATGAGCACACCTTGCGACTGGTGAGCGACACCGACCCGCGCCTTGCCCTGCGCCGCCAGCGCGACGGGCATCGAGTGCACCTGAAATGGGGCCCTGTAGAACATACGTGGGAAGCGCTTTACCTAACCTGTTTCAAAAGCCCCAGCGGAGAAATCCTGCCGGCTGACCCTTCGCTTACAGTCTGGCTTACACTGGCCCGAGCATTTTTGCCCGAGTTGCTCACTCATCGCCCAGCATTGTGGATTGACGACGTACGCATTCCTGACCTGACCTTTTCCCTGTCTGCCGGCCAATATACTGTTCGCCTATCGGCCGAAGAAACACCACCGCTGGAAGACCTGCAGGGCAATGCCGACAGCACTCTGCGCCTGTATCTGCACCATCTGAGCGCTGCGGGCTACGACCTATCGGGGGTATCTGTCGGGATACATTTCATTGCAGCCCAGCCACTACCCCTACCGCCGCCCAGACGCTCCGCCTCAATACTGGTGCTTTACCAGCCAGCCCTAAGCCATGACGCTGTAGAGATTACCTTCGATCTACCTGCCTCCACTACCGTGCACTTGAACATACTCAGCAGTCAAAACACTGCCGTATACCATCTGGAAGGCTTCTATTCTGCAGGACGCCATACCCTCTCTCTGCCGCGGCGCCATCTGCCCGCATCAGGAGCCTACGAAATAACACTCATAACGTCTTACGGTTCTGTAAATCAACCGTTTGTGATTGATTGACAAGGGCCGTCTTACTCCGCCATCCAACTCGAGGTCCGAATAAGGTTACCGAAAAACACAGCATTGGCAAACAGCCTGTTGGTGCCATACCAAAAGCCTCGAAAGTTGGGATTTGCACAGAAGCCAATGACACGCCCACTGTCCGAGGCGTGCACTAGAACGGCAGCAGCCCCCGATAACAGCGCGCGATGCTGCGGGTGTAGGTAACCTGACAACAGGGGCTGTGCCGTAAAGACGGCTGGTGTAGTATAGGGATTGCCACTCGCCGGCTGAGCAAACACGTTACCCGACACAAACAAGGGCACGGTGGGCTGCCGGTAGCCAAACCACAAGGGATGGGTGAGGTCAACCTCCGCCTCAACAATGGAACCTGGCAAGCTTAAGGCGCGTGCATCTTCGTTCATACTGGCATAAGGTCGGCGCTTGCCCTCCTCAACACGCGGCGGTGGGCGCAGCTCCCAAGGAACTATACCCGCATTTTTTAGCCAGCGCAAGGCAGCGCCTGTAGCAATGACTACTCCGCCGCTTGACAAAAACTGCTTCACCTTTTCCGCCGGGAAGGTCGAGGGAATCAGCGGCGTCCAGATTGGTCCCGGCGCCACGCCGTTGACGCGAATGCCCTCACCGGCGAGCTTCTGCGCCAGTGACCGGGTGAAGGCC
>JBEQAD010000232.1:0-5206 GCA_041640515.1 Saprospiraceae bacterium | reverse complement strand
TCTCTTACTGAAGCGAATGCCGCTACAGGCGCCGGGCTGACGGTGATGGTGCGGCTGGTGGATATGGTTCGGCCGCAGGCATCGGTAAAGGTCCAGGTTTCGGTGTAGGAGCCTCCACATACGCCATGGGTTCCGGATATAGAGCTGGTTACGCTACCGCTAATCTCACAGGCGCCCGTTTCGCCGTTGGTATAAGATAGAGGCGAAGGCATCGGCGTTCCGCATGAAATAGTAATATCGGAAACGCTAGCGAATGTGGGTGCAGGCAGAGTAATATTTATTGTTTGTTCACATACAGTTGAATTACCTGCAGCATCGCTCAATATCCACGTTCTCGTTACCACCCGCGGACAGATACCAGATAAAGGAGAGTCCTCGTACTGCACCGAACTAATAGAGCAGTTGTCTGTAGCTACACCCATGTTGGTACCATTCGAAAACTGCGCATAAGAAGATGTAGCCAGGGTATTCGAGTATGGAGGGTCTGTAATAATACCTTCATCGCATCCTGTCAGATTGCGCGTTATTGGGCAAGTGGAGATATTAGGAGCTTCATTATCAGTGACGGTGATAGTATACGTACAGGAGCTCGATGGCATACCTGTACCTGCTGCTGTTACAGTAAGGGTTACCGTAGTAATACCAAGGTTAAAATCCACTCCTGCCAATGTAGAGGAATAGGTGCCTGTAGTCGCCCCGCTCAACGCGTATGTCTTTATAGCAGCAGGACAGTTTATATCAAATTCCGTACCCAAGGCGGTGTAATTGCACTCTCCACTGTCCGTGTCCCGAGTCTGGCTCGTCGGGCAGGACGAAGCCGTACAGGTATTCGTGATGTTGGCTAAGGTCTGACAACCTAAAGCGTTCCCACTAATCGTGGTAGTGCCACCTACTACGATGTCACACAGCACGCGACAACAAGTACTCAAATTAGTATTATTAGTGATCTGTAGATTGCCACCTACAGAGGTCAACATTGGGAAGGACGAGTCTAAGTTTGTCAGACCAGTATTGGAACTAAGCGTAAGGTTTGCACCTATAGATAGTAAATTACTTGCATTTATATTCTGAGCTGCACGAGTAAAATTCATACTTCCTCCCACTGTCGTCAGTGAGCTAATATTAATATCAGCAATTGTACTGATGTTGTTGGATACAATATTATTCATGGTGAAATTTCCACCAACACTCACGAGGGAGGGTAAATAAATGGTATTTACCCCTGTCCCATTATTTTGTATAGTCAAGTTTCCTGTAACATTAGAGAGACCAACATTCACGTTAACCAGAGAAGTATTCCCTGTGATACTAACCTGACTCGTAGGGCCACTGAAGGGACTTGCCATGTGAATATCGGTGAGATTCAGGTTATTGGCAATGGTTAAACTGCCCGTTACTGTAGTTGTACCACCTATAAACAAGTTACTTATATTGTTATTTGAAACGTTCAGCGAGCCGCCAATAGATAACCCTCCTGCAGAGAAATTAAAGACATTGCCCGTTCTTTGTAGAGTTACGTTCACTCCTACTGTGGTAAGGGCGCTAAGGTCTACTGTACATGAAGATAGGTTATTAATCGAACTATTGTTCATAATAATACTTCCGCCTACAGAGCTTAGACCTGATAGCATTATACTAGATACCCCTGTTCCGTTGTCTTGAATAGTAAGGTTGTTAGTTATTCCTGCTAAATTCCCTAAATTGATAGTTTTAGGTAAAGGGGCTCCTGAGCCATTGTTTAATATAGTAACGCCATTTATAGTACCAGCCAATGTAGGGAAGGCAATAGTAGTTGCATTGTTGTTATGTTGTACCCACAAGGGGCCACCTATTGATGTTAGCATCGGGAAGGTAATGTTCGTCAGCGCTGGGTTGGGTGCTGAAGAAGTACCAATCGTTACTGATCCACCTACGGAGCTAAGTGAGGCGAAAGGTGTAGTCAGGTCGCTTACCGTCGCACCGTTTACTCCCATTCGACGGATGACTAAATTACCTGTGATGCTGTTCAATACACCGTTGAGCCCATCGAGATTGCTAATGGGAGTACCTGCGCCTGGAAGATCCTCAATAGTCAGGCTAGTTATGGTACCGCCTGCACCAGAGATAGTAGCTATAGCAGCAGCCACGTTATTGGCGCATCCCGACTGGCAGTTGATGGTAACGGTTTGAGCCTGCCCGCGCACAACGGTTAACAGAACAAAAATACCTGCCAGAGAGGTGGTGAAAATGCTTTTCAAGGAAGAAGTGTCTACATTAATCATGGGAAAAAATTTTTTTCACTAACCAGAAATATTTAATGCTGTTTTAAAACCGACTTTATAGGTAAAGAATCGATTAAAAGCAGGATGAGCAAAATACTTTAGGAAGAACTTAAGTTTTGTTTCACATCTCAAGGGAAGAATGCTCCACCGAAAAACACAACAAGCCCACAACCAACGGCTGCAGGCGAGAATGCGGAAGAAAATATGTACCGTAAAACTTTATGAAATAGATGGGAACAACCTTTCCCTCCCTTTATAGAGCCAAGGGCATATACCTCTTTTCGTCTTCTGCGAGCAGGTAAGCTAACCTTCATGAGATTAACAATTGCGGGAAAACCTGAAGATAAATCTCAGTTTTCGAGCCTCCTGAACGGATTAAAGAAAACACCTCTGCAAAGTTCTAAGTGGAAAATGGCTACATGCAAGAGGTGAGGAAATTTTTTTTCAGCCGTTCGTCGAAAAAATGTTCATATCGTGGAAAGAGTTGAAGTAAGCGAAGGACAACTTTATCTGCTTTCCGGGGTAAGCTACATCACTAGCGGCTGCCTTTAAAGAAGGTGCGGTTTCAGTTATGGTGCTCACCTGCCAGTAAGCTGTGATAAAAAAACCGCTCCTGACCATTACTACTGCCAGGAGCGGCCCTAAATGAGTGCCTTACTTTACTCGATAACTACCAATCGCTTGGCTAAGATGCGCTGGCTTCCGCGCACGCTAACGGTATAAAGACCAGGTGGGGCGCCTACTTCGCTAAGACTGACCGGTAGCATAAGGTTGGGCACGGCGTCTACGGTGCGTTCCCAAATGAGCTGCCCCATTTCATTGTAGATGGACACTGTGATGCGCTCCCCGTCGAAGCTAACCAGCCGAATGAGCACATGGTCAGTAGTCGGGTTGGGCTGCAACGTCAGCAGGCGGTTTTCGTCCCACAGAACTGACGCTTGCGGTTGAACTCGCTCCTCCGTTTCAGGTGCAAAGGGTGATCCCACTACAGTGATGACTTGCACCGCTGTGGTTGAGTTGCCGCAAGCATCAGTAGCGCGCCAGGTTCGAGTGAGGGTGTGACTAGATGGACAACTGCCCGAGGCCGTCTGGCCAAGGTAAACGATAGACACACCGCCGCCGCAGGCATCCGTGGCTGTGGGTTCTGCCACTGGAGGTACTGGCTGGGTGCAGCTAATGGTGACATTGGCCGGCACAAAGGTGAAGACAGGCGGCGTGATGTCGTTTACCTGAATGATTTGGGTGCGTACCGTGCTGTTGCCGCAGACATCTACAGCGCGCCAAGTGCGGCGCAGCTGGAATTTGTTTGGACAGCTGCCGGCCACTGCCGTCTGGCCGAGATAGGTTACCGTGGCCGTGCCGCAAGAGTCGCTGGCCGTTGGAGAGGCTACAGGTGGCGCTGCAGAAGCACAGCCTACAGTTATATCAGCAGGGAAGGAAGTGAAGAATGGAGCATTATAGTCTACTACGGTGATGCGTTGCGAGACAGAGCGCGTGTTACCGCAGTTGTCAGCGGCCGTCCACCGGCGCGTTAGCGTGTACTGATTGGGGCAGGAGCCCGCTGTTTTTGTCTCTCCAATATAGGTAATGCTCACGGTTCCACAGTCCGTCGCAGTGGGCAATGTCGGAGCTGGGATGGCATAGCATTGCACTGTGATGTTGGCCGGCACACTAGTAAACGTAGGTCCTTGCGTGTCGTTGACAGTAATGGTTTGAGTAACTGTAGTGGTGTTGTTGTTGGCGTCGGTGAAAGTCCACACGCGCGTGATGATGCCTCGGCCGCCGCAAGCGCCTGGAGAGAACGTCTGACCGGTGAAAGGCACTGTAATAGGACCGCATACACCTGGTACTGTCAGCGGTGCAGGCGCTGGTACACTGGTGCACTCCACCGTTATATTAGGTGGAGGGGTAATGGTCGGCGTTGAACCATCCACCTTGTTTACTGAGAACGTGCACGTCTGCGAATTGCCGTTGGCATCGGTAGCGGTTAGCGTTACGGTCATTAAGCCAGCGCCACTTACGATGGTACCTGGTGCTGGGCTTTGAGCCACAGAGGCACCGCAATTGTCCTGAATAGTGGCCAGGCTGGTGTAGTTGGCTAATACACCTTTGCAAGTATCGTCCAGCACTAAGGTACGAATAGGAGGGCAAGCAATCGAAGGCGGCAGGGTATCCCTCCGAGTTAGCGTTAGCAAACACGTAGCAGAATTACCGCTGCCATCGCTGGCTGTAAGGGTTACACTTACTGGCCCAGTTCCGCTGACGGCAGTTCCGGCAGCCGGGCTTTGGATTATGGTTACGCTACCGCCGCAGTTGTCTGCGGTTGTGGCCAGGCCCGTATAGTTGCCCAGTATAGCGCTGCAAGTATCGTCTAGGAAGATCTGCGGCGTTCCCGAGCAGATGATAGTCGGCGGCGTGATGTCCGTCTTGTTGACGGTGAAGGTGCAGGTAGCGGTGTTGCCGTTTTCATCGGTGGCTGTAAGGGTTACCGCCATGGGTCCGGCGTCGCTGATGTCAGTTCCAGCGGCCGGGCTTTGGGTTACGGTTATGCCGGTGAGAGTGCAGTTATCCGTAGCAGTGGCCAAGCCGGTGTAGTCGGGCAGGGAGGCCGAGCAATCGGCGTCGAGGGTCAGCGTCTGAGCGGGCGGGCAAGAGATGGCGGGCGACGTGATGTCCGTCTTGTTGACGGTGAAGGTGCAGGTAACGGTGTTGCCGTTTTCATCGGTGGCTGTAAGGGTTACCGTCATGGGCCCAACGCCGCTGACGTCAGTTCCGGCAGCCGGGCTTTGGATTACGGTTATGCTGGCAGGGCAATTATCCGAGGCGATAGCCAGGCCGGTGAAGTTGGGCAAGGAAGCCGAGCAATCGGCGTCGAGCGCCAGCGTCTGGGTGGGTGGGCAAGAGATGGCGGGCGGCGTGATGTCCGTCTTGTTGACGGTGAAGGT
>JBEQAD010000231.1:0-5254 GCA_041640515.1 Saprospiraceae bacterium | reverse complement strand
TTCTACGCCATCAAGTTCCGGCATCATGATGTCTAACACAATGAGGTCAGGTTTTTCGCGCTCGGCCACCTCTAGAGCGGTCTTACCGTCTTGAGCAATCACCACCTCATAGCCCTCTTTACGCAGGCTGTATTTGACAAATTCCAGGATGTCCGGCTCGTCGTCCACCAACAGGATCTTGGGCACCGCCTGGGCCTCCTTTATCGTTTTCATGATGCAAAAGTAAAATTCAGCCTTTTGGCGGCTATTTAAAGCAATCTTTAAGTAAATATTAATTATTGCATGCCTTTGGAGTGGGGCGATTCTCTTATGGCATCAAAATTTCTATGATCTTCAATCAAGACACCATTGTACGAAATTTTTAATGGCGCCTTGGAAGTTGAGAGCAGCTCGTCCTTGCGACGAACTTTGCGTTCTTTGGCCCTTTATTAAACCTTGCTCATTCATTATGACAAAAAAACGCCTGTACCGAGTTCTCAGTTTAGACGGCGGTGGTATCCGCGGCTTGTTGACGGCGCACTTGCTAGCTGCTTTAGAGCATAAGCTCAACGAAAAATGGACGGCTCAGCGCGGTAGCCCGCCTGACAAACCTCTGCGATTGGCACAGTTCTTTGACTTAGTGGCGGGTACGTCGACAGGCGGCATCCTGGCCTGTGCATTGCTCTGTCCTGATGAGGAGGAACCCGGCCGGCCGCGATACAGCGCGCGGGAAGCCATTAGCCTGTACCGCGACTACGGGCGACAGATTTTTTCCAAAACCCTTTCTGGACGTACTGGCGTTGCCGCTATTCGCTGGTCGCGCTACGACAATCGCCCCATCGAGAACATCCTACGAGAGAAGTTCGGCGATATTCGCCTCAGCCAGTTGCTACGCCCGTGCTTGATTACGTGCTACGACATCGAGAAGCGCCGGGCTATCTTTTTCACCTCCCACGATGCCAAGAGCAAGGGCGATATGTACGACTATTACGTGCGCGATGTGGCACGTTCTACATCGGCTGCCCCTACTTACTTTCCACCGCATCACATTGTCTCGGTGGGTGGTTTGGAAACTTCTGGTATTGACGGTGGTCTATTTGCCAACAACCCTACGATGTGCGCTGTCATTGAAGCCATCAAGATTTTTGGCCACAAAACTGAAGAGAACCGCCCCCGCCTGCTCGAAATAGACGACTTGTTCGTCCTTTCTATCGGTACTGGAGCCATTAAAAAGCCCTATTTCTTTAGAAAAGCCCAAAACTGGGGGTTGCTGTCCTGGGTAGCGCCCATTATTGACATCATGATGACCGGCGTGGCTGAAACGGTGGACTACCAGTTGCGCAAACTCTACTCTGCCCTGCAGCGACCGCATCAATATGTGCGCATCATGCCTCAGCTGGGTACGGCTAATGACGACATGGATGATGTGTCTCCCAACAACCTGAAGGCGCTCGACCAGGCCGGTATCCAAAACGCCTATGAGGCGGATGATGTATTGGATACGGTTGCTGAGATGCTGCTCAAGGATTTTGAGGCCTGAGGGACGGCTTTTTCTGAAGTTAAGGGTGGAATTGTCGTCAGGGCGCTTACATTAGCGCCCAACAACGCGCCCGTATATGATAAAAATGATCTGCCTCATCTTAGGCGGCGGCGCCGGCACCCGGCTTTACCCACTCACGGAAAAGCGCTCTAAACCCGCTGTGCCTATTGCGGGCAAATATCGCCTTATTGATATCCCTCTATCCAATTGCATCAATTCGGGGGTGCGGCGCATGTTTGTATTGACGCAGTACAACTCTGCTTCCCTCAATGCCCACATCAAGAACGCCTACAATTTCGATCATTTCACCCATGGCTTTGTCGACATCCTGGCGGCCGAGCAAACACCGGGCGATTTCTCCTGGTTTCAAGGCACGGCCGACGCCGTGCGCCAAAGCCGCAAGCACTACGAGCGACACGACTTCGACTATATGCTCATCCTTTCGGGCGACCAACTGTACCAGATGGACTTCGAGGAAATGGCCCTATGGCACATCGAAAAGAAGGCTGACCTGACCATTGCTTGTCTGCCCGTCAATGCCCGCGATGCTGTGGGCTTCGGTATCATGAAGGCCAACCACCAAGGGTATATTTCTAGCTTCATCGAGAAACCCAAGGCCGAGCAACTGCCCGATTGGGTCAGCGACGTCAGCCCGGCTTACCAGCGCCGGGGCCGCATTTACATGGCCTCGATGGGCATCTATATCTTCAGCCGAAAAGCTATCACTGCCTTGTTCGACAGCCAACCTCAGGCCACCGACTTTGGTAAGGAAATTATACCGGCAGCCATCCAAAGCGGCTACCGCGTAGTTGCTTATCCTTTCGACGGCTACTGGACTGATATCGGCACCATTCGCTCCTTCTTCGAGGCTAACCTGGAACTGACTGACCACATTCCAGCTTTTAACCTCTTCGACCGTCACCGCCCTATTTATACGCGCGGGCGCATGTTGCCCCCGGCTAAGTTCTACGGCGGCACGCAAGTCAACCGTTCCATCATCGCTGAAGGCTCCATCATCCACGCGCGGATGGTTGACTTGGCCGTCATCGGGCTTCGCGCTCGCATTGGAGAAAATTCCGTCGTCAAAGAAGCCATCATCATGGGCAACGACACGTACCAAACCCTTGAAGAAATCGCCGCCCGCCCCGATGATATCCCCATGGGCGTGGGCAACAACTGCCACATTGAACACGCGATCCTGGACAAAGATTGCTGTATTGGCGACAACGTCATCATCAAAGGCGGGAATCACCTGCCAGACACTGACGCAGAAGCCTACTGCATCCGCGATGGCATCGTTGTGGTGAAAAAAGGCGCCGTCATTCCCTCCGGCACGCGCATCATGTAGGCTTCGCCACTCGCTTAGCGCAAGTAAACAGCCACAAAACGCGCTTGGGCTGCCGTGCGAGCCTTGTAAAGAGAAAGCGTGTCGTTACTGAGCGTATAATTGTCCACGTTTTCCAGGACGCGGAGGAACTCGCCCTCATACTCCACTTCTTGGCAAGCCATTAAGGTGGAAGCGATCTGACGGAAGCGCAGCTGATAGCCCTCGCCCAGGGTGTAGGCGCCCATAAAGCGATTGCAGCCGGTGCTGCCGATTACCCTGCCGCTGAATTTTAGGATAAGGTGCGGCTCGCGCAGCTGGCCTTCTTTCATACGTATTGGCTTGCCGAACAGTTCGATGAGTTTCCAGTATTTCTCCCGCACATCGGCATGAGCATCGTGTTTGACCAACCGATACATGTCGGCCATGTCGCCTTCGATGCGCTTACCTTGAGCATCGAGCTGGATAAGGGCATTTTCCACAACCTGGTAGCGTATGTCGCCGGAAGGAGTGCCCGCATCTGAAAGGCGAATGGTGCGCCCTTCGGCATCCCATTCAAAATTTCCTTTCTTTCGGTGGGTTTCCTTGCTCTTACCGAGCCATTGAGTGGCAACTTCGTAGGTGCCGTTTGTCTGAAGGTATACTTCGGTCAGGGTGCCTTCGCAGTCGTTGCAGGGCAGCACGCCGATGTACGTGCCTGGCCAATCCAACGAAGTTCGGCTGTTGTCTGACATACTTCTGCCCGTCTCGGGAATGGACTTCTGGCTCGTACGGCAAGCCAGCAGCACCATGGCGAGCAGCAGCCATGCGCCAATTTTTTTACTCGCACAGTATAACATAGGAAGCATTTTTTGTAAAAAACCGAACGTGTTCCCTTTCTTCGGGTTGGGTTTACGCATCTTATCTACTCACTAACGGCACTCCTTCTCTTAACCACTCCCTCTACTTTATGCGACAACTGATATTCCTACTAACGCTTGTCGCCACGCTGATGTGCTGGCCTGCTCTCTGCCAGCAAGAACTGACCGACGCACAAAAAAAGGACATCTTGCGCAATCAGGACCTCTTTCTTTCCTACAACATTCTACTTTCGGATTATGCCTTCGATAATCCTGAGTTTAACTATGCGCTCTACCAAGCAACCAAGCACCGAGAGGCAAGTAACACACTTTGGACTGTAGGTGGAGCCGTGGTGGTGGTCGGAGTAGGTCTTGTTGCCAGCAGCTTTTTCCTCTTGGGCGGATTAGGGATAACGCCATCCTCTCCTCTGGGCTTTGTGGCAGTATTTAGTGCTCCTATCACCTTGATAAGCCTACCGCTGTTTGTTGCAAGCCACAGCCAAAAAATCAAAATGGAGCAGAGCCTGATAAGAGCGCAGCAACTCAGGCCATAGCCTAACGATCCTTTGTGCCAGCGTGCTAGGCTAATGCCCACACACGCACCTGGCCTCGTGGCAAGTGTGGAGCATGCCAGCGCCATTGAGGTCGCTGCCGGGTATCTCGAACCAGAAAGGTTCGCGCTTGCGCGGCGTAGGCGCTATTTCGTCCAGCGTCTCTGCATCGTAGAGCCGACCGTTGACCATGACGTAGCGGATAGCCTCCGTGTGGCGGATGTTCTCCAGCGGGTTTTTGTCTAGCACAATGAGGTCAGCCAGTTTGCCCGGGGCTAGCGAGCCAATTTCGCGCTCCATGCCGATGTACTGTGCACCGTGCAGGGTAGCACAGCGCAGGGCTTCCATAGGTGTCATACCGCCTTGCGCCAACATCCACAGCTCCCAGTGAGCACCCAGCCCTTGTAGCTGGCCGTGCGAGCCGAGGTTGATGCGGATGCCAGCATCGAGCATTTTTTTCAACTGGCGACTGACCAGGATATGCCCATTGTCGTATTCTTCGTCAGGGATCATTGTGCGATGGCGCGCGCGCTCGTTGAGGATGTGGCGTGGGGTAAAGCGCAGCAGGCGTTCTTTTTTCCAGATGTCTTCTTTTTGGTAGAAATAGTACTCACCGTTAACAGCACCATAGCAGACAATAAGCGTGGGGGTGTTGTGGGCTTGGGTACGGCGCCACAGTTGCAAAACGTCGTCGTAAATAGGCGCCACAGGTAGGTTGTGCTCTACGCCTGTGTGGCCATCTACCACTTGCGAGAGGTTGTGGAAAAAGAAGGAGCCACCCTCGGGCACGACAATCATACCCAGTTCGCGAGCGGCGGCCATGACTTGTTGGCGCTGGTCGCGGCGCGGCTGGTTGTAACTTTTTACCGAGAACGCCCCCCACGCTTGCGTGCGGCGCAGGGCGCTGCGGGCATCATCGAGGCTGCTGATGGGCGCTTTAAAGTCGCCCTCAGCACCGTAAAGAATCGTGCCCGTGCTGTACAGACGCGGGCCCACCATGCGCCCGGTACGCAACATTTCA
>JBEQAD010000230.1:0-5265 GCA_041640515.1 Saprospiraceae bacterium | reverse complement strand
GCCATCACCACCGGCACACTCGAGTAACGCAGACGCATAGACGTCTGTTGGAAAAAGTGCACTGCCATATTTAGCTCGTCCCATTCTTGCTGGTAAGCCATCATGGCAATCATCATCAAGTTGGCGCCTACCGTAAAGTTGGGCGCGTTGTTTCCGATGACTAGGCCGCGCCAACCTTGCTCTTCTGCCATGCGCACGCTCTCATTAAGGCCGCGCAGGATGCCCTCGCCGATGGCGTTCATCTTAGAGTGGAACTCCAAGCACAGCACGCCGTCGCCAATGTCGTGCAAGGTGCATTCCGCATTTTGGAATACTGGTTTTTGGTTGCGATAAGCGTCGAGCACGATGAATGCTTCGCCCCCCGGCAGCGGCTCGTAAGTCTTGGTCAGCGGCTGGTAGCACAAGCGTTTGCCATTTTCAGAGCGGTAGAATTGCGTGTGGCCAGCGGCGAGCATGTCTTTTACCCACGGGGCAATGCGTTCGCCGCGCGCTTCAGCAGCTTCTACGCCTTCAGCCACGCCTACCATGTCCCAGTACTCGAAGGGGCCTTTCTCCCAGGCAAAACCTGCACGCAGGGCGTCATCAATCGCATAGATGGTATCGCTAATTTCCGGGATACGGTTCGAAGCGTAAGCGAACAGACTCAGGAAATGCCGTTGCAGCAAGTCGGCGCCAGCATCTGTGCCTTTGAATATAGCCTTAATACGGCGCGGCAGCTCGTCTATTTGCTTGAGCGTATCGAGAATGGGCAGTTTGGTCTTTTGCGAGGGGGCGTACTCAAGCGTCTGCAGGTTGAGCGCTAATACCACCGAGCGCCCTTTTTCATCTTTTTGGTCTGTCTTTTGGTAGAATCCTTTGCCTGCCTTGTCGCCGAAAAACTTGTTTTCAAGCAAGAATTGCAAAAATTTAGGTACCTCAAACGCCTGCAATTGTTCGTCGTTGGGACAGTTTTGCCTCAACCCCCCGATGACGTGCGCTGCGGTGTCCATGCCTACCAGGTCGGCCAATCGGAACGTGCCCGTTTTCGGGCGGCCAATGACAGGGCCAGTGAGCGTGTCTACGGTGGCGATATCGAGGCCGAGTTCGTAGGTGAGTTGGAACACTTTAGCCATAGAAAACACGCCGATGCGGTTGGCGATGAAGGCGGGCGTGTCCTTGCATAGCACCGTCTGTTTGCCCAGGAACACATCGCCGAAGTGCAGGAAAAAAGCCGTCACGTCGGGGGCTGTGTCCGCAGTAGGGATAATCTCGAGCAGCCGCATGTAGCGCACTGGATTGAAGAAGTGTGTGCCAAGAAAGTGCTTCTTAAAATCCTCGCTGCGTCCGTCGCTTATCAGGTGAATGGGAATGCCCGATGTGTTAGAGCTGACCAGTGTGCCAGGTTTTCGGTATTTTTCTACTTTTTCAAATACCTGGCGCTTAATGTCGAGCCGCTCGACGACGACTTCCACGATCCAGTCGCAATCTTTAATTTTAGGGAAATCGTCTTCGAAGTTGCCTACTGTGATGCGGCTGGCAAACTTAGGGTCGTAAAAGGGATTGAGTTTCGCCTTCAGCGCGTTTTGCAGCGCATTTTGTGCCACGCGGTTGCGCGCCTCGGGTTTATGGGCTTCTACTTCCGAAAGGTCAGGCGGTAAAATATCGAGCATTAGAACTTCAAAACCACAACCTGCTAAGTGGGCAGCAATACCGGTGCCCATCAGGCCAGAACCTAGTACCGCGACGCGTTTGATATGTCTTACCAGCATGCGAAAAAACTCTGTTAGAGAAAAATTTGGAGCGCAGGATAGCGAACCTTCGCCGCGCGAAGGTAGGCACGATCGTGTGAATTTGACGTGCTCCATTATGAGCCTACTGCGGCGAAGCGAGGCTGCGTAGCAGGTAGTCAATAGCTAACGCATAGCCTTCCAACCCTAACCCAACGATGCAGCCGAGACAACGGGCAGAGAGGTAGGAATGGTGCCTGAAAGGCTCGCGTGCGAACACATTGCTGATATGCACCTCTATTGCAGGTTTATCTACGGCCGTCAGGGCGTCGGCCAAAGCAATAGACGTGTGAGCGTACGCTCCTGCATTGATGACTATGCCATCAGCTTTCGCTCCTGACTGGTGCAAGCAATCCAGCAGTGCACCTTCGTGGTTGCTTTGAAAATATTCGAGCTGAGTGCCAGCGAAGCGCAATCGCAGGTCTTGCAGAAACACGTCAAAAGACGTACTTCCGTACCACTGCGGCTCGCGTTGACCCAGCAGATTGAGATTAGGGCCGTTAACAATCAAGATGCGCATATCCAGGAGCAAAAAAGTGATTGATGTGTCGTTGGAGCGACAAAAGCGAGAAATCTATAGGACGTCCGGGCAGAAGCATTCGCTGTTTCAACGTTCGAAACCTGCCTTTGTCGAGTGTTGCTATGTATTTAGGCAGTAGCCTTATATTTGCCTGCCTGTTATAGGGAAACAAGAAAGTGCTGGTCATTGCTAATTTAACCCACATCACTGCACGTTTATGTTGTTTCGCAACCGCCACGAGTCGTCCTTAGATCGCCTCGAGAAGGAGGCTAATGACGATTTTAAACTACTACAAGAGCTGGGGCCAGAGCATTTCGGCAGCTCGCACCTGTTAGACTTACGCGAAATAATTCGCCAGCGCCTGGATCATTTTGACCGCGCTAAGAAAATACTCTTGTTTTTAGGTGCACTCTCTGCAGGCTGCTTTTTGGGTGGCTTGGTTTGCTTAGTGCTGAAATGGAAGCTCATGAGTGCTATTTTTTATAGCCTTTCTATCTTATGCATGTTGGGCTTTTTAGGTGGTGTGTGGTGGTTGAAATGGAAGTACGAAAGCCGGGGTGAGCTGATGGACGCCCTCATGCAAGTAGAAGAAGAGCTTCGCCAACGCGCACCTCTCAAAGGGCGTGGGGCTACCTCTCGCTGAGCCATCTCCTCTTTTGCTCTTGCCTCGGCGACAAGCCCTGTTTGCCTTTCATGTTTGAGCCGTTTTTTGCTGTATTTCGAGAAGCTTTTGAGCGCGGCACGCTGATAAAATGCACCTTGAGTCGCCCTACAAGTGAAGGGCCAGCAGAGTTAAAAAATGTTTATCTGCGTCCTGTCCTCCTTAAAAAAGGTCCTCGAATTGCTTTCACCTACCGCTTCGCCACCCGCGACGAAGTAAAAAACTTTGCCCTCCAAGAAGCAGAGACCCAGCTGCGCGCATTGACGGGCGGGCAGTTTCGCCAAGTGGACTTGTTCACTACAGAGCAAGACTACACCCTGTTGATAGCCAAAGGAGGTAAGCCGCTCTGGCAAACTAAGCCACCCAGCCACAGTCAGCCGGCCGACCTAAGCCACGACCGTACCAAAAAACGTCTGCTCAGCGCCGGTGCACCCTGGTTGTGCGAATTGGGTATTACTAACCGCCGGGGCGAAGTGTTGCCTTCCGCCCAGGATAAGTGGAAGCAAATCAACAAATACTTAGAAATTGTTGAAGGTCTGCTGCGCGCGCATCCGCTGCCGTCCGCTGCCCACATAGCGGATATGGGCAGCGGCAAAGGTTATCTCACCTTTGCCCTTTACGATTTTCTTACCCATCATCTTGGTCTGACGCCCACCGTCACAGGTGTTGAGCGGCGCAAAATTTTAGCTGATTTTTGCCAAAAAGTGGCCTGTACATCAGGCTTTACGCGGCTGCATTTTGTCGCCCGGGATATTGCTGAATATCGCCCAGAGCGCCTCGATATGCTCATCGCTCTGCATGCCTGCGACACGGCTACGGACTTGGCATTGGCCACAGGCATACGCCACCGCGCAAGCATCCTTCTAGCAGCACCCTGCTGCCACAAACAGGTGCGCCGGGACATGAAGCCACAAAACGAAATAACGCCTCTGCTGCGCTACGGCATTCTGGAAGAGCGCCAGGCGGAAATACTAACCGACGGCCTTCGCGCCCTGCTCCTGGAGGCCAATGGCTACAAGACCAATGTCTTCGAGTTTGTATCTACCGAACACACGGCTAAAAACTTACTTATTACCGCTGTGGCTACTCCCTTCACCTCAGCTAAACATCGGGCAGCTGCACTAAGGCAGGTGGAACAAATCAAGGCCAGCTTTGGCCTAAAAGAGCACTACCTGGAGCGCTTGCTCAATTACTCTTCAGAAGAAGATGGCTCTTGATCTTCCTCTGTTTTCAGGCTATCGAGCAGCTGGAGGGTTTCGGGCAGCCCATTCAGGCGTTGTACGTTGGCCGGAAAGCGGAGGGCATTAACAAAAATCTGCATCCCAGATATCAGAAGCTTAGCATTACCTATGGCTTGGGCTGCTCTTTCCAAGTAGCTTTGGATGGGCTGGCGAGGCAGCGGGTCATTCAGGATGGTGTAGACAAAATCCGGTTTAAAGCTTTGTGCTGCTTCGTGCAAGTCAGCCAACGACAGGCCAGCACCCAAATACAGCACGCGAATGCCACGGCGGCGCAGCAAGTAGCACAGGAATAGAAGGGTAAGTTCCTGGCGCTCGTCTTCGGGCAAATAAAGCAAAAACCGCAGCGCTTGAGGCTTAGGTTTCTTCACCTCAGTATCAATGGCTACCATCATCTTGCGCCGGATGAGCTGGGTAATGAATTTTTCATGTGCCAGCGAGATGCTACGCGACAGCCACAAATCATTTATTTTGCCCAAAAAAGGGTAAATTAGGTCTAGTATCACGCGCTCGAAGCCGTGTTCCCATTGATAAGTGAGGAAGGTCAACTCAAAGGCGGACTCGTCTAAATCGAGCATCGCCAAAGTAAGTGCTTCGATACGGCTGTCTAGCGTCAGATTTTGTCGGGTAAATTCAGCAGCACGAGCGCTTATTTCCTCAGCTGGCATCTTTGCCAGCTTGCTAATTTTGTAGCCAGCCCGATTGAGTAAGGCAATGTTAAAAAGCAGCCTGAGGTTCTCATCCGTATAATACCGAATATTTGTTTCCGTTCGGGCGGGTAAAATGAGGCGATAGCGCTTTTCCCACATTCGAATGGTATGCGCTTTGATGCCTGTAAGACGCTCCAGATCACTGATAGAATACACACTCATATAATCCTGCCGCAAACCTATGCAAATATTTGCGCTGTTTAGAATTATCTGTTTATTTTAGGCTTACTAGTTAAACACAAGTAGAAAGGGCCAGTTCATGTAAGGGCGAAAGTTCGGCAGGCTTTTTGCACAAAAGTGTTCAATTGATTGCCGTTAGCTTACATTAACATGCCTTTCCTTAAAAAAAGTGACCGAATTCTGGATGATC
>JBEQAD010000229.1:0-5287 GCA_041640515.1 Saprospiraceae bacterium | reverse complement strand
CCTCCACTTCGAAGCACTGAATGTTTGGGTTGGAGTAACACTGGTTGGACACCTGTACGCACAGCTCCGCCGGGCCGCTGTAGTTGTTCGACCAGTTGACAGTAATGTTGCGCGTGCCTTGCCCGTTGATGGTGCCCGCACTGGAAGGCGTCAGTGTCCAGGTGTAAATAGTCGCTACAGGTACCTGGGCAATGCTGAACGGTGTGGATGTCCCCTGACATACTGGAGAGGTCCCAGTGATGGGGCCAGGATCGTTAGGCGGTACACCCACCGTTGAGCCAGAGAGTACATTGATGGTGTAGTTGCACACGTTGCCCGCGCAACCATCCAAGACGAAATAGTAAACCTGACCTACGACGTAATTATTCGACGTCAGAGTGAATGGGTTCTGAGTGCAGGCGCACTGCAGCGCCATTGCCTGCCAGGGCGGCCCACAGCCGGCATAAATACCCGCTTGCAGGCCCATTTGAGGTCCTTGAGAGCAGTTGCTCGGCACTACCTGAATGCTGATACTGGTAGTGCCTGCAAAAAAGGCAAACCACTCGTCGTTATTTAACTGCCATCCGGGGCATCCCGGGAAGTTCTGAGGCGTATTGTTGTTGTTGATAGTATTGCAGTAGCCGTGCAGATTTTCGCACAAAATAGGCGCCTGCGGGCAGGTGTTCCCTGCATCTGGAAAACCTGGTGGCGGGCACTGGGCCGCGGCATCCCACGAGGAAAACAGGCACAGCACAAGCAATAAAGGGTAAGGAATTTTCATGTTCGGGAACGGTTTGAGCACAACAAACGAGGACAAAATAAAAATCAAAGTTACTTATTTGTTTTGGCATCCGTAAAAGTGATGCTATCGCGAGCCAACGGCAGTAAAAATGGCTTTTTTGTTGGTACGAAGCTTTGATGTGGCGCGTTGCGTGGTGTTGTGTCAAACACCTGCCGCAGGCAGCTATCGCTCTCCCACCTCCCTTCAGATACCTGTACCGAAAAGGCCCCTAATGCGATATTTGCTGCTCCGCTGTGCGCCCTTCCTCTTTTTAACAACCATTCTTCGAAGCATGTTTCTTACCCAGACGTACATCACCCGTCGCGAACAACTCAAAAAGCAACTCGGCAGCGGCATCGCGCTTATGCCTGGCAACCGCGACGTGGGCATGAACTACACCGCCAACCCATACCATTTCCGCCAAGACAGCACCTTCCTCTATTACTTCGGCATAGACCAACCCAACCTCGTGAGCGTCGTGGATGTGGATAGCGGCCGCGATATCCTTTTTGGCGACGATCTAACCCTCGAGGACATCGTCTGGATGGGCGCTCAGCCGCGCTTGCGCGCCTTAGCCGAACGCGTAGGTGTCCGCGAGGTGCTGCCTTTGCGTCGTTTAGGACCTTTTTTGAAAAAAGCGCGCCGCTCCGGTCAAACCATCCACTTCTTGCCGCCCTATCGCCCTGAGCACCAGCTGGCGCTTAAAAGTTGGCTTGGCATTGCTCCCGAAAAGCAAAAGGTAGCGGCCTCCGAAGCCCTCATCCGCGCTGTGGTAGCCCAGCGCTCGCGCAAAAGCGAAGAAGAGATAGCCGAGCTTGAGTGCGCTGTCAACCTTACCGGTGCCATGCATGTGGCCGTCATGAAAACTGCGCGCCCAGGTCAACGAGAGGCCGAACTCGCTGGCCTCGTCGAAGGCATGGCGGTTAGCGCTGGTGGGCATTTGGCCTACCCCGTTATCCTGACTGTCAACGGCCAAATCCTACACAATCACTACCACGGTAATTTATTACAGCCCGGCCAGCTCGTGTTGGGCGATTTTGGCGCGGAAACAGCCCTCCACTACGCCGGCGACCTGACGCGCACGTTCCCTGTCAGCGCTCGTTTCAGCGCTAAACAACGCGATATCTATCAAATCGTACTCGACGCCCAACAGCACGCCATTGCTCTCTTGCGCCCAGGCGTGCGCTATTTAGACGTTCACCTGGCGGCTTCGCGCCACATCGTCGAAGGACTCAAGGCGCTGGGCCTCATGCAAGGCGACACAGACGAAGCCGTAGCTCAAGGTGCTCACGCACTTTTCTTCCCTCATGGCTTAGGGCACATGATGGGGCTGGACGTGCACGACATGGAGAATCTTGGCGAGAACTACGTCGGTTATTCCGACGCAGTACAGCGCAGCACACAGTTTGGAACGGCCTACCTGCGCCTCGCGCGCGAGTTGGAGCCGGGGTTTGTTCTCACCGTAGAACCCGGTATTTACTTCATACCGCAGCTCATAGACCAGTGGAAGCGGACCAAACGCCATGCGGCTTTTATTCGCTATGGTGAGCTCGGCAAGTACCGCTCCCTGGGTGGTATCCGCATCGAGGACAACGTTCTTATCACGCCGCAGGGGCACCGCGTGCTGGGACAGCCTGTGCCTAAGACGGTGGCTGAGGTGGAAGAATTGCGCCGTGCGGCCTCATAAGCGGTAGGGTAGATTTGCCGTTGAAATCGCCAGCAACCGTACCCATGCCTGCTTTCTTAAAACGTTAGCAGGGGAGGCGAGGAAGCATTTTTTAGGGATAAACGTCAGTGGAAGCCCGAAAAAGCTGCGAGTCATTCCCCCCAGAATGACTCGCAGCGATAAAGCAATTGCCGGCTTAATAACCCTATTTTTTATCAGCATCCCGGTAGGGAATCTCGCGGATCCACGCTTTCAATCGCTCAGGTGCCTTAAGATTTGGCAGATAGTCGCGCAGGAAGGCACGCAAGATTTCCGGGTCAATTTCATTGGCTTCCTCTTCAGGAGTAAGGGGAATCTCTGGGCCGCACCTGGGTGTTTCCTGTGTGAAGTCATCAGGCGGGCTTTGAAACGAGCGCGGCACCTTAATGTCAGGGTCTGCATTCTTAACGGAGGCGACGTTCTGCAATTTCCTTAAGTTTCTCATAACATAAGAGTTTTTTATCCAACTGTGCGCCCTCTGCTCTGTGAGGAAACTTCCCGACCTGACCGTCTTTCGGTCAGCCTAACGACGTTAGTAAGCCACGAAGAAGGGCAACGAGATACATAAGCAGAGACGGTCTTACAGACGTGCAGTGGATGATGAGTAAAATAGGTTGAAAGTTTGTATTATTTAGTTAGTAGTTAGACAGACAAATTGGTGGCAGCACCGAAGGAGCCTGTGCTATGGACGAGGTGCAGGCATAGAAAAGATAGGGCCAACGGCACAAGCAGTTGACCCTGTCGGTGTCTTTAAACCCGCTTGCGGAGGGTATATTTCCCTCCTCCACTGACAAAAGGATAGCCCTGCTCGCGAGCATAGTCGCCCAGATACGTAGCTAATTTTTTCCCTGCTCGATGCAGGGTGCTGCGAACTGTGCCTATAGGCATTTCTAGTATATCGGCTATTTCCTGGTATGAAAAATCGTCTGCGTAAAATAGGACAACCTCTCGCGCTCGCGGAGGCAGCTTCCCGATAGCCAGCATAACTTCTTCGCCAAGGCAGAAGGAATTCTCCTTTTCGGTAGGGATATTTCCCAGCATTTTTTCTTCCAATTCCACTTCGGGTTGTCGCTGTTGGCGGCGCTTCTCGTTAATAAAGACGTGTAGGCAGATTTTATACAGCCATGCTTTAGCGTTCGAGCCGGGGCGATAGCTATCAATAGCTCTCCACGCCCGCATAAAGGTTTCCTGCGTAAGGTCTTCGGCGTCTGCGCGATTACGCGTTTTTAGAAATGCAAATCGGTACACCTCCTCGAAGTGTTCACACAACTCCTTTAAGAAGATGTTCTCATGGTGTTTGTCAGAGTACTCCATATTTAGAGCCATTTTGATGACAGGGCAGATATTTCAAGAGTTCCTTATCGCTTTAACTCTTGGAAGAGGCGTTTCAGTTCCACCAAAATCATTTTTTTTAAATGTCTGGTTGCGTTATCGGCTCGGTAAAAGGAAAAGCATGCAGATGGCTTTCGCGCTACCTTCGCTAAACAAAGTAAAAGGTTTGTGCGTGAGAGGCGTCATGAGACACCACTTTTTTCTTAGCAGGGGAAAAACGCCAGTAAGTAAGAAGCAGTCTTCGCCTGGCCTATGGTTTGGCGCTTTTACCTTTGCCCGTCTCACAGCAGTTTGAACGCCACCATGCAAGCACCGGTAGATATCGAGGCCATAACCCAACAGATACGGTTGGAGAGCGCCTTTTTGGAGCGCCTGTACACCGAGACGAGTAAGATTATTGTCGGCCAGCAAGCCATGATGGAGCGCCTGCTTATTGGCTTACTCGCGCGCGGCCATATTTTACTGGAAGGCATGCCAGGCTTGGCCAAGACGTTGGCCATCAAAACCTTAGCTCAGGCAGTAGATGCGCAGTTTAGTCGCATCCAGTTCACGCCCGACCTATTGCCGGCCGACATTATTGGCACGCAGATATACAACCCCGCGCGAGCAGAGTTTACCGTGCGCAAAGGCCCTATTTTCGCTAATTTCGTATTAGCCGACGAGATTAATCGCGCACCGGCCAAGGTACAGAGTGCTCTGCTGGAGGCCATGCAGGAGCGGCAGGTAACCATCGGCACCGAGACTTTTCCGCTGGAGGAGCCTTTCTTGGTGTTGGCTACACAAAACCCTATCGAGCAGGAGGGTACCTATCCGCTACCTGAGGCGCAGGTAGACAGGTTTTTGCTCAAAGTGAAGATTGAATACCCTGACAAAGAAGAGGAGCGCCGCATCGTGCGCCTTAACTTGGGCCACGAGTGGCCACAAGTGCAACCGGTTGTGTCGCGCAGTGCGTTGTTGAAGGCGCGCGAGGTGCTTCACAAGATTTATATGGATGAAAAGATCGAGGACTACATCCTTAGCATCGTAACTGCTACCCGTCAGCCAGAAACCTTCGGCCTGAGAAGCCTGAGGCCTCTCATTGCCTATGGCGCCTCTCCACGAGCCAGCATTGCCCTGGCGCAGGCCGCCCGCGCTTTAGCCTTCCTGCGCCGCCGAGGTTATGTAGTGCCCGAAGATGTGCGCGCTATCTGCGCCGATGCGTTGCGTCACCGGGTCGGCTTGACTTACGAAGCGGAAGCCGAAAATATTCGACAGGAAGACATCATCCAGAAGATCTTGACCACCGTAGAGGTGCCCTGATGCCGACCAGGTTTGTGGCTGCGTTGTTGCGACAGGTACCTGTCGGTGGCAGTTTGCTGTACCAGTGTACCTTTGCCCTTTACAGCGCAGCGAGTTCAACACGGATTTTTTTGCATGAAAAACCACATTCTCCAAAACGGCCTGTTGGGTGGGCTGGTGGTTGTCCTCTACATGGGGCTGCTATACAGTAT
>JBEQAD010000228.1:0-5351 GCA_041640515.1 Saprospiraceae bacterium | reverse complement strand
GGTTCGATTTGCGCAGCTCAGTGAGGATAGACGTTACCGTCTGGCGGCTGGCGCCTACCAGGTTGGCGATGTCTTGCTGGGTGAAGCCATGCTTGAGCAAGGTTTCGAAACCAACCTGGCGCCCACGCTGACAAGCGGTTTCCTTTAGAAAATCTACAATGCGCCCACGGACATCTTTGTAAATGAGCGACTCCCAGTGGCGCTCTGCCCGGCGCACACGGTCGCCTAGGTAGTTAATCATGTTCTGGGCCAAAGCAAAATTGCGCTCCAAGAAGGGGCGGAAAAGGGCTGTTTTGACGGAAATGAAGCGCACGTCTTGATTCATGCTGCTGGCAAATTCAGCGCGCTTGCTCTCACCAGCCAGGCCCATTTCTCCGAAAATGCTCAACGGATGCTGAAAGTTACGCAGAATTTCGCGTCCGTCGGGCGCATGAACCCCTACCTTGACAGTGCCCTGCACCAAAAAGCAGAGATAATCACTGGGCTCATCCGCTAAATAGATAAAGGTGTGCTTGTGCACCATGCGGACTTCAGATAGGCGGGCGAGCTCTTCTAGCTCTTGCATTTGCATAGGGGCCAAAATCGGAAATTGCCGGAGTTGGTAAAGGACATCCATTGTTCGAAGAAAGATTGTTTGGATTAATGATTAAAGACGTTGTGTGTGCGCCAGAAATCCAATAACTGTGCCAACGGTCGCGCATCTATGCGGATTTGCCCTGTATTGGGTAGACTGGTGAGAAAGCGACCAGCGAAGCAAAGCGGCGTATTTTGGCCGTTGTTTTTGGGTGTAAACGAAACCTGTCTGTATGTCCAAGGTTAAGCCTTTCTCTTTGCTCACAGAATTCGACATTTTTCTCTTTCAAACAGGGAAGCACTATCGCCTCTACGAGAAATTGGGCAGCCACATAGTGGAGTGCGATGGCGAGGAGGGCGTTTACTTTGCCGTGTGGGCGCCGCGGGCGCGCCGGGTATCGGTAGTAGGCGGTTTCAACGCCTGGAACCCCGAAGCGCACATCCTCTTGCCTCGTTGGGACAAAAGCGGCATTTGGGAAGGGTTTATTCCGGGGTTGGGCAAAGGCACCCTGTACAAATACCACATCATTACACCTAACGGCAAAGGCTTGGACAAAGGTGACCCTTACGCCCTGCGCTGGGAAATGCCGCCGCGCACAGCCTCCATAGTGTGGGCGTTAGAGCATACCTGGGACGATGCCCATTGGATGGAACAACGCCGCCAGCGAGCGGGCAAGCCCCAACCCTGGTCAGTCTATGAGGTGCACATCGGTTCTTGGAAGAAGCTGCCCGAAGAGGGCAATCGTTCGCTCAATTTCCGCGAACTAGCTGAGGAACTTGTGCCCTATACCAAAGACATGGGCTTCACCCATCTGGAACTCATGCCCGTTATGGAGCATCCATACTTTCCCTCCTGGGGTTATCAAATAACAGGCTATTTTGCTCCTACAAGTCGCTATGGAACCCCCGAAGACCTTATGTATTTCATAGACACCTGCCACCAGGCTGGCCTCGGCGTCATTCTGGATTGGGTACCTTCGCACTTTCCTGGCGACATGCACGGCCTCTATCTCTTTGACGGCACCCATCTGTATGAGTATGCCGATATGCGCCGAGGGTATCATCCTGACTGGAACAGTTATGTCTTTGACTATGGGCGCGACGAGGTGCGCTCTTTCCTTATTTCCAATGCTCTCTTCTGGCTCGATCGTTACCACGCCGATGGCTTACGGGTGGATGCTGTGGCTTCCATGCTCTATCACGACTACTCGCGTAGGGAAGGTGAGTGGTTGCCCAACATTCACGGCGGACGTGAAAACTTAGAGGCCATTTCCTTTCTGCGCGAATTCAACGAGGCGGCTTATCAAAACTACCCTGGCATCGAAACTATCGCTGAGGAAAGCACAGCCTTCCCTGGCGTTAGCAAACCCACGTGGGAGGGCGGGCTGGGCTTTGGGCAGAAGTGGATGATGGGCTGGATGCACGACACGCTCAACTATTTCAAACGCCCCGTCGTCTATCGACGCTGGCACCAGAGCGACATCACGTTCTCGATGGTTTACGCATTTTCTGAGCGCTTTATGTTGCCGCTAAGCCACGATGAGGTAGTGCACATGAAAGCCTCCTTGCTCTATAAGATGCCAGGCAACGAATGGGAAAAGTTTGCCAACCTGCGCGCGTTGTTTGGCTATCAGTGGACACACCCCGGCTCACAGCTACTGTTCATGGGTGGTGAATTTGGCCAAACCTCCGAATGGAACCACGACCGCGGCGTAGTGTGGGAACTGCTCCAGTACGACTACCACCGCGGCTGCCAGCAATGGGTGCGCGCTCTCAATCACCTATACCTTGAAAAGCCTGCCCTATGGTGGCACGCCTTTTCTTCCGAAGGGTATGCCTGGGTCAGCGGCGACGACACGGAGAATTGCGTCTTGGCCTATCTGCGAAAAGGCCGCCCCGAAGACCGGGTGCTGCTCGTGGTGTGCCATTTTAGAACCGGTATCGTGGAAAACTATACCCTTGGCGTACCCTACGGTGGAACGTGGGTCGAGCTGCTTAACAGCGATACTGCCGATTACGGAGGTAGTGGCGTTACCAACCCCCCCGTAGAGGCGGAGGCTACACCCTCCCATGGCTACGATTATGCCATCACCTTCCGGCTGGCTCCTTTAGCGGTACAAATTTTTGAAGGACAAAACCCAACCCAACCACAAAAGCCAATTCGTCAAAAAGCGCAAACAACCCTCTCGGCGGAACATGCGCCAAAAGCGCAAACAACCCAACGTCGCATGCGCCCTGCTTCAACTCGCGCCAAGAAGAAACCGCACCTCGCCGAGTAGCCTCAGGCGAGCTCCATATGCGGCAACCCAAAACAGCCAACATAATCTGTACTTTTGCACTGCTTTATAACACAGCCCATTTCTATCTACGGCATGCACATCACTGCGGCTCAGTTGGCCCATATCCTCGGCGGAACGCTAGACGGAGACCCAAACGTTACAGTGCGCAGACCTGCGCGCATAGAAGAAGCCCAAACGGGCGACCTCTCCTTCTTAGCAGACGCCAAGTACGAGCCTTTCGCCTACACCACTTGCGCCTCCGTCCTGTTGGTGAACCGCCAATTCCAACCTAACCAGCCACTATCTGCTACCCTCATACGAGTGGATGATGTACGCTCCAGCCTGGCTTTTCTGATGGAGCGCTTCCACAGCCTGCTCTCGCCCAATGGCGCCGAACCACACGTAGACGAGCGCGCCTACGTACATCCTGAAGCGTGTATCGGTGAGCAGACCGCCGTCGGGGCCTTTGCTGTTGTAGAAGCAGGAAGCGTCATTGGCGAGCACTGCACCCTCTACCCACACGTGTATATCGGCCCAGAAGTACGTATCGGCCAGCATTGTGTCATCCATTCCGGAGTGCGTATCCTGCACCACTGCGTCATCGGCAACCACTGCATCATTCACCCCAATGCCGTCATTGGCTCCGATGGCTTCGGCTTCGCTCCGCAGGAAGACGGCTCCTGGAGGAGAATACCACACTTGGGCAATGTGATTATCGAAGACCACGTCGAAATAGGTGCCAACGTCTGTATTGATCGCGCGGCTATGGGCAGCACCGTTATCCGCGCAGGTGTCAAGATTGACAACCTGGTGCATATCGCCCACAACGTGGAGGTGGGTAGAAACACCGCTATGGCAGCCCAGGTCGGTATTGCTGGCAGCTCCAAAATTGGCGAGAACGTGCAATTGGGCGGACAGGTGGGTGTCGCCGGTCACCTCACGATTGCTGACGGTACTCGAGTGCAGGCACAGAGCGGCGTAGCCTCTTCGGTGCGTCAGCCTAACCAGGCCCTGTTTGGTTCGCCTGCTATTGATTACCACGACTACCTTCGCGCCCACGTTGTCTTTAAGAAACTGCCGCAATTGCAGAAGAAAGTGGAACGATTAGAGCGCCTGTTGGATGAGCGCAAGGAGGCACCAGAAAAAGACTAACCCGATAGTGACTTGCTTCTGACCGCGCAACCACTTGATGAATTTTTATGTTTTTAAATTTTTATTACTGCATCTGACACGGAAGACAAGACATGATGGCACTGGTTCGTTTTATCCCGACTATCGCTTTTTGCGTTTTTACCCCTGTGCTATATGCGCAGGGTATCCGGTTCTTTGAAGGGAAATGGTCAGAGGCCTTGGCCAAAGCCAAGGCGGAGGAACGCCTCATTTTTGCTGACGCTTACGCTTCCTGGTGCGGCCCCTGCAAACGCATGGCCGCTACCGTATTTACCGATGCTCAAGTGGGCGAGTTCTTCAATGCCAACTTCATCAACGTCAAATACGACATGGAAAAACCGGAAAACGCCGAGTTTGCGCGGCAGTATCCCGTCTCGGCGTATCCCACGCTGATGATTTTAGATGCTACTGGTAAAGTCGTGCAAAAGCACGTCGGTGGTCTGACGGCAGAAGGGCTCATTGCCTTTGCGCAAAAAGCGCTGGGTAGCGCTAGCTTATCGCAGGACATAGAAAAAGAGTACGAGGCCGGCAATCGAGACCCTCAGCTGGTCTTACGCTACATCCGAGGACTTAATCGCGCGAACAAACCGTCGCTGAAAGTGACTAACGACTACCTGAATGCGAACAAGAACTACAACGACCCCATTACTCGCCAGATCATTCTGGAAGGCACCGTAGAGGCCGATAGCCGCGTGTTTGACCTGCTCATTGCTCATCGGGCAGCTATCACTGGGCAGGAGGGCGCTCAAAAAGTGGATGAGCGTATTCATTTTGCCTGCAAAAACACCGTGAAAAAAGCTATCGAGTTCCGCGATGTGCGTCTTTTAGAAGAAGCTAAAGCCAAAATGAAGGCTAACCTGCCCACCCAGGCAGAAGAATTTGCCTTCGATGCCGATATGCGCTACTTCGCCGCCACCAAAGACGCAAAAAATTACCTGAAGAGCGCCCAGGCTTATCAGAAAAAACTCGTGCGCAACGACGCGGCCCGTCTGCATCAATTAGTCAACAATATGATTACCTTATTTCCAAAGGACACAAACGTGCTGAGTCAGGCTGAAAAATGGGCTAAAATCGCTGCGGAGAATGGGGGCCTCGGCGAGTATTACCTGACATTAGCCGATATCCATCGCCGCAAAGGCGACAAAACCAATGCGCGCGCTGCTGCCGAAAGAGCCCTCAAGGCTCCAGACACGCAGGATAACTTTACGCTGAAAGGGCGCATAGAAATGTTTTTGAAAAGTTTAGAAGAATAACGCCGTTGCCACAGACAGGCATTGGCTCATACCCTTAGACCTATGTCGAAATTAGGAAGAGCACTGGTCGCCATGT
>JBEQAD010000227.1:0-5411 GCA_041640515.1 Saprospiraceae bacterium | reverse complement strand
CCTAAAACCATGAAAGCCAAGCTACTGCAGGGTGTCGAGGACATTCTCCACGTTGTTGCCCATCCCGACTTTCGCCAGCAAAGCGAGGCTGCCATCCCCTCCCACCTGCGCGTGCCCAACGAAGACGAGCATACCCTCTTTCTGCAACTCGACTTCGGCATCTGCCGCGACACCAACGGCGAACTCACGCCCCAACTCATCGAACTGCAAGGCTTCCCTTCTCTTTATTTCTACCAACACCTCTTGGCAAAAGCCTACCGCAAGCATTTCGATATCCCGCAGGACTTTCATCACCTCTTCAGCGGCCTAGATGCCGACAGCTATCTGGACCTCTTGCGCCACATCATCGTAGGCCAGTCAAAGCCCGAGAACGTGGTGCTGCTTGAAATTGAACCCGAAAAACAAAATACACGTATTGATTTCTGGGGTACACGCAAATATCTGGGCATCAAGGTGCTGTGCCTTTCGCAGGTGAGACGCAGCGGGCGCGACCTCTATTATGTGGACGAGGACGGCCGCCGAGTTCCTATCGAGCGCATTTATAACCGCATCATTTTTGACGAGCTGGACCGCCGAGCCGACTTGCCGCGCGAATGGGACCTACTCTCCGAAGTGAACGCCGAATGGGTAGGACACCCCAACTGGTTCTTCCGCATTTCAAAACACACACTTCCTTTTTTGAAGTCACCTTTTGTGCCTCAGACGCATTTCCTCGGCGCTTTGGAGCGCATCCCCGACGACTTGGAAAATTGGGTGCTCAAGCCGCTGTTTTCCTTCTCTGGGCAAGGAGTCAAAATCAACGTGACGCCGGAGGACATTGCCGCAGTAAAAAACCCGTCGGACTACATTTTGCAGCGCAAAAAGCCCTATGCTCCCTGCGTGCAAACCCTCGATCCTAATGAACCCGCCAAATGTGAAATTCGCATGATGGTGCTGTGGGCCAAAGGTTGGGACAAGCCGCGTTTGGTCAACAACCTCATCCGTATGAGCAAAGGTGAAATGGTCGGCGTGCGCTACAACATGGGTAAAGAGTGGGTCGGCTCCAGCGTGGGCTTTTTTGAGCCGTAAGGTGGCCACAAAAACATGGGCCACCCCAGGCTGTTCGGGATGACCCATGGCACTCTAACAGGAGGAAAAGCGCGTTCAGATGACTTATGAAACTAAAGACTACATTTTGACCATACGGCGCACGGCCGAGTGCGTCGGTGTTTCTAAGCGATAGAACAGCGTGCCGTTGCCCAGGCCGATAGCGTCGTTTTCGAGGGTCAGGGTGTGATAACCGCGTGCATACACACTGGAGTGGCGGAAGCGCACACGCCCAGTTTCGTCGTAGATGGTCAGGGTAGCCGGTTCTTCAGCAGGCAGGTGGAAGCTCACCTGCGTGCGTTGTGTCCAGGGGTTGGGGCGGTTCTGGTACAGTTCGAAGCCTACACCGCTGATGGGGTCGCTGTGGTTGCTGAAGCGAAGCGCCACATCGAGCAATTCGTTTGTGCGGTTTCCAGTATTGCGGTAGGCTTCGGCTCGAGTAATTCGGCTGGATACTTGCAGCTGCTGGCGCAGCGAGCCATCGGCATCGGCCCGGAAAGTGAGGCTGAAGCCTGCTGCTATCTCCTGTGCTTCGTGAGAGATGGTGAGCGCATGCTCTGAAGCATGCACGCCAAAATGCTCTGCGCTCATGCCAGCACCAGGAGGTATGTCCACCAGTTCCAGATCGGGATGGTTGAGGGTAAGCTGATAGCCAAGCACCGGTTCAGCAGGCTGGAAGTGTACTGTAAACACTTCGCCACGACGGACGAAGCGGTCTTCTACGTCGAGGTAGAGGGTGCCTGCCGTGCGTTCTGTGACGGAGGTCAAGCTATTAGGAATAGCATTGCCGTTGACGTCACCCACTTTGACGGCGATGAAATCTTCCGAAAGCCGGTCATCGGTCGGGTCGGCAATGTCGCGCTGCTCAGGGAAGTTCTCCTTGAACGGGTTGGAGGGTTCGGGAAAGACGTAGTTGCGGTCTACAAAGCGCCAGGAGGTGTTTTGTGGCAACTCGGTGTAGATACCGAGGATGAGTTTGCGCAGTTCCAGAATGTCTTGGGTCGTGATGGAACGGCTCCTGTTAGCGTCGGCAGCAATCATTTGATAAGGTGAGCTAAGCGGTTCGATACCGAGGATATGCTTGTTAATGAGCACCAAGTCGAAGGTGGAGACGCCATTAAGCGGGTCGTTGTTTTTCGTAGGCGTCACGCTGACAGAAGACTGTTTGGGCAGTGTGTTGGGAGCCAGGTAGTAGCCATCGGGTTCGGTGATGGACTCCACTTTGGCAGTGCCTTGGGCCGTGTTGACGTGGAGTTGTACAGTTACGTCTTCTACACCTTTACCCATTTCTGTTTGAATGATGCCAGCTACGGAGGCATTGGTGTTGCTGCATGCTTTGGCATTGTCTTGCACGTGCACGAAAGTTTCGCAAAAGTCAGCATTACCTGCCAGGTCCATTACCCACACCTGCACTAAGTTGTAGCCCAGGTCGGAGCAGTCAAACAGGACGGAAGTCTGTGGGTTGCCGTTGGGCAAGAAAGGGAAACCGGAGCCCGTTCCGGAGCGGCGCATACCCGCGATCAGCAGGTTGGTGGGAGTGCAATTGTCGGCTGCGCTTTGCAGTAGCAAAGAATAATCAATGCTGACCATCTTCGTTGGCATCAGGTTGACACTCAGACCGTTGCGGCACACAGCAGTGGGCGCTTTGCAGTCTTTGACGACAAAGACGTATTCACACACTTGCTCGTTACCGCAGCCATCCTCGACGAACCACTTAATCTTATGTTGGCCATGAGGCAGCTCGGGCAGCACATAAGCATTGGGGTGCTCGAGCGTGTTCCAACGCAGGCAAGCCGTCAAGCTATTACCTGAAACATTGGTTTCGACGGCAAAGCGGTATTTGCGCTCGTTGGGCACACTGCGATGGTCAAAGGAGCGCAGGGTCCCGCCCGTGTAGTTGGGAGTATTGGCATTGTTAAAGAGCACAGCGCCGGGCGGCGGTGGATTAGTGCTGCTGACGACGGTTTCCATCGTGCCGTTGTTATCTAAATCTAAAAAGAGCAGGAAGCGCACCTTAAGGTCCTTAGGAGCCGAACAATCGTCCGAAGCAGAGATGCACACGTCTACAGGTCCTTCGCAGAGGTCATTGCTGCCCGTCATTTGGTCGTACCACGATGGCGCGTTCCACAGCAGCGGGTCGTTATTGGTATTGTCGCAGGCATCCACTGGGCCGGCCGGGCCCTGCAGGTTAGGCACTTTCTTGTCGCGGATTTTGATAATCTGCGTGTATTGGTAGCAGTTCGGATTTGGTGACCAGAAAAGGCTGAAATTGGTGGGTTGCGGGTCGTTGGGTGTAATACGCACGTTCGTAGGAGCCCAGGGCGCCGGAGTGTTGAGGGGCGACACCGTAGGTCCGATGAGGTTGCTAGGATGATCGCCCTGTGGGTTCGGATTAGGGTTAGGCACCACCGTGCAGCCGGCATTAGGGTTGTAGCTACACCAGTTGATGATCTTCCACGTGCGCTCTATCTTAAAGCAGGCGTCGGGCACAATGGTGAAACGGGCATCATCGAACGACACACCCAAATGCTCGCAATCCACACCAGCGAACTCGGGTTGGCCAAAGTTGTCGAACGGGCTGTTACACTCGTTGAGAATCAAGTCGTTGGGAAAGCGCACCCAGAAGTTCGACTGGTAGTTAACCACAATGCGCTGGGTGCATGTCTGCGAATTGCCGCCACAGTCCACTACGCGGAAGAGACGCGTGATGGTGCCTCGGTTGCACAAAGTGTCGAACTGAGCGTAGTTCACCGAAGTAATGATGGTATCCACGCAGCAGTTATCGGTGCCGCTGGCCATGCCGTAAGCCCACAGACTTGGGTCAAAGTTTTCGCAGCTCACCGTCGTATTGGCGGGAGGCGTGCACACAGGCCGGAGTTTATCCTCTACATAGACCTGCACCACACACTCGTTGTAATTGCCTGCGACGGAGTCAAGGGGTACCGGGCCAGCAGGTGGCGGGGTGTCGTACACGCGTAGCACCACTTCGATGGTGTCGCCGATGTCTTCGCAGCAGAATTTCACTTGGTCGAAGAAGCGATTGACAGGCTGACAGGGATTGTCCTGGACGCGGCGCACCTTGAAGTACACCGGCCCGCAAGCATCGTAGGAGCCTTTGTCAAACGTCGAAGCATTTATCAGCGCCATACCGTTGATGCCCAGTGCCACTTGCGTAACCTCTATGCAAGCCGCTTGAGGCGGTACCAAGTCGCGTACGGTAAGGCTGAAAGAACACACCGAAGTGTTGTTGCAGTTGTCTTCCGCGTGATAAATAACGGTGTGGGTGCCGATGGGTAGGCAAGGCGTTGGCGCAAAGACGGCCAGGCGTTCGGCACCAGGCGGGTTGGAGCCTGGTAGAGTGGTGAGCGTTGCCGGCACGTTGATGGTGTTGATGACGTCGCCGGTGATGGGGTGCCGCACCTGAATGGTGGCTGAAACTTCGCGGGGGCCTGCACAAACGTCGCGCACACGCACGGCAGGCAAGGTGACTGTGGCGCAGCAAGCCAATGCATCTGTACTCAAGGTCAGCTGGCTCGGGCAGTTGACGAATACCGGCCCCGTCTGGTCGCGCACTGTGATTCGCTGGATAAACGTGCGCGGGTTGATGTTGGGAGCGGTTGGCCTACACCAATCGAGCACCGTCCATTCGCGCAAAATAGTGTACGAACCGGGGCAGATGGGAAAGACAACGTCTTGGTAGGTCATACTCAGGCGACAAAAGCCAGCCTTAGAGGGCGGGAAAATGGGAAACTTAACTCCGTAAGCTTCGATAAAAGGCACACCTACCGCCTGGATAGACGTATCGGGCGCTCCGCCGTTGCATTCCAGCGTCACGTCGGCAGGTATGCGCACAGCGTCAATACCTCTATTTTCGAAATAAATGAATTGCACGCACGACGACGTCTGCCCTTGTGCATCTGTGGCTGTCCAGGTACGACGCGCATAGCCAATGTATGGGTCATTGCAGGTTAAGTCCTGCCAAATGTCGGCGTAGGTCAGAGTAAATTGACCGCAGTTCTCCTGGACGTCAGGGTAGACGTTGGGAATGCCCAAAGAAGCCAATGCCGCCGGCTGATAGTTCATCACAGCGCACACGAGCGTTAGGTCAGTACAGGTGAGTTTGGGCAACAAGTTGTCCATCACCATAATGTTGGTGGTACACCACACGCCTGTGCATAAATCGGTAACCTTACCCACGACATTCTTGCCGATGTGAGAGCAGTCTACTTTGTTGCCAATGTTTACTCCGTTGACGAACACCTCCACCAGATACTTAGCGTTGGGTTGGGATGCTTCCAACAACATGTCAGGTTCGATGATGGCCA
>JBEQAD010000226.1:0-5428 GCA_041640515.1 Saprospiraceae bacterium | reverse complement strand
CCTCAATTTCTGGTGTCAAATCCTTCTCTGGCGAACTGCTGCGATCGAAGAAGCGCAATTGAACATTGAACTCTTTGTTACCCGGTAGAACAATGTCTTCCACCGTGGGCGGAGCACCACCGTCGCCATCGGGGTCATCCCAGGTAAATTCGCGGTCAAATGAGCCATCGGTAGACTTTATCTGAACCACCACCGTCGTAATAACTTCATTTTCCGTGTCCTCGTCTTTGCGGCAGCCCGCCACAGCGAGGGAAAGAGCAAGTACGGCTAAGAGACTTTTTCTAACAAAAGGTATTGTGTTCATATTGTCGGCTGAATTTGAAAAAGTGAATGTTTGCAGGATATCAATAGTCAGAAATGCCATTTACACCATAGGCTAAGGTTCAGCCCTGGCTCATCAGCAAAAAATCGAAAAAAGTTCAGGTACTCGCGATAGCGTATATTGGTCAAGTTGCGCACTGACAGGCCGCTTTCCAGGTATTGTGTTGGGCGTTTGTGCAGCGGAAAGGTGCGGCCTGCCTCGATACTCCAGACAGTAAATGCCGGCGGAGCTTCTTGCAATAACCCCGCAGCAGGAATGCGTGTCTGGCGCAAGGTGGTGCTTCCTGTCAGGCGAGCATACGTGTAGGCTGACTTTGGCGAGCTTAGTGCTTGGCTGTTGCTTGACCAGTAAAGTCCGTATTGAAAGCGATCGGCTGGCATGAGCGGCAACCATTCGCGAGCGGCCGCGCCGTCGGCAGAGTCGAGTGCCATTCGGTAGGCGCGCAGGAGCGAAGCCCGGCCCTCTACAGCCAAACCAGCCAGTAGCGGCACAACAACAGAAACATCCGCGCCGTACAACACCGCATCTGCCTGCGCATAAAAATAAGCGGGGAAAGCACCGCGCGAGGTAAGCACCAAGGTGCGCTGCGGGTCCAGATAGATAAAGTTTTTTACCTGGTTGCGGAACAGCGTCAGCATTGCCTGGGTGCGCGGGCGCTCATAATGCGCGGTTAGATGGGTGTTCCAAGCGCGTTCAGGCGACAAGTCAGGACGGCCCTCCTCGTAGGTGCCTGCGCCGTGGTGCACCCCGCGAGCGAACAGCTCGTTGACGTGTGGCGGGCGCCACGCATAGCCCGTGTTGAATGTCCAGCGCAGGTGCTCGCCCATGCGCCGAAGGATGCCGAGCGTACCTGACAGCCCAGCGAAATGCACCGTTGTGTCCACCGTATTAAGGGTGCCGGTGGTCTGGGCGGCAGTGCGACGGTAGTCGTAGCGCAGGCCAACTTCCAGCTCCCAGGGTTTGGGGTAATGGCGCCAGCGCTCGAGCCACCACACACTGCCGCCCCAGCTCTGATAGTCCGGAATAAGCCCTCCCCGGCCGACCAAGTTGTATTGATACAATAACTGGGCCCCCACGCCACCTTCCCAGTGATTAAGCGGCGCATGCTCCAACGCAACATCTGCCATGTGCGTCCAGATGCGGAAGCGCTGTTGCGGCTTGTCCGCCGCACTGCCGGTGCGCCGCACTACATCGTACTCCTCGCGCCGGTTGAACTGTAGGGCGTATTGGGCTGAAAATTTCCATTGCTCCGACAACGAGCGCGATGCGCGATGTCGAGCCGTGTAGTGCTGGATGCGCTGAAACGGTCGCCTTATCTCATAAGTGAACCAGTCGTCATTGTTGAGCGGCAGTGGACTTTCGATAGCGCGCTGCAGATCGGTAAGGTTACCCACATGAGCAGCCTGTAGGATGCCAATGCGCTGAGCAAATCGGCTTAAAGCGGCCTCATGGCGCCACGGGCCGGTTTGGGCTTCAGCCAGCGCGGAGAAATTGAGCTCAGCTGCGCCCGTGTTGCCCAACCAATAGTCAGGAGCGCGCAGGTTGCCGCTGCGTTTGGCCGTTCCTTGCAAGCGCAGGGCCAGCGAGGAGCCCGCCGGCTTCCAGTCGGCTGCTCCAGCCACTGTACCGCCCCAGCCGTTGCTATTCAGCCCGCCGTAGAGCCAGCCGCCCCAGCCTGGGCGCTGACGCAGCGGTGCCGGCTCTAACACCACCGCTCCCGACAGAGCACCCACACCATAGCGCACTCCTACAGCACCCTTCACCACTGACACGCGCTGAGCCGTGAACAGGTCTATTTCCGGTGCGTGTTCAGCTCCCCACTGCTGACCTTCCAGCGGCAACCTATCCGACACGATGGCGATGCGGTTAGAGTGCAGCCCGTGAATGACTGGTTTGGCAATGGTGGTGCCTGTATTCAGCACGGTTACTCCCGGCAATTGCCGCAGCGCCTCGCCCAAGGCCAACCCTTGCCGCTGCGACAGTGCCTCATTGCTCAAGGTCTCCGATGCTTGCACCGCAGCAGGGGCAATAGCGCGCTCCTGTACAACTATTTCGCGCAGCACATGGTGATGCAGGTAGAAGTGGAACACCTTGTTCTCCACCAAACGAATGACCTGGGTCTCGTGCTCACACGCAATGTGGCTCACTATAACCGTGTACGTGGAGTCTTCGCAAAGATTAAGCAAGACAAAGGCGCCCTTCTCGTCGGTGAAAGTACCTCGATTAGTGCCGACAATTTGTACTGTGGCGTATGCCAACGGCTCACCCGTATCGGCGTCCCATACCATACCGCGCAAGGCAATGTCGCAGTGTTGCGCGCTGAGAGAAGCCCAGCCCAGGCCCCAAAGCCAGCATATTGACCAAAGCCACCCTGCTTTGGTGGTCTTTTTTCTCATTTTTTGAAAAACCTGGAAAAGTGAAGTAGAACCTCAACGCTGTTGACAACGCACCCGCCCCTGGCGCAGGCGACTGTACCGTTGCGAAAGCATTAAAACTAAGAGAAGCGCCGCCTATTCAGGCGCATAGAGGTAGGCTAAAGACTGGGGGGCCGCGCAAATGCCGCTGTGGGTACAAGGCCGCGGCAAAGCTTTCCAAAAAAACCTGCGGAATAGCTTTCGACGCCGTGCTCCCTACCGACAAGGAAGGTTGCTCAGCGGGTAGATCAGGAAAGGTAAACCAAAAAGCACAGACAAAGCAATCGGCTGCACTATAGCGTTCGTCGTGAAGATGAAAAGTATTGGGGCCCTCCTCGCGCGCTGAACAAGGGAGTACCTCATGATGCGCGTGATGTAGCAGCCAGTGCCCTGTCCGCACCATTTGAGGAGCGAGCAGCGAAAGCAGAAGAAGCACGTTTTGAACGGACGAGACTACAGGCCGCATAAGGCAAAGATAGCGCGCTGGCGCAAGACAAGTGGCTCCCATTAGCCAAATGGTCGGACACCAAGGACTAAAGAAAACATCTGAACTATGTATGCGTTGTCGGTAGGAGCTCCATTATTGAGCTGACTACGGCATCAGAAAGCGCTTTCGTCCAAAGTCCAGCCTAGCCTCCTGGAATCTGTCTGATACGGCACTATTTTCGCAGCCAGCAGTAACATCGCCCGGACCGATTGCGCTCTCATCATGTCGTCGAGAAAAATTCCTGTGTTTATGCGTTTGCTCGCTGTTCTACTTTTTCTCTTCCATCCCGTCTGGGGCGGGCGCAATTCGGGCTGGCTTGATGCTCCGGCAGCCTTGCTGTTGGGTATTGACATTTCCCACCACCAGCAACGGATAAACTGGCAAAAGCTGGTGGAAAGCAGCGAGATACACTTCGCCTTTGTTAAAGCTACCGAAGGCAGCGACTTTCGCGACTCCCTCTTTGCCGAAAATTGGATTTGGCTGCGCGAAATGGGCATCCGTCGGGGGGCCTATCACTATTTCCGCCCTAATCGGAGCGGTGCTGTTCAGGCGCGGCATTTTCTGAGCACGGTCGAATTTGAGCCAGGCGATTTAGTTCCAGTGCTCGATATTGAAACAACAGATGGGCAGTCTCCTGAAATTGTGCTCCGCGAAATCTTTGAGTGGCTAAGTGTGGTGGAGAGAGCACTTCGGGCTCGTCCTATTATTTACACCAACATGCACTTTTACGAGCGCTACCTAGCTGGTTATTTAGACGACTACCCACTGTGGATTGCGCGTTACTCCGAAGAGCATCCGCAATTGCGCTCGCGCCACTGGCATTTCTGGCAGTATTCGGAAAAAGGCCGCCTCCCGGGCATCTCTCGACCTGTAGACCTCAATGTCTTCCGCGGCACGCCCCAAATGCTCGATCGCTTTTGTTGGTATCCGCAAGAGGGTCTATACTCTAACGAATATTCCACCATATCCCCTTGAGTAGCTCCTGAGAGCTTAGCCTACCTGTTCGCGCCATTTAATGTTGCAACCTCCGCTGGGACGCTGTACCGGTAAAGGAGGGCGCCCTTCGAGGACAGCCTCCAGGGCGGCGCGCAAGTCTTCGCCGGTCGGCGGGATGGGGTTGCGTTTAGGGCGACTGCTGTCCATCTGACCGCGGTACACCAATTTCAGCTCGGCATCGAACACATAAAAATCGGGCGTACACGCGGCATCGTATGCGCGCGCTACCTCTTGCGTCTCGTCGTAAAGGTAAGGGAAAGTATATCCTACGGCCTGCGCATGAGCTGGCATGCGTTCGGGCGCGTCGTCTGGGTAAGCTTCGGCATCGTTGCTATTGATGCCTACAAACGCTACGCCCCTAGGGCCATATTCCGATGCGATGCGCACAATTTCCGGATTGACGTAGAGCACGTATGGGCAATGGTTGCATAGAAACATCACAACGGTCGCACGGGCACCGCGGGCGATGTCTTCCAGGCTGACCATGCGCCCAGTGGCTGGGTCAGGCAAGCAAAATGCTGGCGCTTTCGTGCCCAGCGGTAACATATTGGACTCTGTGTAAGCCATAAGGCAGGTGGTTAGCGAGGCACGCGGACCTCATAGGTTTTTCTCGCCTTGTTAGTAAGTTTATTATCTATCAGCCAAGGGTTATACAGCTTAAACATCCGGTACGAGACGCCGTGCTCAGCGGCAAAGTCGGCCCAACTGGCTACTGGCCCATCCACTGTAACGACCTTGTACGGCGGCAGCGGAGCGTACAGGTGCTCTTTTTCTATGTAGTACTCGTAGTACTCTGGGTTTTGCATCACTTCCTTGAGGGCCACAATGCGGAAAGGATAGCGCATCGTCTCGTCAGCCGCCAAGTTGAGGTCGAAAAATGAACGCGCGCGCTGCTTCTCCATTTCCGTACTGATACGAGCCGGGCCGCCATTGTAGGCCGCCGCCGCCAGCATCCAGCTGCCCAGCAGTTCTTTTTGGCGGCGCAAGTAGCGGCAAGCTGCGCGCGTGGCTTTTTCCAAGTGGTAGCGTTCGTCCACTTCGTCATTTACCTCTAGGCCATATTGCTCGGCGGCGCTTTTCATGAACTGCCACACGCCGCGCGCTCCAGCTGGCGAGACGGCATTGGAGAGATTACTCTCCGCCACGGCCAGGTACTTGAGGTCTTCTGGCACGCCCTCTTCGCGCAAAATGGGCTCGATGATGGGAAAA
>JBEQAD010000225.1:0-5441 GCA_041640515.1 Saprospiraceae bacterium | reverse complement strand
GCCTGAAGGTGGGCGATTATTTGTTCGTTAGCAAAGCACACTACGGTATACGCACGCCGATGACAGTGCTGCAGTTTCCTCTTATCCACAACCGCTTCAGTCAGCAGAGCAGCGGGCTGTTAGCTCGTGAGTCGTACTTACGCGAGCCTTCGCTGCCCTACTTCCGCCTACCCGCCCTGGAAGCAATTGACCGCAACGAGCCAGTGGTCTTCAACTTTCCGGCCGGCGATAGCGTCATCATCACCCCTGGGCGCACTTACGACATTTATCAGTGGCGGCGCGAGATAGATGTGCTCCGGCGCTTGAATCGCCCGTTGCCTCCTATGCCGCCGGTAGTTGTACGGCCTATTGACAAAAAGGATCACTACATCAAGCGCTGTGTAGCGGTGGCTGGCGATAGCTTGCGCATTCGCGACGGACAAGTGTACATCAACGGACAGCCGGCCATCAATCCGCGGCATATGCAGTTTGCGTATTACATTCGAAACGAAAGCGGTATGCTCAACCTGCGCAAACTGGAGGAGATCGGTGTCAACCTCAACGATGCCATCCCCGTCGAACTGCCTAACGGCGAAGTGCGTCGCTACTACAACCTCGATGCCGAGCAGGTCACCAAGGTCAAATCGTGGGGGCCAGCCATAGTGTTAGAGCGCTTCGAGCCAGGCGCTAGACCTGGCTACGTCTTCCCTAACGATGCGGCACAATACGGACACTGGACGGTGGATAACTTTGGCCCTATTTTCATCCCTAAAAAAGGCGCTACGGTTGAACTGACGCCCGCCAGCCTGCCTTTCTACGAGCGTATTATTCGCGTTTATGAGGGGCATCGGCTGGAAGTGCGCAACGGTAAGTATTTCATAGACGGTAAGGAAACCTCCACCTACACTTTCCAACAAAACTATTACTGGATGATGGGGGACAACCGCCACAACTCGGAAGATTCGCGCATTTGGGGGTATGTGCCCGAAGACCACATAGTGGGCAAGCCACTATTTATTTTCTTCTCTACTAAGAATGCTAACCTACGGGAAGGCATTCGCTGGAATCGCCTCTTTCGCTCAGCCAATCAGATGTAAGGTCTTATTCGGGGCGGCGCACAAAATACACCATGCCATCCTGCCGGTAAAGCTCGTGGCAATGGGGCAAGTCAGGTAGCCCTTCCAAACGATTTACTTTAGCCACAAAGTAGACCGTCTTTCCGGGATTGCCAAAGGCTAAATGGTGAAACTCATCCACACTTGGGTCGCTCACAGGCGGCTTTTTAGTGTAAAAAAGGTGGGCGTAGCTTTTGAAACCAACTGTTTTTACAAAGCAATCTTCATGAGCCTTGCTCTTGTAAAATTCAATCGTGCTACCCTGGCTATATTGTTCGATGTTGCGGATGCAGAGTATAAGAGTCAGGGCAGTGAAGAGCGCCCCAGCCGAAAACATCACTTGCGCTGCTGGCCAGGGCTTTTGACGCCGCCAAAGCCAAAGCGCCCACATCGCGCCCACTATCAGCAGCGCACCAGGCACAGCGTGCCCGGCGTGCCACGTTACATTAACATCCAGTCGCGCCAAGGCGAAAGGGTCCTTAGCAAGCCAAGGGCGCAAAAGGTGTGTGTTTTGCCCTATCCAGGGCAGCAACATCTGAACGCCGCCAATAAGTACGCCCAATACCGGGAGCAAGACCCCTACAACGCGCGGGCGAACCGCCCAGTGAATGGCCCGCCAAATGGTGTAGGAACCTAAATAAGTAAGAGGGTAATAGGCCAGCGAAGAGTAATGGACAATTTTCGTACGCACGAGACTAAACAACACAAGGACCACCCAAAAGAGCAGTTGCATCCACGTGGTCAAGTCGGCGCGTTGGCAAATAGCTAATGTGTGCGACTCCAGCACCTCGTCCTCAGGCTGGTGGTCGCCCCACAAATTAGGCAGAGCAAAAACCGACACCGGAAAACAACCCAGCAACAACACCACAGCGTGGTAACCAAAGAAACCACCATGGCCACTATCGGGCGTCGTCAGCAGTCGTATTTGATAAGCAATGAACTCCTGCACAAAGGTTGGACCGTGCAATATGGTCTCCACCGCAAACCAGAGTGCCGATACTGAAAACGCCGCCAGACTAAACAGCACGAAGTGAAGAAAAAAACCGCGGTTGCGGAACTTGTATCGCGCCCAGTAGAGCATCAAGACAAACAAGACCACCAGATAAGCCACCGGGCCCTTAGTCAGAATGGCTAGGCCCAGCGCCCACCCGCCCAACAGCAAATAGCGGTAACGCTGCCAAAGGCTTCGGCCCTCAAAGCGCATGAAAAAGAGCCAGCGGAACTCAATGAAACCCCATAGTCCAGCGAAAATGAGTAGGTTGAACCAAGGGTCAATAATGCCGCTTCTAAAATACAGATGTGGCAGGATGCTCCCTAGCCACGCCAGCACCCACAGCCAACCAAACAGCCGATCGTGAAGACGCTGACCGGCATGGTACGACAGCAACAACACCAAAACGCCCGCCACTGCATTCGGAAAGCGCGCGGCAAACTCATTGACGCCAAACACCTGCATCGAGAGGGCTTGCATCCAAATGAACAGCGGTGGCTTTTCAAAAAACGGCTCGTAATCAATCTGCGGCCGCAAAAAATCGCCCGTCAGCAGCATTTCCCGGGCACATTCCGCAAAATTGATCTCATCCCAATCAAACAGATGTACCCCACCCAAAAAGGGCACAAAGAACAAGGCGCCTAAGAGCGCCACGCGTACGTAATCCAACCGTACTGATGTCATCGAATGGGAGCAGAGGTAGAGGATTATGAGTGCAAATAAAAAGCAGCCCTATCGGATACTGGAACACGTCGCTAAGGGCAGCACCACCCCTTCAGCAAAGATAGGTAAGGAAACGCCCCGCCAGCCCAAAAGTTCAGCGCGCTCGGCCGCGAGCACTAAGGCGTTCGCCTATTAGATGCAACGCCATGACCGTAAGGCAAATAGCTAGCCCTGGTGGCAAGCTGACCCACCACAGATGAGGGCTAGTACGGGCATTTTGCAACAAGCTCCCCCACGTAGCGCCAGCCAAATGCTGGTCGCCGTAGCCCAAAAAAGACAGCGAGGCCTCCAGCAAAATAGCGCTGGCCACGCCCAAGGCGAAAACGGTATAGGCCGGCTGCAACGCGTTAGGAAGCGAATGGCGCAGTAAAATGCGCCCTTCTGGCAGCCCCAAACTCCGCGCAGCAGCAATGTAATCCATCTCGCGAATACGGAGCATTTCGGCGCGCACAAATAGCGCCACGCCTGGCCAGCTAAACAAGCCAATGAGCGCCACCAGCGCCCAAAGCGTTTGCGTTTGCTCGCGCAGCAAAGCAGCAAAAGCCACAATGGCCAGTAGCCCAGGCACAGCCATGAAGGCCTCCGCCAGGCGCATGATCAACAAGTCGAGTGGTAAGATTACCTTAACAGAAAAAAACGACCACCGACACAGCGCCCGCCCTGCCAGCAGCGCCACACCCACTACGGCTGAAGCGGCTCCAATGCCGGCTGCGCTTCGACACCACACCGCACTTGAGGCAGGCAGCCAGGGCTGCACCGCGCCAGCGTAGAACAGCGCCAAAGGCAAGGCCAACCCTATGGCCAATAGCACCCCGCGCCGAATTCGCAGGCGATCGTCGCCCCAGTAGCCGGCCAATGCACCCAGCAGTACACCTGCTGCAAAAGCCAAAGACATGGCCAGGCTGCCCGTTAGCAGGGCTATGCGTGCGCCACCCACTAATCCGGCAGCTACATCGTACCCTTGTGCATCCGTGCCCAACCAGTGGCGGAACGTACGCGGACTGTTCACTGGGTGGCAGGCGCCCGGTCGTGCTTGGCGCACTGTCGTGTCCGGACTCGCTGGCAATTCTCCGGGCGAAAAAGGTATTGGGGCAAACACTGCTGCCTCGTACGGATACACGCGCCACAAAAAGTGCCGTTGGATGGAGTCCAACTCCGGATGGCCATAGGGGAAAGCAGGGTCACGCCATATCGAGCGTAGACCGGGGAAAAACGTTTCCCCATTCACGCGGCAATACAGTGGCCGCCCGTTAGCAATCAGGTCGCGCCCCAAGGCCAGTGCTGCTAACACTATCAAGACACCAGACGAGAAACGCCATTTGCTGCTTAGCCCTTCCTTCATCGCTGCAAACATCGGGTCTATTGAGTGAACCACACAGCAGCAAAGCAGCCTGCCGCTGTGCTCTTGGTCTTTCGGCTGGGCTTAAGCCCTCACAGCGCCAACAGCGGCCCCGGTATTTGAGAGGCAACAGCAGAGACAGCTGCGGCTGTTTGGCCGAAAACCATCAGGAAGCCGCCGCCTCCAGCGCCGCAAAGTTTGAAGGCGGCCTTTCCCGTTGCCAAAATCTCTGCCCAGGGCTGGCGCCAGCGCTCGGGTATCATGGGCTGAAAATAGGCCAATTGAAAGGCCGACACCTGTTGCAGCGGCGCCCACACATCGGCAGCCCGCCCTTCTTGCCAGGCGGTGAGCAATGCCTCGTGAGCGGGCAGCAGTGTCGTCTCTAAGCGATGGGCAAAGGCGCGCTGGCGGCTTTGCTCGGTGAACCATTGTACTAAAGGCCCTGTCTGGCGCGGCTGGCCGGTGTCGAGCAGGAAAATGACGGGCGCCTCACCCTGCCAAGGCTGCTGCTCGAAGAGGGTCACTTTGCCCTGCTGAGCCACCAGAAGCGGACGCCTGACGTAACTAGTGAGTGGGTCTAAACCCGAGCTCTTGCCATGAAAATGGCTTTCCATGTGGGCGAAGATTTGGCGCAGTTTACCCAGGTCGGCTGTTTTTTCCCAAGCGTAGCGGTCGTAAGTAGCGGCACAAAGGGCGCCCGAGCTGCCTAAGCCATAACCCAAAGGTATGTTGGAGCGAAAAATCAGCCCTTCAGCCACGTCGCGCCGAAAGGACGCCGTATCGAGTGCCGCTATCTGAGCAAGAACCTTGCTGTGAGCAAAAGCGTGCAGGGCTTCGCACAACGGGTCTGAGTCGCCATTGGCCCAAACCCATTCGCCGCCGAATCGCTCCAACGGTAACGTAAGCGCTCGGGCACCAAGCAAGACGAGGTACTCGCCAAAGAGCAGCACTTTTGCGGGATACATGGCTATTGAAGTAAGCAGCGGCAAAAGTAGCACCGTAGCCGATAGGGCATTAGGTAGGTCTTTGCCGCCCTTGCCGTAGCTTTGCCGTCAGTATGTTAGCCACTTCTCTTCAGGTTCGGCCCCTGTTAGTGCGTGCTGTAGCGCAGGCGTTGCAGGCGATTTTTATAGAAAATAGGCATGCCGACAGGGTTATTGAACACGTACTGCGGCAAAACCCGAAAGCCGGCAGTCGGGACAGGGCCTTTGTAGCCGAGACAACCTATGAGGTGGTGCGCTATTACCGCTTCTACAGCGCTATTTTGGGCCAAACGCCCACCACTGAGGAGCAT
>JBEQAD010000224.1:0-5530 GCA_041640515.1 Saprospiraceae bacterium | reverse complement strand
CACGGAACGGAAGTAGCCGCGGCTTTCCCAGTGTTCATACCAATAGGACTCTACCTCAGCATGAGAGTATCGGGTGGCAAGACTCATAGTGTGGAATACGCAATCGTTAAGCGGGCACAAAGGTAGCCTCTAAAAATGGTTAGAAAAAAAGAGCGCCACAGTCCGAAATAAATCGCACCTTTGCTGCGGGCATATCGCCCGAGTATCATTTTTTAAATTTTTTTTACCAATGCACACTGGAAAAGTAAAGTTTTTCAATGAGACCAAGGGTTTTGGTTTCATCGTTGACTCTGCTACGGGCGAAGATGTCTTCGTTCACGTGAGCGGGCTCATTGACAACATCCGCGAAGGCGACACAGTTACCTTCGAACTCCAACGCGGAAAGAAAGGCATGAATGCAGTAAATGTCAAATTGGCCTAAAAGGCCTGGCATTTTAAAGGATACATGCGTACACCCTCGTCGCTCCGCGGCGAGGGTTTTTTTATTTTTGTTGAGCAGAGCTCTTTTTCGAGAAAAAGCTTGTTTCCTCTTCAAAGAAGAGCCCTGGTAGAACGGTGAATGATACATAAGCTTCAGAGAGGATTTTACATCCGGCACGAACATTAAAAAAAACCTTACGGCATATGAGTACGCCGTTAGCTATCCTACAGCAATACTGGAAGTATCCGTCCTTTCGGCCGCTTCAAGAGGACATTATTCAATCGGTATTGGATGGGCACGACACTCTGGCCTTGTTGCCTACAGGGGGAGGGAAGTCGCTGTGCTACCAAGTGCCGGCGCTGTGCCGCGAAGGCGTCTGCCTCGTGGTTTCGCCGCTCATCGCCCTAATGAAAGATCAGGTGTTTCAGCTCAAGAAGCGCGGCATTCCAGCGGCAGCAGTGTACTCGGGCATGAGCGCCCGCGAGATTGACATCACCTTTGAGAACGCTTGCCAAGGTGCTTACAAGTTGCTGTATCTCAGCCCAGAGCGCCTTCAGACCGATATGGCCATTGCACGTATTGCGCGGATGCAGGTCAATTTATTGGCGATAGATGAGGCGCATTGCGTTAGCCAGTGGGGCTACGATTTTCGGCCGCCTTATTTGGAAATAGGGGCCTTCCGCCAGCACCTCTTACCCCAGGTACCCTTGTTGGCCCTCACCGCTACGGCCACTCCTGAAGTTGTGCTCGACATTCAGAACAAATTAGGCTTCCGCGCTTCTCGCGTGTTCCAGCAGAGTTTTGAACGAAAGAATCTTTCCTATTCTGTGTTGTATGAAGCCCGCAAGCTCGATAAGCTGCTGGACATTCTCAAGAGCGTGCCTGGCAGTGGCCTTGTCTATGTGCGCACCCGAAAAGAGACACGAGAAGTGGCGCTAAGGCTTCAAAAGGAAGGCATTAGTGCCGATTTTTATCACGCCGGCCTCTCCTTCGAAGAGCGCGGTCGAAAACAGGAAGACTGGATACAGGGCCGAATCCGCATCATGGCTTGCACCAACGCCTTTGGTATGGGTATAGACAAAGCCGATGTGCGCTTAGTCGTACATATGGCCCCGCCAGACAGCATAGAGGCATATTTTCAAGAAGCTGGACGCGCAGGGCGCGACGGCCTAAAGTCGTATGCGGTTTTGCTGTATTCGCCTTCGGATGCCGACAACTTGCGCCGTCACTTGGCCCAAGCACACCCGGATATCGAGCAGGTACGCCGCGTTTATCATGCTTTAGGACACTATACCCAAATTGCTATTGGTGCAGGCCGAGGCGAGGCGTTTCCTTTTGACCTTCAGCACTTTTGCCTTTCGTATCAGATGGAGCAACCCCTGACATATGCTGCGCTAAAAGTGCTGGAGCAAGAGGGCTGGATTGCGTTGCTAGATGCAACCAATAACTTCCCACGCGTGCGCATCGAAGTGGGACGCGAGGCTTTGTACGATTATCAGCTGCGCCATCCGCAGGCCGATAGAATTATTCAGGCGCTGCTGCGCGCTTATCCGGGCATTCAGCGCGATTACCAGGAAATCAGTTTGGCCGTGTTAGCGCGCTATGCCAAGACCGACACTGCTGCTGTCGAGCAAATGCTAAAAGTTGCTCGGCAAGCGGCCATTCTGGATTATCAGCCCGCTAACCAGCAAGCCGCTGTTGTCTTTTTGCAGGAGCGCGTGGCCGCAGAAAATCTGACGCTCGATGTTCGACGGCTGAACTTTCTGCGCCAGCGCGCCGAGCAACGCGTGGAAGCCGTTATTAGATATGCTGAGACGCGCGCCTGCAGAAGCCGTCAGTTGTTGGCTTACTTGGGCGAGGCAGAGGCTCTCCCTTGCGGTATCTGTGATATTTGCACCGGAAGAAATGCTGCCGAGATTACGGCCGAAACGTTTGACATGCTCAAGGAACGAATTTTTAACCTGCTGCGCGAACAACACCAACCGCTACACATGCTCGTGACGGCTTTTCCTTCGCGTCAACAACCGTACGTGGTACAAGCCTTGGAGCACCTCCTATCCGAAGGCTTGTTGGTGGAAACCGCAGACGGACACCTGCAAATCCCTTGAACCAAAGCACCAAAGCACCCTTGCCTTTTCACTTTCTATGCAGTTTTCAAAATATCAGGGCGCCGGCAACGATTTCATCCTCATAGACCAGCGCGAACACCTGTGGCTGCGACGCGAGGATACCAGCCGAATAGCGCACCTGTGTAACCGCCATTTTGGCATTGGAGCCGACGGGCTTATCTTGCTGCAGGCGCACCCTGCCTATGATTTTGAGATGGTTTATTTCAATGCTGACGGTAGAGAAAGTACCCTTTGCGGCAATGGCGGGCGTTGCATCGTGGCCTTTGCTTATCAGCGCGGCATCCGAAAAAAGCGCTACTCCTTTCTGGCTATAGATGGACCTCACGAAGCCGAACTGACCGTAGAGACCTCGCCTGGTCATTTTTGGGTAGCGCTGCATATGCGCGATGTAGGGCCTATTGCGCCGTGGCCGAGTGGCGACGCCTCTGGCCAGGCGCAGGTCTTTGTGCTCGACACAGGTTCACCGCATTATGTGCGTTGGGTAAAGGCGCTGGAGGATTGCGATATGGTGCAAGAAGGGCGTGCAGTACGCTATTCCGCGCCGTTTCGAGCATCGGGTATCAATGTCAACCTCGTCGAAGACAGCCGGGAAGGGTTGCGCATCCGCACATACGAGCGCGGTGTGGAAGGCGAGACCTTAGCCTGTGGTACAGGAGTAACCGCGGCTGCTTTGGCTTGGCACGCACGGCAAAATCTCCCTCCCGGAACGTATGAAGTGCCGGTCTTTACTCGCGGTGGCGCATTGACGGTGCGGTTTACCGCTCTGCCTTCGGGCTATGTGGACGTGTGGTTGTGTGGCCCTGCTGTGGAGGTGTTCCAAGGCGAGATAATCGGTGGTTTAGCCCTAAAATAAAAAAGCCCCCCTCCATCTTTTGGAGAGAGGCCATCCCAAAAACCGATTTCAAAGTACCCATCAGAGAACTTTTTCTTTTCTCTCGGGGCGGCGTTTCCTGGGCCTTCAAAAGCCCAGGAAACGCTTAGCCCACGCAGAGAAAGTCCGTTCTCCTGCAATTACTTCGACTGAATCATCTTGCGCGTCGCGCTTTCCTTCGACGTCTTCAGTTCGTAGTACAGTAGACCCGTCGCATCCAACACCGCCCGATCCAACGTCACGGCGTTGTAGCCCTTGCCATACTGACCACGCTGCGTGAACAACACGCGACCCGTCTCGTCGTACACCGTCAGAACCGCCTCCGTCGCCTCGGGCAGGTGGAAGCCTATCTGCGTCTTGCTCAACCACGGGTTCGGTTGGTTTTGATACAACTCGAAGCCTACGCCCGTAATCGTCGGACCCTGAGCACCGTTGAAGCGGAACGCTACGGCCATCCGCTCTCCGCCCTTGTTGTACGCCTCAGCCTTCGTGATGCGGCCAGACACGCCCAACAGACGGCTCAACTCGCCCGACGTCTTCGCGCGGAACGTCAGCGCAAACGTCGCCGGAACGTCGCCATCCCAACTCGTCGTCACCGCGCTCTCCGACGCAAACACGCCAAAGTTGCCCAGCGTCATACCTTCCGTCAGCGGCTCGATGTTCATCAACTCCAGACCCGCGTGGTTCAGCGTGAACTGATAGCCCGGTACCACTTCCGATGCCTTGAACGTCACCGTGAACACTTCGCCGGCCTTCACCGCACGATCTTCCACGTCAAACAACAGCGTACCCGCCGTGCGATCTTCCGCACTCATCAGGCTGCTCGTCACCGCGTTGCCGTTCACGTCGCCCACCTTGATGGCCACAAAGTTGTTCGCCAACGCGTCCACCGTCAGACCCTTCAACTCCTTCGTCTCAGGGAATGGCGTCTTGAAGGGGTTCTGTACATCCGGGAAGACAAAGTCCTTGTCCACAAAGCGCCACGACGTGTTGTTGGGCAACTCCGTGTAAATACCCAAGATCAACTTCCGCAATTCCACTATGTCGAACGTCGTGATCGAGCGGCTGTTGTTCGCATCCGCGGCTATCATCTTGTACGGAGTGTTCAGCGGCTCCAGACCCAGGATGTGCTTGTTGATCAGCACCAGGTCAAAGGTCGATACGCCGTTGAGGTGGTCGTTGTCCTTCAGCGGAGTCACCACATAGTCGCCTGGCGTCGGAACGCCCGTCAGCGTGAACTGACCTTGCTGGTTCGTCTGCTCCGTCTGCGTTACGCCGTTGCCCGTCAGCGATACCGAGGCGTCTTCCAGTCCCTTGTCCGCTTCCGTCTTCAGCGCACCCGCTACCGTCGCACTCGACGCCGAGCATGCGTTCATGTTGTCCTGCACGTTCACTTTCGCCACGCAGAAGTCAGCATTACCCGCTACGTCTTCCGACCACACTTCCACGTTCTGCTCGCCCAAGTCGGCGCACGTAAACGTTACCGTCGTCTGCGGCTGACCGTTCGGCAAGCGCGGGAAGCCCGTGCCCGCTCCGGCGCGGCGGATACCCACCTTCAGCAGGTTCGACGGCGTGCAGTTGTCGTACGTGTCCTGAAGCACATCCAGCACGTTGATGGTGATCATCTTCGTCGGCATGATATTCACGCCGATGTTCTTGCAAATAATCGTCGGCTTCTTGCAGTCTTTCACCTCGAATACCCACTCGCACGTCTGCTCGTTGCCGCACATGTCCTCTACTGTCCACTTAATCTTGTGCACGCCGTAGGGCAACTCCGGTATCACAAACGTGTTCTGCGACTGCTGCGTGTTCCAACGAACCGCTGCGGTGCGGCTGTTGCCCGACGTCGTCGTCTGGATCGCAAAGCCGTACTTCTGATTCGCTGGCACAGGGCGGAAGTCAAACTCGCGCGGCGTGCCGCCCGAGTAGTTCGGGTTGTTCGCATTGCCGTAGTTCACCCGGTTCCAACCCAGGCCACCCAGTCCCGTCTGCGGGCTGCTCACCACCGTCTCCATCGTACCGTCGCCGTCCAAATCCAGGAACAGCAGGTAGCGAATCGTCAGGTTCGCGCCCGAGCACGCATCCGTCGCCGTGATGCTCAGATCCGTC
>JBEQAD010000223.1:0-5569 GCA_041640515.1 Saprospiraceae bacterium | reverse complement strand
TTGACAGCTTTTAATTCTTGCAACTCGAGCACGTTTACACAGATCATTACCATCGTAACGCCGCCCACAGCGGGCTTCGCGGCTAGCCCAACGACGGGCTGCGGTCCACTGACGGTACAATTCACCAGTACCTCGTCGGCCAACGCCACAGAGTTCTTTTGGGAGTTTCCGGGTGGTAATCCGGCCTCTTCCACTGAGCAAAACCCTGTGGTGACCTACGACAGCCCTGGCACTTACTCCGTAACGCTTACGGTAAGCAACAGTGCTGGCAGCGATACAGCGACACAGACGGACTTCATCGTTGTTGTGGGTCAACCAACAGCTGCTTTCTCGGTGAATGTGTCGGGCGCTACCGCTTCCTTTATTAACCAGTCCGATGGAGCAACCTCGTATCTGTGGGATTTTGGCGATGGCAGCAGCAGCACAGAGCCTAACCCAACGCATACGTATGCGGCCAGCGGCACCTACACCGTTGTGTTGAGCGCTTTCAACGATTGTGGTTCTACAACAAGTACTCAAACGGTAACTATCCTGCTACCGCCCGTAGCGGCCTTTAGCGCCAGTGCTACTGAGGGTTGCGCACCCCTGACGGTAACGTTTACCAATGAGTCCAGCGCCGACGCTTCGGCCTACGAGTGGACGTTCGAAGGCGGCACTCCGTCTGCCAGCACGGAAACCAACCCGACGGTAGTGTTTGAAAACCCCGGAGTGTTCACGGTCACCTTGGTGGCCATCAACGCCGCAGGAAGCAGCACGAGCACCGCTACCATCGTGGTGCAAGGGCCGCCTACGGCTGGTTTTACCGTTCAAACCGCAGGGCTGAGCGTGGTGCTTACCAACACTACACAAAATGCTACCAGCTTCCGTTGGGACTTTGGCGATGGCAACACCAGCACAGAGCCTAACCCTACTCACACGTACGCCCTACCGGGTGCCTATGTTATCACGCTACGCGCGGAAAATGCCTGTGGCACCTCCGAGGTTAGCGTACAAGTGGAAATCTTGGGCACACCACCCATTGCTGGCTTCAAACCCAGCGTCACGCAAGGATGCTTGCCTCTGGTGGTTCAGTTTACCGACCTATCCGCAGGCAATCCTGTCGCTTGGCATTGGTCCTTCCCGGGCGGTACCCCGTCGTCCTCTACCGAACAAAATCCGGTAGTCACTTACTCCTCTCCAGGGATTTATTCCGTAACGCTCGTGGTAACCAACGCCTATGGTGCCGACAGCGTTACGCAACAAGGGCTCATCCAGGTGCTTGCTTTGCCCACGGCAGACTTCGCTTTCAATATTACCAATCTAACGGTGGAATTCATCAACCAATCGCAGAACGGCACCTCGTACTCGTGGAGCTTCGGCGATGGGAATACCAGCAACGAGGTGAGTCCGACGCACACTTACGCCAACCCGGGTACATACACCGTAAGTCTTACGGTACTCAATAATTGCGGAGCGAGTACGCTGCAAAAAACCATCGTGCTGACCTCGAATGTGCGCGATGCTGCCTGGCTGCACGGACTGATGCTTTACCCGAACCCGAGCATCGGCCGCTTTACCGTAGATATGCACGGCGAGCCAGCACCTGAAGTAACCTTTGTCCTGTGGGATGCTACCGGCCGCTTACTTTATCAAACAACAGCAGCCTTTAGCTCCGGAGCCCTGAGACAAGTGTTTGAATTGCCCGAATTGACCGACGGGCTTTACACCCTGCAAGTGCGCCGTAGCGACAGCGTTGTACATATGAAGGTAGCTATTCAGCGCCCATAACAGCGACAACGGAGGATAATTGCGCGAGCCACCTTAATACGCTTCTTAAGGTGGCTCGCTTCAGTACGCCTTTATCTATCCTTTCAGAAGTAAGGCAGCTCAGGATTTCACTTTTCCTTGCTTAAAGCAAAACCGAATTGCAGGGTAATCATTTCGGCATTTACGCGATGTGCTTTAAGGCCGAGCCCTACCCAAGGGCGCAGCGGTGCTCTTCTTAAAGGCGGAAAGTAATAGCGCGTAGTCCACCGGCTATACCAGGGCGCCGCCACGAAGCGGTTGATGGCCCGACCACCGACATAAACACCGGCCTGTAGGTGGATGCCTACAGAGCCGAAAAGGAATTCCGCTCCCGGCGCAAGGGCAAGGCGATAGGCCCCTCGGCGGGCTTCAGCCGCCTTCAGAAAAGCGCCCGTTTGCAACCCGAATAGGGCTACTGCAGAGTTGTACTCACCTTCAGCACTCAACGTCAGGCGATTGAGGCAGCTGAGATGAAAAAGGCCTGTCAAGGAGGCTCCCCAAAGACGGTACTTAGGGCCATCAACGACAGCATACTCCAAATGGGCAAATGCGCCTCCCACCATGCCTCCCCATCGAGCGACAGCACGGCCCGAGGTCGTGGCGCGTATAAACTGAGCTTCCTCAATGCCGCGTACTGAGCCAATTACAGAAAAAAAATAACTAGGTAGGTTAATGCCAAAATTGGGTAACTTTGCTGCACCGTTTGATAGATGGGTGAGGGCAGTCCCTGCTTGCAAGCGCCAATGTTTGTTGAGGCGGTATGTTAAACCCAATCGAAATTGCGTAAGGTTATTCCAGTGCGACCCGACGGCATTCTCTGTGGGATGGCTGAAGCTATCGTAAGGATGCGCGACATAGCACAGCCCCGTGCCGACACGAAAAGCAACCAGCCACCGATGGTTGCGCCAAAGAGGTACGTGCAGGCTGGGCAACAGCCCCCAAGCAGCCGTGTGAGCGCGTTCGCCCAACCCAAAATAACAAGTGCTAAGACCCCACAAAGGATACCGACGCCAGGCTTCCCATTCGCGACGCCCCCATGTAGGCCAAAGTATACCCACCTCGTGGCCCCATACCACATGCCCAGTGCGAATGGTTAAACGAGGAGTATGCCCCCATAAGAACGCCCGATAAATCGATGCCTCAACAGCCGAGGAAACCGCCGGCGGCCGCTGCGCCGCTAAAGGGCATAAGGTGAACAGCCCCAGGGTCAGGGCGAAAGTGCTTAAATGCCATTTTTTAGCCAAAACAATGCGCCACTTTTAATGGGCGACAAAGAAAAAACAGCGGGCTACAACGGCCAACTGCGCCGCCGCACAAATGCTACGCGTTGTCCAACGGCGCGGCAGCCATTCCCCGCACGAAAGAGCAAATGGTATATCAATCATCTTTTTTTCATCACTTATCCTTAAACCCGCCTGAGCAGCGCCTTTTCACCCGATGAGGAACCACTATCCTTTTAAACAGCGTCCTGTGCCCGAAGCAGAGGAGGGCGCCACAGAAAAAACCTATGGGAATACCTGGTGGGGCAAGCGCTGGCTAGAAGCCTTGAAGGACATCGACCACCTCAATCGCTTAGTGCGAGGGAAAGTTTACGCCAACCGAGGTTTAGTCAAGCAATTAGAAATCAAGGACGGCTCCATATCCGCTTTTGTGCAAGGCTCCTCGGAAAAACCCTATGAGGTCAGCCTGCGCATCCCTTGGTTCAACGAAGGACACCGCCGGCGAACCATCAAACTGGTCAACCAGAACCCCATCTTCCTCTCCAAATTGCTCAACCGAGAGCTCCCCCCTGAACTTGACGAGGCCCTTCGAAAAAGCGGCGTACACCTCTTTCCGCGGCGCTGGCAGGAGATTACTGGCATGTGCTCTTGCCCCGATTGGGTGGTGCCCTGCAAGCATATGGCCGCCGTACTCTATGTAGTAGCTAATGAGATAGATAAGAATCCTTTCCTTATCTTCGACCTGCACAACTTCGATCTCTTAGAGGCACTGCAAAAGCGCGGCGTATCCCAATCGGCCATCAACGATGTAAATGCCGCTAATGCTGCTGAGCTGCAGCAAGACATCGAGCACCCCATGGATGAAGAGCTCCGGTGGGATGACCTTGCTATTGAGGCACTCGACTTTTCAGTCATACCTGACGACTGCTCCTACGACTTGCTCCGCCTGCTGTCCGACAAGCCCGTTTTTTACCCTGAAGGCGACTTTAAAAAGATCTTAACGGCGGCCTATCGAACCTTGCGCCACATCTCGGAGACCGCACGGGAACCACTCTCGGAGACAGAGCACCATTGGCTCATGGTCGCCGAGAACGCCATGGTAGTACAAGATAGCCGCACCGGCGCCTTCTGGGGAGGTCTATTGCTCGACCAGCAGGGCGAAACCCTCCTCGATTGCGAAACCGAAGCCCAATGGGTCAACTTTTGGGAACGCCTAACGCCGTCAGACCTCGCTCTGTGCTCACCGCGGCTGCGCTCGCTCCACTTGGTCTACCAGTTTGCCCGGCAACTAGCCCTGCGCGGTGCTTTTGTACCGCAGCTGATAGAAGTATCGGACACCGAGTACCGGATTCGCTATGTACCGGCCCTGCTCAATGAATCTGTTCGCAGCGTTTTTGAAAAGGTAAAAAGATGGACGGCGCCTGGTTTGCTGACATACGTAGATGAGTCCGGACAAACCAGTGAGCCCACCGATGCCGATGCGCTCACCGCCCTAACGGCGCTATTCCTGCGCTATTTTGTGGCAGAGAGCACGGTCAAATTACGTGAGGAAAGCCTGGGCAAATTGCCCAACTGGTTTTTTACAGGCCAAACAATGGCTTTTGAAAGTTTTGAAGAGCGAGAGTACCCTAAAGCCATCCAGCTGTGGCTTAACCGCTTTTTCATCGCGGAGAAGCGGTTTGTCCCCGTTTTTGAGGTGCGCGACCTCCCTCAGACAATGGAGTTCTTCGTGCGCGTCAGTATTGAAGACCGAAATAACCCAGGGCGGCCACTAGTGCCGCTAAGGCGCATCTTTTCCCAAAAAGAATACAACCACATGCGCCTCGAAGTGCTGGGGGACCTGGCCAACGTCGCTGAGTTTTTCCCACCGCTGGCAGCATATATTAACGCTAAAGGCACGGTGCCTATGCGCTTCCAGTCAAACGACTTTCCGGCAGTGCTTTTCGATATGTTGCCCTTAGTGCGCCTGTTGGGCATTCGCGTGCTGCTGCCCAAGGCCTTGCGCCGGCCGGCGCGTCCGCACTTATCTATGCGCCTGGCCTCGAAAGGGAAGGTTAGTGGCACGGGGTTGCTTTCGTTTGGCGAGATTATTCAGTTTCAGTGGCAGATTGCGTTGGGGCGGCAGGTGTTGTCACCAGAACAGTTTGTGGAGATGGCACGCCAAATGCGCGGCATTGTCCGCCTGCTGAATGGCTACGCTTTTCTAGACGAGTACGAAGTGGCGGCCCTGCTCAACCAGTTGGAAAATGCTCCAGAGCCCTCGCCCATGCAGCTGCTTCAGATCGCCCTGACGGAAGAGTACCAAGGAGCCCCGGTCTATTTGGAAGAAGAACTGCGCCGACAAATCACCGAGCTCATCAAGCCGCAGGAGATCCCTCTGCCCCAGGGCTTACAGGCCCAACTGCGCCCCTACCAACAACGCGGATACGAATGGCTAGATAAAAACATTCGCCTCAACCTAGGTAGCCTCATCGCCGACGACATGGGCCTAGGTAAAACCGTCCAGGTTATCGCAGCCCTGTTGCGAATGAAAGAAGAGGGCGCCTTTGCCAAAGGAAAAAAGG
>JBEQAD010000222.1:0-5631 GCA_041640515.1 Saprospiraceae bacterium | reverse complement strand
GGATGCGGGCGATCCTTTCACTCCGGGCTTCGATGTATTGTCGTTTTACGATGGCCCCAACACCAACAGCCCGGTGTTAGCGCAGATAAATGGCCTCAACGTAGGCTCCGCCATGGACGGCGGCGGTGGGGTATGCTTTCGCGTCCAGGCCAGTAGTGGGTGCATGACTATCCAGTTCCAATCGGACGCCACCCAGGAATTTGGCGGGTTCAAGGGTACCTGGAAGTGCAGTGACAAGCCCTGTGTGGCTTATGAGCCCATCGTAGTGGACAAAGACGTTACCCTCCAGGACATTGCCGACGCCATTGCTGCGCCTGGCGCTACAGTAACGGTGAAGGACATCAGCCGATGCCCCTACGGTGCTTATGGTACGTTCGCCTTCGACTCGGACAACAACGAACTTGGCTTGCTTCAGGGCCTAGTGCTCACAAGCGGCCTGGTGGATCTTATCCCCGGCCCTAACGACGACAGCGGTGCGTCCTTTCCACATCAAACACCCGGCGACCCAGACCTGGACTATCTGTCGGTTATTCAGGGCAATGGCCTGCTTTCCGAGGATGCCTGCATTATCGAACTGGATGTATTTGTAGCCTCCGACGAATTGGCCTTTGAGTACGTGTTTGGTTCGGAGGAATATCCGGAATATGCCAACTCGCTGTACAACGACATCTTCGCCTTCTTTGCCTCTGGACCAGGTATTGTAGGCGACCCTAACCTGGGCGGCGCCGTTAATATTGCTGTATTGCCGGGATTAGGCACGCCGGTACAGATTAACAGTGTGAACAACATTCTCAACTGGGAATACTATCGGAACACAGAAATCTCACAAACGCTGCAATACGACGGCTTCACCAGCGATTTTCTTGGGGTAAAGAAAAGCCTGACGGCTCGTGTGGATGTTATCCCCTGCAATACCTATCGGCTCAAGCTGGCCATTGCTGACCGTCAAGACCCGCTGTTCGACTCAGGGGTGTTCATCTCTGAAGTGCGCGCTGGCGCCCCTGAAATGCAGGTGGAACTGGCCAACGACCTGAACTACTTAGTAGAAAATTGCACTACAGGAGAAAGCCGGCTTTTAGTGCGCCTCTCGAAGCCCAAAAATAAGGCCGTTACGTACACTATCGCGCTTGGGGGCACTGCCGTAAACGGTGTGGACTACCAGACCGACATCCCGTCGAGCCTAACTTTTCAGCCGGGCGACACTCTTTTTGTCTTTACCATAACGCCTCTTTCCGATACTTTGCTGGAAGGTACGGAGACAATAACTATCTCTCTGTCCAGCGATTTCGGCTGCGGCGCTGTTGTCTTCCAGACGATAACCCTCGAACTGCTCGACGGCATTCGCGTGCGCATCAACGACGGTGCGGATACGGTGTTTTTCTGTCCGGGCGCTACGGTACAACTGCAGGCAAGCGGAGCCGCTTCCTATTTTTGGCAACCACCACTGGCTGTCAACAACCCAACCGTCAGCAACCCTACAGTAAGTCCTTCGAAAGACCTACTCCTGAAAGTCATCGGCACGCTGGGCATATGCTCAGATACCGCAGAAGTTTTTCTTAAACAAGTAGACTCGGCTAGTGTCCGCATAGCAGCTCTGGATACGTTGTTGTGCCTGGGCGATACGGTAGAGCTATCGGCCCTAACGTTACCAGCAGGGCTTCCAGTGCGCTGGACACCCAAATCGCGTCTAAGTACACCAGACGAGGCAAGCACCCTTGCTTACCCACGCACTACCATGACTTACACGGCGGCAGTACAATTGGCAGGCTGTCCGCCCGCCACAGCGTCTGTTACCCTGCAGGTAGATACGCTCTTTTTCCCGACGCTAACGGCTCCCTCCGTTACCATATGTCAAGGCAACCCTGTGGCACTGGCTACGCCTATGCCTCCTTCTTCCACTACGTATCGGTGGGAACCCAGCCAAGGGCTGGATAATCCAAGCAGCCCGGCTCCAAAAGCGAATCCCGATCAAACAACGACATACGTTCTCACTGCCACCAGCAGCTACGGCGGATGTGTTCGCCAGGACTCTATCACGGTCAACGTGATTCCCTCGGCAGTGCGCATCCTGGCGGCCGATACGCTAGCCCTTTGTCTTGGAGACTCTGTCGTATTGCAGGCCCAATCTTCGCCACCGGGAGCTATCATACAGTGGAGGCCTACCTCTTGCCTTTCCGTCACCACGGGTGATATCGTAGTGGCCAAACCGAGGGAAACAACGATGGTGCACGCCAGTTATCTGGTCAATGGTTGTTTAGCCACAGACTCGGTACTCCTCCGCGTGGATTCGCTGCCAGACCTGAAAATTCGGTTGGAGCCCTTAAAGGATGTCTACTGTCCAGGTGACACTATCTTCTTACTGTCGAAAACATATGACCCGGGCGACTTCCCTGGATTATCACACCAATGGGCACCCTTCGCCGGCCAGCTCACCCCGGTAGACAACTGGAATATGGTCATTGTTGCCACGCGCACACATACCTTCCGACGGCAAACGGCCAGCATCACGGGCGCCTGTCAGAACCAGGCGGAAGTGCTGGTACAGGTGGATGAGCCACCCCAACTCAACGCCACAGTTACGCCGGAAGCTATCTGCCCAGGCCAGACGGCTCAAATCCAGCTGACAGTCGTCCCACCCAGCCAACCCATCGAATGGGAAGATCCAACTGGGTCGCTGTCGTGCAAGAGCTGTCTGAACCCAACAGCTTCACCAGACGCCACCACAACCTACACAGTCAATACACCTGGGGCCTCCTGCCCTTCCTCGCTATCGGTAGCCGTAACTGTTCTGCCGCTACCGGCGCTTAATCTTGCTCCTCAGACCATCTGCCTAGGCGACAGCGTCCTACTAAACAACGCTCCCTTTAACCCAGCAGACACTTACACCTGGACAACAGTCCCTCCTGGCGACCCGAACAGCCTGAGCGACCCTAATGCCCCCTCTCCAGTGGCTCGCCCATCCGTCACTACTACTTACCGCGTCTTGGTGGTTGGCCAATGTACCAGCCAAGGGGAAGTGACCGTAACGGTCAACCAAGCGACGCTAAGCGCTGGCCCTGACCGAACCGTATGCCCAGGTACACCGGTGACGCTCAATGCCACCCTAAGCACATCGCCTGGCGTGGTAGGTACCATTGTGTGGCAGCCAGGACCGGGCACGGGACCTTCTCTGACTGTATCGCCCAGCGCCACAACTACTTACGTAGCTGTATTCAGCTTTGCACCTAATTGCCGTGTGACGGACTCCGTTACGGTGACGGTGTTGCCTGGTGTTGAAGTTGGCCCTATCACGGCCGACTCACTTTTGAGTACTGTCATTTGTGAAGGTGTTCGGCTACGGCTTCGGGTGGTCGTCAGCTCGACTAACGCTCAATTAACGTGGTTTGAAAACGGGCAAATAGTGGCCGGTGCTACAGCCGACTCTGTGGTGCGTGCTCCAGCGGGTGCTCTCGAGCCCGTGCAATTTTCTTACGTCGTGGTGGCTGAAACTGCCGAGGGCTGTCGCGATACCTCGGCGCCTTTTGAAGTGTTGGTGCGCCGTTGCCTTGTCTTCCCTAACGCTTTTACTCCAGACGGCGACGGCAATAACGATACGTTCGGTGGCCCGGTGGTTTTTGGAGATGGCCAGGTTGAGGTGCTTGACTTGCGCATTTTCAACCGCTGGGGAGAGCAAGTATTCGCCTATTCACCTAACCAACGTGCCTGGGATGGGCGGGTAAACGGCCAGCCGGCCCCAAGCGATGTATATGCCTATTGGGTGGTGGTGCGCTTCGCCAACGGCGAGGAACAGACGCTTCGGGGCGACATTACACTGCTGCGGTAAACCCAGTGCCCTTCCCTTAGGCTTGATTTGTCCGAGAAAATATTGCTTCCTTGTGTTGAGAGAATGTCCCATTCACCCTGAGCTGCGCTTAAGGCAGCTGGAAGAAGCCGACTTGCCGGCATTGGTCGAATGCCTGAACGATGAGGAAGTCGCCCGCAACACACGCACCATACCGTTCCCCTACACCTGGCAGGATGCCCAGGGGTTCTGGCAAAAGCGGCAAGAACTTGACCGGGAGAACAGTGGCATCCCCACCTACTGGGTTATCGAGCAGCGCGAGCATGGGCTGGTGGGCGGTATTAGCGTCAGTTTAATGGGTGGCCTCAATGGCCACCGCGACGAGATAGGCTACGTTATAGGCGCTGCGTGGCGGGGGCGCGGGTATGCGACGGCCGCTGTGCAGGCGCTCACAGCCATGCAATTCGAGACACGCCCGCAATTGATGCGGTTGGAGGCTTGGGTATATGCCCACAACCCTGCCTCGAAGCGGGTACTGGAAAAAGCGGGCTACACTGTGGAAGGATACTGCCACTCCATCTTCTTGAAAGACAACCAACTGTTAGATGCTTGGCTGTTGGCCCGGCTGCGCGGTGCCTCTTCTCTTTAGCGGCCCTTCTTTACAGCCATTGCCTGCGCAAAATACCACACCATAAGAAGACCGTTTGCGCCTAAAATGCCCCACATAAGCCAAGGCGACAGCGCTGTGGCTTTCCCTAAGGCAATCTGCAACGTACGCCAGGTCAGGTGAAAGAACAGCAGCAAAAGCATTAGCTTAAGCATGCGGAGCAGACGCGTAGCTAGGGCATACTGTCGCTCGGCATTTTCCGGCGTGATGGCCACAGGGTAATTGAACCAGTGCGGGCGCTGGTTGAGAAAAGAGACTAAGCCATACAAGAGCAGCCCCAAACCTACGATAACGAGCAACAGGTACTTCGGACCGTAGATATCCACTTCTCCAGCGGCATTGTAGTGTTGGGGGATTTGTTTGGGCAGGCTGGGGTAATACGCCAGCGAAATGCCCACCAACAAAAGAGCCAGCAGGGCGCATAAGGCCTCTACCATGCGATCCGCCCACGTGAGTTCGAGGCGTATCTTAGGCTGGGTTTGACGTGTTTTTTTCATGGCGCCAAGCAAAATTTAGGAGGATGGAGTAGTGTCGGACGGCGAATAGTTGTCCTCAGCCGGGGGTGGGGGCGGCGGCGGTTTTCTGGGTGTTCGCCCTGCCTCGCGCAAAGCGCGCGCGATAATCCACTCCAGCTGGCCGTTGACACTGCGAAACTCATCGGCAGCCCACTTTTCCAAAGCCTCATAGGTTTCTTCATCTATGCGCAGGACGAAGCTCTTCTTATTTGCCATAAGTACTGAAATTTAATGGATAAGCTGCAGCCCGCCGCTGCTTGAAACCGGCGAGCTGCAGCATCAAGGAAAGGCAAACTTACTGGTGCAGGGTGCCCGTGTTGAGCACAGGAGTAGCCGACTTGTCGCTACACAGTACCACCATCAGATTGCTGACCATGGCGGCCTTGCGTTCCTCGTCTAAGTGGACAATTTGCTGCTTAGACAGCCGCTCAAGCGCCATTTCTACCATACCCACGGCGCCCTCTACGATTTTGCTACGAGCAGCAATAATGGCTGTCGCTTGTTGGCGCTGCAGCATAGCTCCGGCAATTTCGGTAGCGTAGGCCAAGTGTTTGATGCGGGCCTCGATCACCTCGATGCCGGCAATTTGCAACCGGTCGCTAATCTCCCGAGCTAATGCTTGGTTTACCTCATCGGAATTATTGCGCAAGGTTACCCGAGCGTCTTCA
>JBEQAD010000221.1:0-5685 GCA_041640515.1 Saprospiraceae bacterium | reverse complement strand
GGCATGCCTACGCTGCAAGATATCTTGCGCGAGCTCGACAAACCCGGCCTCGACCCGCGCGGCCGGGCCCAGCCGTTCGAATTTGCCGCCGTGCGTAGCCTCGAGGAATTGGCACCCGGCATGGTACTGCCCGGCATCGTTACTAATATCACTAATTTCGGCGTATTCGTAGATATTGGCATCAAAGCTAGCGGACTGGTGCACATCTCTCAACTGGCCGACCGCTTCGTCCGCAACCCGGCTGAGGTTGTCAAGCTCAACCAACCTGTGCGCGTGCGGGTGTTGGAGGTGGACTTAGAGCGGCAGCGCGTGGCGCTTTCTATGCGAGGCATTTAGCCCGCCCAGCACAGCGACGCCGCTCATCGCTCGGGTTGCGCAAAAGCCAGAAGCAGGGCAAGGCGTCTGAGCCTACATTGGAGAGCCGTCTTGCCCTAAAAGGACACCACAAGGACGGATATCTTGCCAATTTTGGTTTTCTTTGCCCGCAGAATCCTTCTTTTTTACTAAAAAACATTCCCTATGTTCCGATTTACAGCGCTTCTGGCCGCAAGCAGCCTGCTGCTATTTTCTACCCTTCGAGCGCAAGACTGCTCGGAAATGTTCGAGTTCTTCCGCGAAGGGGCCATGTTAGAGTACACGCACTACGACAAAAAGGGCAAGCCCGAGACCATTCACACGCACCACATTACGCGCCTGGAGCAAAGTAAAGATACTCTCATCGCCTATACGGAAGTGACGATAATTCAGGCAAAAAACAACAAAGAGACGGCGAAATACACCGTGCCCATCAAGTGTTGCAAAGAGACGCTGTTTTTCAATATGCGCAGCATCACGCCGCCTGTGGAGGCCGGCCAAAGCCCGGACATCCAGATGGAGTTCAGCGGTACCGATTTAAGCTATCCCAGAAATTTGAGGGTTGGCCAGACGCTTCCCGATAGCGAGATGGAAATGGTAGCGCGCATGGGCAGCCTGCAACTGATGAAAAATCGCTACGTCATCAAGAATCGGCGAGTAGAGGCGGAAGAATCAGTAGCCACGAGTGGAGGAACCTTCAAGTGCTACAAAATTGCCTACGACTTTGAATTTCAACTGTTGGGCACGCGCACCTCTCGCAACGAGGTGTGGTATGCCCCCGCTGTTGGCACGGTCAAGTCGGTCTCCTACGACAATAAAGGGCGCGAGGAGAGCCGCATGGAGCTGACGAAGTTTTCGAAGAAATAAATCCGAGTTTCTGGTGGCTGCCTTCATTGGAGAGGGGCCGCGTCTCAATCGCATCAAATATGGATATTACAGTTCAAGAATTGCGCGAACGGCTCCGGCAGAAAGAGCACATAGTGCTTGTGGATGTGCGCGAGCCTTGGGAACACGAGGAATTCAACATTGGAGGTTACTTGATGCCGGTAAGCACGGTAGCGAACAACTGGCCGGAATTAGCAAAACACAGCGATGATGAAGTGGTGGTTTATTGTCGCTCGGGCGTGCGCAGTGCTGCGGCACAAGCCATCTTGCAAGCGCAGGGTTTTCGAAACGTACGCAACCTCATGGGGGGCATGTTGGCTTGGCGCAGCACGTTCGGCGATGTGCAACCGTAGCGCCCTGCTGTACACGATAGGGCTGATAGGTCTGCTGGCTGCTTGGGCGTGCGCCCCTCGCCTCCGCACGCAGCCCTACACCTTGCCGCCGGAATGGAATGCGATGGCTGAAAGCCATCCCCATGCGGCCTGTTTCGCCTGGGAAAATTACGTACCCGACTACCGGCACCCCGAATACCTGCCCATGCGGCATTTGCGGGTCAATGTGCACATCATGGACAACGGCCGCGGCACCGCCCATCGCCCACCTGACTCGGCTCGCCACTTCGCCCGTGAGCTCATCCGATTAGCCAACCTCGCCCTGGATACGAACATCGTCAACTGGCGCTCGCCAGCGGGCACTCCTGCCCTGCCTAAGCGCCTCCGATACGTGCTGACGCCCCAACCACACTTGCCCAATGACGACGGCATCTACTACCACTACGACGACGACCTGTACTTCTTCGTTTCTAAAGGCAAAAACCAGAACAACTTCACGCGCGACGTCATCGAACGCTACGGCATCGGCACCGATTCCATCATCAACATTTTTATCCTGGTACATCACCCGGACAGCGTCGCCTCTCCTACTTACAAGGCTGACGGCCAGGGCATCGCTCTGGGCTTCTCGCTCAAAATAGCGGGTGCTTTGGAGCGCCCCTTTGGCCCTGAGGCCAGCGTGGGCTTGCTCAATCACGAAATGGGCCATATCCTCGGCCTGCCCCATGCCTGGATGTACGACGGCTGCGACGACACCGAAGAGCACCCCAACACATGCTGGGAATGGACGCCCGACCCGCCCTGTCGCGATCGAGCCACGAACAATATGATGGACTACAACGCCTACCAAATTGCGCTCACCCCCTGCCAAATCGGGAAGATACATGCCCTATTGGCTAACGAGCACGCTTCCATCCGTCGCTACTTGGTGCGCCGTTGGTGTACCTATCATCCCGAACGCACCCTGACCATTGCCGACACCATCGCCTGGGTCGGTGCTCGCGAATTGGAGGGCGACTTAGTCATTGCCCCGGGCGGAAGCCTGCGGCTGGGCTGCCGGCTCTCTATGCCGCCCGGAAGCCGCATCGTCGTTCAGCCTGGCGGCACGCTCTGGCTCGACGGCTGTCGCATTCACGGCGCCTGTGGCCAAACATGGCGCGGTATTTTCGTGCAAGAACGCCGAGGCCAATACGGTCAAGTGCGCCTGCTGAAGCCTTCCGCTCTGTTGCTCCATTGAGTTCGCAAGACCGCTCGCAGGCGAGGCACTGCTCTTAAAATCCGACGCCTCACTGGACTTGCTGCAAGTGTTTCACCCAAAAAGCGTCCTGAGGAGTGTCTAGTATCTGCTCCGTCTGGAACAGCACCGTTCGGCGCTCGCCGGGCAATAGGTCGAAGTAATTGTCAGAAAACCGGCCGGGGACAGCCGTGCTTAAGCGCACGCCTTTGGCCAGTTGAGGGCTTTCCAACTCTATCTGGTAGCCCTCGTTGACGGCGCTAACGCGGAGCGTGATGCGAGTGTCGGGTAAGCGGAGTTTCTTGGGTGGCGCGAAGTAAAACAATCGCCGGCTTAGCACTTCGCCATTGGAATCGATAAGGCGAATATCAGCCACCGCATCCTCTTCCTTGTGGCGATCGAGCAACGAGCGCACTGTACCTTGCCAAAGCAAGCGCGCAGAATCGGAGCCAAGCATCAAGTCGGGCACCGTCACTTCGCTAAGGCGTTTGCCGGCAAAGGAGAGCGTGCGTATGTGTAAGGCCAGGGCTACGGAATCGTTAGGCACATCTGCACTGGCATAAACTTTCAAAATACCATCTTCGACAATAGGCAAGGCAACAATAGGGCGATACGCCTCGCGCACGTAGTAATGCATCGCCTTCCAACGGCCATAGTAGTCCACGCTCGACCAGGATGCCACCGGCCACACATCGTTGAGCTGCCAGTAAAGCGTGCCCATACAGTAAGGCTTGTTGCGCCGATGGGCTTCGATGCCTATACGCATGCCTTCGGCCTGGAGCAGCTGGCTAACATACACAAAGTCCTCAAAAGAACGAGGCATGCGAAAGTCGCGACGCAGATACTCCGCAATGAGGGCGTTGCCGCGGGGATGTTTTTGATGGTTAAGCATGACCTTGCTCTCCAGGAAGCGGTCTTCGGGTTGGGAAAAAGTCTCAATGGTAGCCCAGTCAGGGAAAGATTGAAAGCCGAACTCACTCATGAAGCGAGGCACCTTTTTGTTGAATATTTCAAAAGGCTCTTCGTCGTGCCAGACTCCCCAATAATGGGCATCGCCTTCGCGAAGCGATTTAGGGTTGCCGCGGCCGTATTTGGGCGAGCTTTCCCAGTAGGGCACTCCGCCGCCGTAGTTGCTCACATAGGTGGGGAGCAAATCCTGGAAGAGTATTTGGTAGTCGCGCCAGATTTGTTTGCGCTGTGCTTCAGTGAAAGCCATTTGCCAGCCCCAATGGTGCCAGCCTTCGCTGTTTTCGTTGTTGCCACACCACAGCGCGATGCAGGGGTGCTGGCGCAGGCGCTCTATTTGTTCAATGGCTTCTGCAGCCGCGTTTTTCAAGAATCGCCCACTCCCCGGGTACATGGCGCAGGCATACATAAAGTCCTGCCAAACCAGAATGCCGCGAGCGTTGCACATTTGATAGAAAAGGTCATCCTCATAAAGGCCACCGCCCCACACGCGCAGCATATTCATGTTGGCGGCCACCACATCGTCGAGCAGGCGTTGATAATGTGATGGCGTTACTCGGTCCTGGAAGATGTCCATGGGGATGTAGTTGGCCCCTTTGATAAAAACAGGCTTGCTATTGAGGCGGAAGTAGAACGATTGTCCCGTGGCATCTGGCTCTGCTACCAGTTCAATGGTGCGTATGCCCGTTTGGGTCCGGTACTGCTCAATGAGTTGATAGCCGCGCTTGATGTCCAGGGTGAAGTCGTACAAATAGGGCTCGCCCATGCCCACACACCACCACAGGCGCGGGTTAGGTATAGAACAAGTTATCGAGTCCTCATGGACTCCGGCCTCTAAGTTTCGAGTTTCGACGGACTTGCGCCGGCCATCCAAGATAGAGACGTCCACGCGCATGGGCACATCGGCCCGATAACGAAAACGAGCCACCAACTGGGCTTCCTTTTCCGTGATGTGTTGAGGCGTAATAAAAACGTTTTCCAGGATGAAGTCGTCCCAGGCAATGATCTCCGGAGCTTTCAAAATGCCGCCACCGACCAAGCGCGGCCCCCAATCCCAGCCATAGTGAAACTGGGCCTTGCGCGTCATGGTGCGCGGTCCTCCGGGCAGCTCATAGCCTAAAGCAGACCATTCAGGTTCCACCTTCTTAACAGGGCTTTCCAAGTAAATGTGCAGCTCATTACCCGTGGGCTTCAGCAGCGACTTCACCTCGGCTTTCCAAGTGCGGAACATGTTTTCCGTTTCTAAAATGAGGCTATCGTTGAGAAAAATAAGGGCGTAAGTATCCACGCCTCGGAAAGCTATTTCTACGTGTTTGCGCTGGAGCACTTCAGCAGAAACGTCGAAGGAGCAGCGGAACTCCCAGTCTTCGCGCTCGATCCACTGGACTTTTTCCTCGTTGGTTCCATAAAAAGGGTCTTCGATGCGCCCGGCTGCCAGCAGCGCCGTATGCACACTGACGGGCACGCGGGTGGGCATCCACTCGCCTGTATGTGCTTGTCGAAAGGACCAGTCGGCCTGAAGAGTTTGGCGCAGCGGCACCGCAGTGGTTTGGGTTTCGGCCGGCATATAGGCAAGCAGTAGGAGAAGGATTAACAAAGTCAATCGCATGCGTCGAGTTGGATAACGGCTACTCGCGTAGCCAGATGCTGGCGGCAAAAATCAGCCATAGCCAGCAAACACGCGACACCGGATGGCTCAAAAAGCACACAGAGAGCGTTGCCGCCAAAAAATCGACCCAGAGCCGCCGCCAGCTGGCTACTTTTGCCTTGCCGGAGGTAAACGCTCTGCTGGCCAAGTCATGCTGAAACGCTTGCACATCCAGAACTACGCGCTCATTGACCGTGCCGAGCTGCATTTTTCCGAACGCCTGACCATCATCACCGGAGAAACGGGCGCAGGGAAATCCATCCTGC
>JBEQAD010000220.1:0-5758 GCA_041640515.1 Saprospiraceae bacterium | reverse complement strand
CATATCACAAATGTGTGGTCCTCGTTCGGGCCGTAATTCCCCGTTGGGCCACCTGTATCATAGAGCGTGCCTGAGCAAAGCGTCGAGCCGTTCTGGTCAATCGTGAGCACCGGTGGAGGTTCATTTACGCACAGGTTGAATCCGCCCGTATGGGCTACCGCGCCGGCCGACGAGACGCGGATAAAATAGACGGCTCCTGGCGTCAGCCCCTGTACATCGAGCCACAGCTCCCCCGTACCCGACACGCAGTCCAGTTCGGCCAAGCCATCCGGCGAACAATCACCTCGATACACCGCTAACTGCGGGTTGAGGATAGGGTCTGCTCCTGCCGGTTTTAATTCAATGCGAAAATCGAGCGGCGCCGGCGGGCACACAAAAGTGAACCACACGTCGGGGCCACCATCGGAAGTACTGAAGCACGTAGGCTGGTTGTTGCTGCCAATATCCGAAGGTGTGGCATTCTGGTTAGTGTATTCCGTGGGCGTGCACACAGGCGCAGTACCCAAGCTGAGCGGAGTCGTGCAATCGTCGTTGGACGGTATCTGGGCCAAAACACCTCCTGCCCAGCAAAACAGCAGAAGTAGGAGTAAGGGATTTTTCATAAAAAAAAGACGGACGGATTCCTATTAGCCTCAAAAATACAAATTAGAAGTGCGAGTGCAAGTCAGCTATCGGACTTTTTGCTGCACACTTACTCCCAGAGACGCATTTACGTTGACTATCTGTTGGTTGATTCTCATAGAGGATTGCTGCAAGGATACGACATTCTCCCGCGTGTGCTTCCTTTAACCAATGCCACTAGAGCAGGACAGTAGCCAAATTACCCCGGACAACGGCAGTCAGACCACGTCGAAACACTCGCTCGGCAGCACAAGTCCGTAGCCCGCAAGCCGCTCTTCATCGCAGAAGTCTTCTATAGACCCATCTAGCCGCTCTTTCGCCGCTTGGCCAAAGCGGGTTTTAGTTTTTGCAACAAACACGAGCCCTATGCCTTGCACCGGCCGTGTTTTTGCGTTTTGCCCAAAAGATAGAGACCTCTCTGCCCCTGGAGTGCGCCGCCCTGCGTTGAGCCTCAGAGCGTCCTTTGTCTTTGCCGTTTCTTGATGCTTTGCTCGAAACCGCGCAATAAGCTATCCGACCAAGTGCTAAAAAGCGAGTCCCTATTTTGCAAAACGCTATAAAAAAGACCATTGACAACCGAAGAAACCTTCCAAATACCTCTTGTTTTGCCCTCAGCAAAGGTTGACGCGCTATGCCTTTTTGCCGTAACATTGCGCCGGCAAAAGACAGCAGCCCTGCCCATTGCCACCTAAAGCGCTAACCAAATTTCTCACCACACAAACACATCCTATAGTAGCTATGGCACGTTTTCGTCCGGGCGTCCTGCATGGCGCCGAAGTTACTGAGTTGTTCAACGACGCACTGCAGAGAGAATATGCTCTTCCGGCGGTTAACGTTGTAGGTACCAACTCCGTGAATGCAGCCCTGGAAACCGCCGCTGCGGTCAAGAGCCCCATTATTATTCAGTTTTCCAACGGCGGAGCAGCCTTCTTCGCCGGCAAAGGGCTGAGCAACGAAGGGCAGCGCGCCGCTATCCTCGGGGCCATTTCGGGGGCCCAGCACATCCACACCCTCGCCGAAGCATACGGCGTGCCCGTAGTACTCCATACCGACCATTGCGCCCTCAACATCATTGACTGGGTGAAGGGCCTGATAGATTTTGGTGAAAAATTCTATGAAAAAAACGGCTATCCGCTCTACAGCAGCCATATGCTCGACCTGTCAGAGGAGCCACTTCATGAAAATATAGAAATCTGTAAACAGTACTTGGCCCGCATGGCGCCACTGGGCATGACGCTGGAAATTGAACTGGGTGTGACGGGCGGCGAAGAAGATGGCGTAGACAACACCGGCGTAGACTCAGCACGCCTGTACACACAGCCTGCTGAGGTGGCCTACGCTTACGAAACTCTGCAGCAAGTTAGCCCTCGCTTCACTGTGGCGGCGGCTTTCGGCAACGTGCATGGCGTGTACAAACCCGGCAACGTAAAGCTGCAGCCCATTATCCTGAAAAACTCCCAAGACTACATTCGCCAAAAATTTGGCCTCACCCAGGCCAAGCCCGTGCACTTCGTCTTCCATGGAGGCTCTGGCTCCAGCCAAGAAGAAATCCGTGAGGCCATCTCCTATGGTGCCATCAAGATGAACATTGACACCGACCTGCAATGGGCTTTTTGGGATGGGGTGCGCACGTATTACCACAACAAGAAAGACTACCTGCAAGGGCAGATTGGCAACCCCGAGGGTGAAGACAAGCCCAACAAGAAGCATTACGACCCACGGGTGTGGCTCCGCGAAGGTGAAAAGGCGTTCGTCGCCCGCCTGCGCCAAGCGTTCGAGGACCTCAACTGCATAGGTCGCAACGCCTAACAAGGCCACTCCGCTGTCGGCCCTAAGGAGCATTTGAGCGTTTTTCAGGCTTGCTCGGTAGATTGGCTAATAGCTCGCGGCACTTGTCGCGCAGCCATTCGCTGTCTACGACCGGAGTAACTTCCAGGCTATTCCGAATGCGCTCCACCTCCTGGCGCAATTGTTCTGGTTTAGCTGAGCGAAGGTTGGCTTTTTCCTTTTGCCGAAACAACTGCACGGCGGCTTGATAGAAGCCCAGGATGCTTGCGCGGCGTTCGGGTAATAAAGTCTTGTTTTCCTTGATGCGCTTGTACGTTGCCCGGCGCATGTTGGTGCCTTCTTCATCCAGGAGCGTGTTTCGCTCGTAGCGGATGCGTACATCGAGCGTAGCTGCCAAAGAGTACAGATTGGGATCGTCGGTAGTGCCATAAATAAAATAATGCGGCAGTACTTCGGCTGCTTGGTCGAATTGTCCACGAGCAAAGGCCAGCATAGCTCGCCCAACATTGCTTACCAACAGGGGGTCAGGCGTAGCCGTGATGCGTGGCGCAAATTCCTGCAAAAAGGCCTCGGCCCAATCTAGATGTCCTAGTTTGATGGCGTTGAAGAGAATACTCTGAAAGTGGGAGCTTTGAATGTCCTCGTTGTTGCGGCGCAGCTGCTCCACGTCCTCCTGATGCGATAGAAAAATTTGCTCCAGAAAACGGCGGTCGCGCGCCTGCCGATATCGGCGCGCCCAGTAGGAGCGCACCATGACGTTGAAGTCGCGAAACCGGCGCATAGGCACCAACGCCGCGTGCTGACGCAGTAGGTGAAAAAAGTGCTCGGCTAATGCATCGGTTTTTTCCGGCTTTTTTTTCACAAACAGCTGCAGCAAAGTGAAATACAGCTCGATGCTGGGGTCTTCGCGGTGGTAATCGTGTTTAGCCAATAGCTTAATCATTTTTACCGTCAGCTTCTGGTTGGTCATGAGCCGGCGGTACTCGTCAGAGTTCTCCTCAAAGGGCATAGCTATTTGTTGCAGATGCAGTAGCCGGCACATCTGGTCCAGTTTGCTCAGCAGGTAAAAGCGGTCGAGGCTTTCGGTAGCCACCAGCAGGTTAACGAAGCCGCCTTGCGCCGACCATTCATGCAGGCTTTCGTAAATGGCCTTCTCTTGCTCTGCCAAGTAGCGGAAGTAGTAGAAGTCGCTAAACTCGTATTCTTCAAAGTCTTCGAAGCGCTGTTGTGCGTCAAAAGTCTCTTTTAGCTCATCGTAAAGATGGCGAAAGAAGTTTTCTGCTCGCCTAACCCGCCGCTTCTTGCTCCTATCCTGCAGCTCAGGCGAGACGTTTCTGGGAAAGTCCGCTGGCTTTTGCAGTAAGCGCTCGCTGTAAAAGCGCATGAGAGCGAGTTGTTTGCGGGCAAAGTTGAGCAGCGACACTGGGCTTTCCAGCACGTTTTGCTTGCGGCCGCTGCGCACTACACGCCCGCCTTTTACCGCCGAATAGCGGAAATTGATGAACTGCTTGACGATATGCATCAGCTGGGCCATTGTGCGCTCCAGCTCATTTTCGGGTCGGTTTCGCGTGGGAAAGAGGGCACGCCCAGCAGTGGATTTGTCCAGCTCCGGTGCATTGAAGTTGGGGTGATAGGCCCGAAGATATCCAAAAAGACGCACCGTATCGTGGAAGCGATTAGCCTCATTGAAAATAGGAGAGTTTACAAACTTCTCTAAGTCATCAAGTTCGGCAGGGGAGAGCAGCTGAAGCGTCCGGACGAGTAAGCTGTCTTGCATGATCGGAGTAACCGAAGAGGATACGGCAATACAAAGCCGCAATGGAAGTTAAGCGATTTTTCGTGTTTGCCAGCCGGTGTTAAGGTAGGCCACCTTTGTGTCATCAAACCACCGCGAGCCTGACACGCGGCGAAGTTATCTCGCACATACCGATAGCCAAAACAAAGCGAACTTTTAAAACTACACGGCATGCCTCTGGCACATCCTGCTCTCGCCGACCATCGAAAACAGGTTCTTTGAAAGTAAATTCTGTTCATGTTCAAGCCCCCTATACCCACTGGGTGAAGCTGACGCGCAGAAGGGAAGCTGCGACGCTCACGGGTGAAGCTCCTTAAAGCCAGTTGGTTTGGTCGAGGTATCTCGACAAATATTTTTCACCCACACCAACTCTTTGAAACTAACCAGCGGGGTGGATGCGCTACGGCTCTCTGCCTCAAAATGCAGATGAAACTTCACATCTCAACTCCGCTGGCTTTTCTCCAAAGACCATTCCAACCTTGCAATAGTACTTTTCCTGCGGCTGATGTCCCACATTTCCGAGCCTTTATGAAACCGCCCCAAAAACCAAAGAAAACTAAAGATAAACCTTGGCGGGGGATTCAAACTCCATAAGAAGGAGTGCCCGCTCTCTAAAAGAAGGGAGCGGGCTTTTTTATTTGATGTTCAGCGCTCCAGGTAATCCAGACTTTTAAAAAAAGGTTCTTCCAGCCGATAGGAAGCCCATAAAGCAGCGCCCATACAAGCAGCGCCTACAGCTGCTGCGGCTAGCAGAGGGCTGCCCAGCATTAAGGGCGCCTTAAGCCACTGAAAAGCCGCCGAAATGGGGACGAAGGCCAAGCGCACCAATGCTGGCGCTGCGCTGGCCGCTGTGGCACGCAAGTTGGTGCCAAATTGCTCAGTGGCGTTCGTGATAAATACAGCCCAATAGCCGCCGCTCACACCCAGCAGTACGATGAGGAAGTACATCCAATCCGGTGTGGGCAGTGGTGCAAATAGATACCCTCCCACGCACACTACCTGCGCCACCAAGAACCACCGCAGCGCCCGCAAACGGCTGCGCAAGTGTTGACTGAGTAGCCCCGCGCCCGCATCGCCTGCCACCATGCCTACGTGAAAAAATACTACAGCCAATGCCGCATCCACTGGCCCCCTGACTCCCTTAGCCACGCCCAATTCGGGGGCCAAGGTCATTAGAATACCCACATTGAACCAGGTCGAGATGCCCAACAGCGAGCATTTCAGCAACCGACCCAGGCGCTCTCGATGCGTGAGGAACATCCAAAAATGGCCACGCGCTACTTCCCGGTGTGCCCGCATTTTCTCAAAAAGTCGGCTCTCTCCCACCGACAATCGCAGGACGAGCAAAAGAAAACCCAGCCCACTGCCGATGTAGTAAGCATGCCGCCAATCAGCTACCACCCAGCCCATGCTGCCAGCAGCAACGGCGCCCAACATCCCGAACGACGCCATGAGCGCAGCGCCCAAACCCCGCTTTTGCCCGGGCAGGCTCTCTGCCACCAGCGTCACTCCTGTGCCCAACTCCCCCGCCAGGCCCACGCCTGCTCTAGCGCG
>JBEQAD010000219.1:0-5764 GCA_041640515.1 Saprospiraceae bacterium | reverse complement strand
GGCGTAAGTATTTGCCCGTTTTCCTTCACACCTGGGAAAACCAGGACTGTGCAGGTGTCTTCTTCCAATACAGGTACTAAGGCAGGAATGGAGTAGCCACCCAAAAACTGGTTGTTGACGTACACCCAGGCTTCTGTAATGTTTTGCCATTCTGCGCCGCCAAGGCTCTCGACACTAAAAGGCTCAATGCGCAAATAAGCAGGCACCTGCTCCTTCTGGTCGGTACAGGCAAGGGCAAGCGTCGTCAGAAGCCCGCCGAAGACAATGCTTTGCATTTTCATGGATATATCGCGCCGGCCAATGGGCGTCGGCTGGAGGCAAAGATACCAATACCCGTGTGTTTGGTTGCCAGACTGCCTCCTACTGGACTGTTAAGCGACTCTGTGAAACGGACACAGGCTTAGACGTGCGCCCATTTTTCAATGCGGACGATGGCTTTCGGATAACCATTAACTCGCCATTGTTGGCGCTCGCTAGCGCTAAGCAAATCGGGCCGGTGAATTTTCTCTTTAGGCACTTCGCGCAGTTCAGGGCACCACAGGCGCACATAATCGCCGTTAGGGTCATAATTGCGTGCTTGGGTGAGGATGTTGAAATATCGGTCTTCGCGCGGGTCGCTGCCTACGCCGGCCACATAGTTCCAATTGCCCCAATTGGAGCAAGGGTCATAATCGAGAAGTAATGACTCGAAATATTCGGCCCCCATTTGCCAGTTAACTTTCAGGTCGCGTACCAGAAAAGAAGCGACGTTCTGACGTCCGCGGTTGCTCATCCAGCCGGTAGCGTTCAGCTCGCGCATATTGGCGTCCACAAAGGGCACGCCGGTACGGCCTTCAGCCCAAGCTAGAAAGCGCTCCCAGTCGTTTTTGAGATGGGGTAGGGGCTTATTCTGGGGGCCGCTTTTTAAGAAAATGCGGTGGCGGTGTTTTTTGCCCATAAGGCGGAAGAAGTCGCGCCATAATAGTTCAAAGAAAAGCCAGTAAGTACTTTCGTTGCGCACGCGCTCGTGCTCATAGCGCTTAAGTTCGTGATAAATGAACTTGGGCGACAAACAGCCGGCAGCCAACCAAGGCGAGAATTTGGAGGAGTAGTTGGCTCCGATAAGTCCGTTGCGGGTTTCCTTATAACGCGCAACGGCGTCCGTTTCCCATAAGTAATGACGCAGCCGCGCAAGCCCTTCCGTTTCGCCACCTTTGAAGGGCAACACACTTCGAGGGTCAGGATCAAAAGGATCATGCCCCAGGTCTTTCAGAGTCGGGATATCGCCCGCCTCTAGGCCAGGAGGCAAGGGCGGCAGCGCATTGGGCGTGGGAAAGGGCGGTCGTATGGGGGTAATATGCTCGTTTTCCTTGCGAAACTGGGTAAAGACATCGGGGGTGTGTTGTACGGGTACAGGTAGATCTTGCGTGTGATAAAGCATCTTCCCCCGAACGTAGAGCAACTCTACGCCAAACGACCACAATTTGCGCTCCAGAGCGTCCTGTACCTGTTCTTCCTCGTACGTACGCTCGCGATTACACAGCACCCAGGAGACCTTCATCTGGCGCGCGAGTTCGGAGACGATAATCTCTGGCTTACCCCTGCGCACCAGCAGCTCCGAACCCAAACGCCGGATGTTTTGACGCAGGTCCGCCACACTTTCTATGAGGAATTGCGCCCTGAACTTTCCCGTCTTAGGAAATCCGAAGCGCGTTTTGCCCAGAAAGGTGCGCTCATCGAACACATAGATGGGAATGACCTCATCGGCCATGCGCAGAGCGGTAGTTATGGCCTCATTGTCGTGCAGACGCAAATCTTGTCGAAACCAAACAATGGCGCGTCGCTTCATAGCAAGAGAAAATGTTGAAAATAGTAGTCATAGAAAGGGTCGATGCTCAACTGCTCATATAACACTGGAGCCGCGTTCAGGTTCGGCAAAAAAACCAAAGAAAATCTGACTGTTTGTCGGCATTCGGTTGCTGCTGGTACAATTGCTGTTTGGTGGTTAGCGGGTAAAGCCCACCTTTACCTGGGTAATGAAAAAACTGGGCTCTTTTTTATTGGTGTTATATGCTATGCTGCCTCCTTTGGGGCTAGCTCAAGGGCCCCTCGCTCCCATATCCCTCCTTGAGGCTTCGGCAGCGTTATCCCGTCGGGTACCGGGGCACGTGCCGGATGGGTTGCGCCTTCGCAAAGCAACTGTGCCCATGGCTGTAGATGGGCAACTGAATGAAGCCGCCTGGGCTGAAGCAGAAGTAGCTTCGGATTTCACCCAGCAGTTTCCAGTAGATACGGTGCTGGCTGATGCGCGCACGGAGGTGCGGCTGACGTTCGATGACCGATTTCTGTACGTTGGAGTGACCTGTTGGCAAGCGCGCGCCGACTACACGGTGCCATCATTGAAACGCGATTTTCCCACGGGTAGCAGCGATGTTTTCGATGTGTTGCTCAGCCCGTCACGCGATGGGTTGAACGGCTTCCTTTTTGGCATTAGTCCACTCAACGTACAGCGGGAGGCGCTCATCGACAATGGCACCACCCTTTCACTCGATTGGGACAACCGTTGGACGTCGGCCGTGGTCAACCACGGCGACTACTGGGTGGCAGAAATGGCCATTCCGTTCAAAACTCTGCGCTATTCGCGCTCAGAAGGAGCCAATACTTGGGCGGTCAACTTCGTCCGCACGCGCTTGAAAGGCTGGGAAGTTAGCACCTGGCATCCCGTTCCGCGCCAATACGAGCCCGGCAACTTGGCCTTTTGCCGTCCTTTGCAGTGGGAGACACCGCCACCGCCACCTGGGCTGAATGCTGCCATCATTCCGTACATCACCGCCCGGCAAGAAACCGACTTTCGGCGTCAGGCGCCCGCGCTGACGTTGGTGGAGCGCGCCCAACGCAGCGCTTATGGCATAGGTGGTGATGCTAAAGTGGGCATTACCCCCTCGCTCAACTTAGACCTCACGTTCAACCCTGACTTTTCGCAAGTAGAAGTGGACCGGCAGGTCGTCAATCTCAGTCGGTTCGAGCTCTTTTTCCCCGAAAGGCGCCAGTTTTTCTTAGAAAACCGCGACCTGTTTGCTATGTTTGGCTTTCCAAGGACGCGGCCCTTCTTCTCTAGGCGCATCGGTCTGGCGCGTAATCCGCTCACGGGTCAAAATGAAACAGTGCCTATCGTGGCGGGAGCCCGTATGAGCGGCAAAATCACAGATGAATGGCGCGTAGGGCTACTCAATATGCAAACCGCGCGCCTCAACTGGGACTCAGCGCGAGTACTGCCAGCGGCTAACTTCACCGTAGCCACGCTGCAGCGCAAAGTGTTTAGCCGCAGCGCACTGAGTGGTATTTTCGTCAACAAAGAAAACTTTGTCGGGGCCTTAACGGACGTGCAACGGGCCGATATCCAGCCTTGGAACCGCGTAGCTGGCTTAGAGTTTAATCTCTACAGCGCCGACAACCGCTGGGAGGGAGAGTGGTATTACCATCGTTCGTTTTCGCCCGACCCGCGTCGCCGCGGTCAAACGGCGGCTCAGTTTTTGGGCTATTTCGACCGCCATTTCAACGCGCGCTTGGGCTATTTGCTGGTGGATTCGTTTTACACAGCCGAAGCGGGCTTTGTCCCCCGAAAAGGTTTTCAAAGTTTTTTCCCTGGCGGAGGTCTGATTTTTTACCCGAAAAAAGGGAAAATCAACAATTGGTCGGTACGCCTCAATGGAGATTTCACGTATTCGCTCTTCTTCCAGGAGACGGATCGCGAGTTGGGGGTGAGTGGGAGGGCTACTTTTCAGAATCAAGCTGAAGTGGGCTTCTATTTGAACAACAATTACACCTTCCTTTTCGAGGATTTTGACCCTACCAACCTATACCGCCCAGGTACAAAACCCTTGCCCGGTGGTCAAGGATATACCTACAACAACGGAGGAGCATATTTTTCGAGCAGCAACACCTACGATTTGCGAGGGTGGGTAGAGGTGCTCGTTGGTCAATTTTTCAACGGACAGGCACAGTCGGTGCAAGGGGAGATAAGCTATCGCTGGCAGCCCTATGGTACGTTTGCGGTCAGCTATACGTACAACCGAATCCGGCTCCCTGCACCCTATGCTAAGGCTGATGTGTGGATTGTAGGCCCCCGCGCTGAGCTGGCCTTCTTGCGCAGTTGGTTTATCAGTGCTTTTTTCCAATGGAATACTCAAGCCAATAATTTCAATATCAATGCTCGTCTGCAGTGGCGCTTTGCTCCGGTGTCCGACGTTTTCTTAGTTTACACCGACAACTCTTTTGCTACACCTATTGCCAACACGGAAGTGCGCTTCTTTTCACCTAAAAATCGCGCACTGGTATTAAAAGTAGTATATTGGTTAAATGCGTAAGGTCTGCCGAAATGCTTTACCTTCGCTTGCGTATAAACCGATTACAAAACGAAGGAACTATGTTTCGTCTGCTTGCTGCCCTTATCGTGGGTGGATTGGCACCTGCGGTGTTAGTGGCCCAGAAAACGGCTGATACGGTGATGGACTCGCTGCGCGAGGTGTATATCCTGTCCTATCGGGACATTGCCATGGATGAGATGGAACGCAGCGGCGTGCCCGCTAGCATTAAGCTGGCGCAAGCCCTGCTCGAAACGCGCGCTGGCACTAGCGAGCTGGCGCAAAAGGCCAACAACCATTTTGGCCTGAAGTGCGGAAAACACTGGAACGGTGAGACCTATGCCAAAAACGACGACGAATTCGATGCCAAAGGCAGGCCCGTCCTATCGTGTTTTCGAAAGTACTCCAATGTGGTAGCCTCGTATACCGACCACAGCGCCTTCTTGCTTCACCCAGAGAAGGCACAACGCTATGGGTTTCTGTTCAAATTAGACCCGCTGGACTACAGAGGCTGGGCAGAAGGGCTACAAAAAGCCGGGTATTCGCCAGTGAGCCACTATGCCGAGCGGCTCATTTTCTATATCGAGCGGCACCGGCTGTACGAGTACGACCAATGGGTGCGAAACGGCCGGCTGGCGTTGAAGCGCGTGGCGATAGTGAATGGAGCGCGTATGGTGCAGGCGCGCGAGGGGGAAACGCTGCGCCGCTTGGCCCAACTTTACCAGACTCCTGTAGAGGCCTTGGTGGCTTTCAATGACAGCTTGTATACGGAAGAAGGATTGTTAGGAGTGGGCGACCCAGTGTTTATTGAGCCCAAGCCGGCCAGTGTTGGGGCTGAAGCACCCATTGTGCACCGAGCAGCAAAAGACCAGACGCTGCGGCAGATTGCTCAACTTTATGGGGTACAGGTGCAGACACTGCGCCGCCTCAACCCAACCCTGAAGGAGGCTCCTCTGCCTGCCGGTACGCTGGTTAGTCTGGCTCCTTCACCTGCCGATAAAAAAAACGCTCTGGTCATCAAGGGCGTACCAACCCGGCGCGACACTGCGGCTGCCCCCTCTTCAAGCATAACGGTAGAGATGCTGCCTACCCAGCCGCTGTTAGCGCCCACACCTATAACGCCCATTTCGACAGAAGATATGCTTCCTTCTTCTGGCTCATCCATAACCATCAACATGGCTACGGGTCAAGTAGAGCATTATTACACCGTCGTCCCAGGTGATACGCTGAGCAGCATCGCGCGCCGCTACGAGACCAGTGTAGAGCGTTTGCGGCGACTCAATCCCGGCCTTAGCGATGTCATTCGACCCGGCCAGACACTGCGCGTCCAATAAGAGGCGTTGTTGGCAAACCTTGCATCTTTGCACCAGCCTATCACCTTTAGCATCCCGGCTGTAATGAGATATTCGCGTTTGCTCTGG
>JBEQAD010000218.1:0-5811 GCA_041640515.1 Saprospiraceae bacterium | reverse complement strand
CAGCGCGGTTCGGAAGATGATACAGACGAAGTAAGCGAGGGCGAGCCCCTGGCTTGAGGGATAGAAGAGCGGCCGCCCTGCTTCGGGAAACCGAAGTAGGGCGGCTTGTTTATGTTCCTTTCACCATACTCGATAATTGTATTGTTCAGTATTGCTGTGGGATAGAATTTTTTGCCAGCCTTTTCTTTTTTTTGTTAAAAACCTATTACTTTTGTAGTGTTTTAATCTGTTACAATCAATTATAGGTTTTCACAACGTCTTGATTCTCATGAAAGTGAAGTTTACTTGTTTCTCGTCACAGGCGAAGCTGTGTGCGCTTATCCTGGTCGGATGCTTCTTTCCGATGACATCAACTTTGGCCCAGTCTTCCTCCAGTACCGTCCGTGAAGATCTGGGCGGCCTTCGCGATATCGTATGGCGGGAACCCTTGGATGCCGCTTCTGTAATAGATGCTGAGCGCAGTCGCTATGGAAGCTTCCTCTCTGCTTTCTGGCCTAGTGGTATACCGAGTGCTGACCAAGCATTGTTCAAAGCTTATATAAGGCTACTCAACTATGTGGAGCAGGCGCTCCAGGGCGGCAAGGCCTTGGATGACGCTATTGTGGAGAGTTACGAAAAGGTAATAGGGGAGGCTCCTGCTGACCCGGAGTTGAAAGAAATGCCAGAAGGCATCCTCTTTACCTATTTACCGGGCTTAATAGAGGCGCTCACCGAAGTTCAGCAACCACAACTCTCCGGACAATAAACTTCTATTTAGGCATCATCAGTAGGTCCTTCCGTCAGAGAAGTGCCTCACTTATTGTTTAAGACAACTAATCATTCCATCTCATGAAAAACACATTACTCGTGGGTACTCGCTTATTGGCTCTCGCCTGTGGGCTCATATGTGCAGGTCATATTTGGGCGCAGACCACCGTCCTAATTGACCCTAATGGCGACGGCGGCTTTGAAAATGGCGCCACCTTCACTGCCAATGGCTGGACGGTAGTAAACGGCGCTACAAATCAGTGGTTTGTAGGGAGTGTTGGCGTTCCCGCTACGGGTGCCAACTGTGCCTATATATCCGACAACCCTGCAGGTAGCACCTATAACTATAGTGGTGCAGCTTCCACAGTACACTTTTATAGGGACATTACCTTTCCCGCAGGACAAACGTTTATTACCCTATCTTTTCAATGGAAGGCCCAGGGAGAGGGTAGCTATGACTACTTGACAGTTTATGCTATGCCTACGTCTCTCACGCCTACTGTAAACGTACCAGCAGGAGGTTTTCAAAGTTGGAATAATATACCAGTCAGCTATCCTGGTGCAGTCATCTTGTGCTCGCCGCCTAATCTCAATCTGCAGGCTACTTACCAGACGCAGACAATATGTCTTCCGGCCTCTTTTGCTGGAACAACCCAGCGCCTGGTGTTCATGTGGTCGAACGATGGTTCTGTCTACGGGCAACCTCCTGGTGCCATAGATAATATTTCTCTGATATCCAGCAGCGTGGCGGCTAGTGCTCCTGCCAACCAGCCGACTAATCTAGTGCTTACACCAGGACAATCGAATATCAACGGTACCTTCGCTCCTGCTGCGGGTTCCCCCGATGGCTACTTGGTAGTTCAGACTCCTACGAATACACCGCCGCTACCTCCGGTTAACGGGACCTCATATAGCCCTGGCGCTAGTGCTTTAGGAGGAGTTATTGTCGCTTCAGGTCCCTCGACCAGTTTTAACGCGACAGGGCTTACTCCTAACACCACCTATTTCTTCTGGGTTTATGCCTTCAATGGCTCTGCTTGCAACGCCGGGCCAGTGTATCTGACTTCGAATCCACTGACGGCCTCAGCGACTACGTTGCCTTGTTCTGTATCGGGAATCAAAACAGTAGGTACGGGTGGCGACTATCCGAACCTCACCGCAGCGGTAGCTGATGTAGTAGCTAATGGTGCGAATGGAGATGTTTTCCTCGAACTTTTAAGTACATATACGAGTGCCCTGGAGCCTTCTTTCCCGATTGTTTTGCCCGCTTTTCTGTGCGCCGCCCCAGGTACCACAGTGACTATACGCCCAGCACCGGGCGTAACAGGGCGTGTTATTACCAGCTCAGCATCCCAGACGATAGACATCAACGGGGGGCAATGGTGGCGCATTGATGGACGCCCCGGTGGTGTGGGAACAGCTAAAGAATTGTCTATCATCAATACGAGTACCACGGGCAACGCTATCCGGTTTATCAATGAGGCATCGAATAATATTGTGCGTTACTGCGATATTCAAGGGCAAAATACTTCTACTGTCAATGGAGTTATCTTGTTTTCAACCACGACAAATGCCTCAGGTTTTGGCAATGATGATAACTTGATTGAATTCAACGATATTCATGAAACAGCAGGAGGCACCCCGGCGAACTGTATTTACAGCTCGGGTACAACCTCTTCTGCTTCGACCTGGAATAGCAATAACACAATTGCCAACAACAACATATACAATTTCTTCGGCACAAGCACGGCCATTGGCGTATTTATTACCACAGGAAACCGGGCTTGGACAATTACGGGCAATAGTTTTTACCAGACGGCTGCTCGCACCTTACCCGCAGCCCAGTTTGGTGCCTTGAATTTTAATAACACCATCACAGGCGACTTTGTCATCACCAACAACTTTATCGGTGGTACGGCGCCGCAGTGTGGCGGTGATCCGATGGTGCTGACTGGCTCCGGTAATTTCCGGGCTATGAACTTTACTGTTTCCGGAGCGACAACTTTAATACAAGGCAACACGATTCGCAACATTGATCTGACTACTTCCAATGCCACCTTATTTAACGGTGCTATTCTGTTAGGCCAAGGCACTTTCTTATGCACTGGAAACACCATTGGCAGCCTAACAGCCAACAACAGTATTGTGCTAACTTTCTCAGGCTCAGGTAGTGGCTTTGCCGGTATCCTTGCAGGCGGCACCTCTCCAACTAATACTACTACTATTAGCGATAACTCTATTGGTGGGCTGAGTATGACTGTATCGGGCGCCCCGGCGACACCTCCAGTACTGCGGCCTATTTCGATTCAGGGTACCACGGTAGGTCACAACTACATTGTTACGGGTAATGCCATAGGAAGCGCTACGCTATCTGATAACATTACGAGCAATGCCAACGCAACCGGCGCTATTACAGGTATTATATCGTTCTCGAATGCACCGGATCAGCAGATCACGAACAACACTATTGCTAATTTAACAGCAAGTAGTACAGGTACATCCAATATCATGTGGGGCATTATGGCCCAGGGCTCTAGCAATGTTGGTACTTTTACCATTACTGGCAATACTATCCGGAATTTATCGTCGGCAAGTGGCGCGACAGGTACGGGTGGTTCGGCGTCTATAATGGGTATCTCCATTATTACCACGTCCTCCACGGCAGGTACTAATAACATTGCTCAGAATACTATTCACACCCTGGTGAACACTAACCCTTCGGCTGCAGCTTCAGTAACGGGCATCAACCACAGCGTACCTTCCGTTACGAGCAACACCTTAGCGCGCAACTTTATTCACAGCCTTGCGTTGCAGACGTCCAACTTGACGGCCAACATTACGGGCATCCAGCTGAACGCAGGCACTGCAAATGTTCAGAACAATATGGTTCGCTTGGGTATAGATGCTGCAGGTAATAGTATCACCAACGGTTACAGCATCTTTGGTATCCGGGAGGCTGCGGGTAACAACAATGTGCACTTTAACAGCGTGTACATCGGTGGTACGGGCGTGGATGGCGGCTCGAGCAACACTTTTGCTTTTACGAGCATAGTTACTACGGGCACGCGCAATTATCTGAGCAATATCTTCTATAATGCGCGCTCGAACAATACGAGTTCGGGTAAGCACTACGCCATTGCATTTGCCGGAACGGCGCCTAACCCCGCGGGCGTGGCCAGCAACTACAACGACCTGTATGTAACAGGTACAGGTGGTCATATTGGCCTGTACAACGGTGTGGACCGAACTACACTGGCTGATTGGCGTACAGCAACCGGTAACGATATCCAGAGCGTGAGCGGCGACCCGCAGTTTGTGGCGCCAACGGGTACTTCCTCTACGGTGGACCTCCACATTCAAACAACCACTCCGACAGTGGTGGAAGGCGGTGCGCAACCGGTGCTTGCTGCTCCGGATGACTTCGATGGCCAGGTGCGCAATGGCCTCACGCCTTCGGACATTGGAGCAGATGCGGGCAATTTCTTGCTCGCTGATGCTTCGGGGCCGGGTATTGCTTACACGCCGCTGATTGGTGCCTGTGGCACAGGGAACATCAACCTGAACAACGTGCAGATAACCGATGGCACAGGTATCCCACTCGCAGGCGCTCTGATACCGCGCATTTACTACCGCAAAGGCGCTGGCTCTTGGTTCTCTAATGCGGGTACGCTGGTAACGGGTACGGCAACTAACAGCACGTGGGACTTTACGATTATAGTGGCTGACATGGGCGGTGTCGCTGCGGGTGATGTCATTTCTTACTATATCATCGCACAAGATAATTTAGGCAATATAGGCTCCAATGCCGGTGGTGCGGTGGCTGTAGATGTGAATAACGTTACTACCCATCCGGCCTCGCCAAACACAGCAACGGTGCAAGCAGCGCTGAGTGGCGTTTATACGGTAGGCGTCGGTGGTGATTATACCACACTTACGGCCGCTGTAGCCGATTACAATAACCGCTGTATTGCTGGCCCAATTGTATTCAGTCTGATAGACGCTTCGTATCCGTCGGAAACCTTCCCGATTACTATCAATGCCAATGCCTACGCTAGCTCCGTAAATACGCTGACTATTCGTCCGGCGGCAGCTAATACGGCAACCATCAGTGGAACTTCCTCCACAAGCATTATCCGTCTCAATGGTGCTGACTGGATCATTATCGATGGTTCCAATTCGGGTGGGACAGACCGCAACTTGAACATCATCAACACCTCAACGAGTGCCAATACTGCAGTCATCTGGCTGTCGAGTGTTGGCGTGCTGAATGGAGCTACTAATAACACAATCAAGAACTGCAACCTCACAGCAGGAAGCAATGCGACTACTTCTACTTTCGGTATTTATGTTGGAGGCGCCTCTATTACTACGACGGGCACAGGAGACAATAACGATAACGTAGTTATTCAAAACAATACCATCAAGCGTGCCTACTATGGTATATACGCGCGCGCCTCTTCTTTTATCGGACATAATGATGGGTTGCAGATTATTGGTAATGAGATAGGCGCTCCCGATGCGTCAGATTATGTATTATTCCGCGGTGTGGATATCCAGTATGCCAATGCTCCGCTAATCTCTCAGAACAAGATCTTCAACATGATTACCTCCACGCTAAGCGCCAGTATCGCTGGTATTGACGTGGGCACAGGCGTAGCAAACGCCCAGGTAGTGCGGAACGACCTGACTGGTATTAAAAACACCAATCCAGGAGGATGGGGGAGCTATGGCATATTCCTCAGTAGCACGACAGCTATCACTAACACGCTGATAGCTAACAACTTTATTTCAGATATGGTAGGTGCGAACTATCCGGGCGGTACGTTTAATGCTTACGGTATTCGGTTGTCGGGTGGCTACTACACTAAGGTATACAATAACTCAGTGAATTTCTTCGGCCCAGTGGTGGGAGGTACCTCAGCGGGATTCACGGCTAACTTGAATATATCGACCACGTTGGCACAAGGTACGGAGGTGATTAACAACATTTTCCGCAACACACACAGTTTTGCTGTGTCGGGCTCTGCTATCTATAATGTGTACAATGTGACAGGCGTTCAGTTA